>JAQGMZ010000229.1 GCA_028292045.1 Polaromonas sp. | reverse complement strand
CGGCTGCGCGGCGTGCTGCTCATGGTCGGCGTGTTCGGGGTGGCGCTGTTTTTCGGCGACGGCATCATCACGCCGGCCATCTCGGTGCTGTCGGCCGTCGAGGGCCTGCAGATCGTGACGCCGGCGTCCAAGCCCTACGTGGTGCCGATTTCCCTGGTGGTGCTGGTGCTGCTGTTCGCGGTGCAGCGGCGCGGCACGGGCGACATAGGCCGGTTTTTTGGCCCGGTCACGGTGGTCTGGTTCGTCGCCATCGGCCTGGCCGGGCTGGTGCAAATCCTGGGCAATCCGCAAGTGCTGGCGGCCTTGCTGCCCTCCCACGGGCTGCGTTTTGCGATCGAGCACTACAACATTGCCTTCATCACCCTGGGCGCGGTGTTTTTGTGCGTGACCGGCGCCGAGGCGCTGTATGCCGACATGGGCCACTTTGGCAAGAAGCCGATCCAGCTGGCCTGGTTTGGCCTGGTGATGCCCTCGCTGGTGCTGAACTATTTCGGCCAGGGCGCCCTGGTGCTGGCCGACCCGGCCGCTGCGGAAAATCCGTTCTACCTGATGATGCCCGACTGGGCCCTGGTGCCGATGGTGGTGCTGGCCACCGCCGCCACCGTCATCGCCTCGCAGGCGCTGATATCGGGCGCTTTTTCAGCCGCCAAGCAAACCATCCAGATGGGTTTTCTGCCGCGCCTGACCATCCTTCACACCTCTGCCCACGACACCGGCCAGATCTACATACCGGCGGTCAACTGGCTGCTGCTGGCCGGCGTGGTGGCCGCCGTCGGGCTGTTCGGCTCGTCCACCGCGCTGGCGGCGGCCTATGGCATCTCGGTCAGCCTGGTGATGGTGATCACTACCGTGCTGACCTTTTTTGTCGTGCGTTTTGCCTGGAACTATCCGCTGTGGCTGTGCATTGCGGCCAGCAGTTTTTTCCTGCTGGTTGACGTGCTGTTCCTGGCCTCCAATTCGCTCAAGATCATGCAGGGCGGCTGGTTCCCGCTGCTGCTGGCGCTGGCGCTTTGCATCGTCATGACCACCTGGAAGCGCGGCCGTGAACTGCTGCGGAAAAAAATGAGCAGCGACTCGATCGACCTGCCCAGCTTTCTGGACGCCGTGTTCATCAGTCCGCCGGTTCGCGTCGATGGCACGGCCGTCTTCATGACCGCCGAGCCGGGCATGGTGCCCAACGCACTCCTGCACAACCTCAAGCACAACAAGGTGCTGCATGCTCAAAATTTGTTTGTCACCGTCCATAACCATGAGGTGCCCTGGATCGAGGAAAACAAGCGGCTCGAGGTGCTGGCGCTGGGCCACGCCTGCTGGCAGATCAACGTGCACTACGGATTCATGAACGACCTGGACCTTCCGAAGGCGCTGCAGGCCGTAAAAAACCAGGGCTGCCAACTCGAAGCCATGACGACCAGCTATTTCCTGTCGCGCGACACCGTGGTTCCGACCATTGGCAGCGGCATGGCCATCTGGCGGGAAAAGCTGTTTGCGCAGATGCACCACAATGCCAGCGGTGCCGCAGACTTCATGAAACTGCCGAACAACTCGGTGGTGGAACTGGGCAGCAAGATCGAGATTTGAGCGGCGGGGCGATAAAGGCCGGCCGGCCGCGCTGTGACGCTGTTTGTACAACAATACGCTGCTGCGGCGCCGCGCATGCCAGTCCAACGCCGGCACCAATCCTCTACCTTGACAGGGCTCCCCACCTCCATGAACATTCTTTTTGTCGCCGATCCGCTTGAGTCTTTCAAAATCTACAAGGACACCACCTTTGCCATGATGCGCGAGGCCCAGCGGCGCGGCCACCGTGTCATGGCCTGCGAGCCCGGGGACATCATGTGGCAGCAAGGCTCGCCGGTGACGGCCTTCGTGCGCGACATCACGCTGACCGGCGATGCCGTGCACTGGTTCGCCGCCGAGCAGCAGCATCCCGATGAGCGGCCGCAGCCGCTCAAGGACCTGGGCTGCGTCATCATGCGCAAGGACCCGCCGTTTGACAGCGAATACGTCTACAGCACCCACCTGCTGGAGCAGGCCGAGCGCGAAGGCGCCAAGGTGTTCAACAAGCCGCGCGCGCTGCGCGACCACCCTGAAAAACTCGCCATCATGGAGTTTGCCCAGTTCATCGGCCCCACGCTGGTCACGCGCGATGCGGTCGACATCAAGCGCTTTCATGCCCAGCACCAGGACATTATTTTGAAACCGCTCGACGGCATGGGCGGCATGGGGATTTTTCGCGTCAAGGCCGACGGCCTGAACCTGGGCAGCATCATCGAGACGCTGAACAAGAACGGCCTTGAGAGCGTGATGGTGCAAAAATTTCTGCCCGAAATCGTCAAGGGCGACAAGCGCGTGCTGGTGATCGGCGGCAAGCCGGTGCCGTTCAGCCTGGCGCGCATTCCGCAGGGCACCGAAGTGCGCGGCAACCTGGCGGCCGGCGGTCTGGGGGTGGCGCAGCCCCTGTCGGCGCGCGACCTGGAAATTGCCGAGGCCATCGGCCCGGTGCTGGCCGCGCGCGGCCTGCTGCTGGCGGGCATCGACGTGATCGGCGACTGCGTGACCGAGATCAACGTCACCAGCCCGACCTGCTTTCAGGAAATCTTCGACCAGGCCGGTTTTGACGTGGCGGCCATGTTCATCGATGCGCTGGAAGCCGGGCTGGCCTGAAGCCCAGCCCGGCGCTCAGGCATCGACCCGCACGCCGCCCTGAAACACCATGAGTTCGCCCGGCGCGAAAGCGGTCCAGCTTTCGTTGGTCGTCAGCGGCGCCGTCACCACCACGGCCACCCGGTCGGTCGGCTGCGTGTGCTCCTGAAAGTTCATGCTCACGTCTTCGTCGCTCAGCGTGGCATGGGCGAACGGGTGGCGGCGTTCCACGTACACCAGGCTGGTGGACGCATGCGCCCACAGCGCCTGGCCGTTGCTCAGCAAAAAGTTGAAGGTGCCGTGCCTGGCCGCCTGGGCCGCCAGTTCACGCAGCGTCAGCGTCAACTCGGGGACGCTCGGCACATCGGCATGCGACTTGGCCAGCTCCTGCATGATCCAGCAAAAAGCGCGTTCGCTGTCGGTGCTGCCCCCCGGCCGGAAGCTGCCATGCAGGCGCGGCGAAAAATCGACCAGGTTGCCGTTGTGCGCAAACACCCAGTAGCGGCCCCACAGCTCGCGCACGAAAGGGTGGCAGTTCTCCAGCGCCACCGGGCCTTGCGTGGCCTTGCGGATGTGCGCGATCACATTGCGGCTCTTGATCGGGTAGCGGCGAATCAGCTCGGCCACCGGCGACTCGCAGGCCGGCAGGTGGTCGACGAAATGGCGCAAGCCCTTGCCATCGCCCGCGCCGTCGCCCTCGAAGAAAGCGATGCCCCAGCCGTCGGCATGGTGGTCGGTGCGGCCGCCGCGCTGCGCAAAGCCGCGAAAGCTGAAGGTCACGTCGGTGGGCGCATTGCAGTTCATGCCGAGCAGCTGGCACATGGTCAATCTCCGGAATGAGCGGCGGGCGGCGGCACGCGAAGCTGCAGCGCCGCCGCCATGGCGACCACGCACAGCGCGGCCAACATCAGGAACGATTCATTGAATGCGGCCAGCCGCGCCGGGCTGCTGGCGGCCACGGACAGCGAATCGCCATGCGCGGCCAGCCGCCATTCGAGCACGATGCCGCACAGGCTCACGCCAATCGCGCCGCCCAGCATGCGCACGAAGCTGATCGCGCTGGCGCCCTGCGACACCAGCTCCCTGGGCAGCGGCCGCAGCGAGCCCAGGTTGAGCGACGGCAGAATAAAGCCCAGCCCGATGCGCCCCAGCGTTGCCCACAGGGCCAGCAGCCAGAGCGCCGAGCTCAGCTTGAGCGTCATCATCAGCGTAAACGACACCGCCAGCAGCCCCAGGCCGACGGTGACCAGCAGCCAGGTCGGCTGCCGGTCGGCCAGGCGCCCGACAATGGCAATCGTCGCGGCCAGCACGATGCCGGCGGGGAGCAGCACCGTGCCGGCATGCGAGGCCGACAAATTCAGGCCCAGCTGCATGTAGACCGGCAGCAGGTAGGTCGAGCCGAACAGCGCCGTGCCGTAGATGAAGGCCACCACGCTGCCCATGGCGAAGGGCCGGTTGCCGAACAGCGCCAGGTTCATCAGCGGTTCACGGCCAGTGGCCAGCATGCGCCGCTGCCAGCCGATGAACCCGGCCAGCGACGCCAGCGCGGTGCCCAGCAGGGCAGCGGCCTGCAGCGGGTGGCTGCCCTGGCCTTGCAGCGCGACCATCCCGTTGAGCAGGCACAGCGTGCCCACTCCTGCCAGCAGCATGCCGCGCCAGTCGATCATCTGGCCCTCGCGGTCGGCCACCGCACCGCCCGGCGCGCTGTCGGGCACATAGCGGTAGGCCATCCACAGCGACAGCAGGCACAGGGGCACGACCATGAAGAAAATCGAGCGCCAGCCGAACAGGTCGACCAGCACGCCGCCCACGCTCGGTCCCAGGGCTGGCGCCAGCACCACGCCCATGCCGAACAGCCCGCTGGCCCGGCCCTGCTCGTGCGAGCCGAAGGCGCGCATGATGATGATGGCCGCAATCGGCTGCACCACGCCCGCCGCCACCCCTTCGGCGACGCGCGCGGCCAGCACCAGTCCAAAGTCGGCGGCCAGGCCGCCACCGATGCCCCCGGCCATCAGCAGCAGCATGCTGCCAGCATAAGTGCGGCGGTAGCCGTAGCGCGCGAGCAGCCACGGCGTGGTCAGCATGGACACCGTCATGGCCACCATGAAGCCCGACGTGACCCACTGCGCCCGGCCCTGGCCCAGCGCAAAGTGCTGGCTCATGTCGGGAATCGCCACGTTGACGATGGTCGACGACATGATCGACGCCATCGTGCCGACCATCACGGCGATCAGCAGCAGCCAGCGGTAGCGCGGGCCGAAGCGCGCCTGCAGGGCGGCGATGGACGATGGCGACGGCAGGGCGTTCAAGCGCGGGGGTCCCGGCCGGGCATCAGCTTCTGGGTTCCGACCAGAGCTTGCCGCCGGTGGCCCAGTTCTCGGGCTTGATGTCGGTGATCAAGACATCGACCGAATCCGGCTGCCCGCCCAGGATTTCAACGCTGACGCGGGTGATCGCCTCGACCAGCTTTTTCTTTTGCGCCAGCGTGCGGCCTTCGAGCATTTCGACGTGGTAGGTGGGCATGGTTTTCTTTCGGATCGAGGAAGTACGGGTGGCCGCCGCGCAATGCGCGCAAGCTGTGCATTATTCCGCGTCTGGCTGCGCGTTGCTGCATAGCGCGAGTTTTTTAATAATAATAGCCGCCTGCGCAAGTTCCATAAGCGTGGATAGCTGCTATTTTGATAGCGGTCCGTTGTTCCCCGCCGGCATCAATCCACCTCGCGCGTGCCCCGGCAGCGGTCCTGCGCATAGCGGCTGCAGCCCCAGAACTGCGTGCCGGCATTGGCGCCGCTGCGCGCCTGGCGCAGCACTATCGCCGCGCCGCACACCGGGCAGTCCGGCGTGCACAGGTTGGCGGGCCTGGCGGCCGCCGGGCCGCTGCCGGCCTGCGCCCGGATGCCGCGCAGCAGGGTGCTTCCGTTGACCAGGGTCAGCGCCAGGCCATCGGCAAAGCGAACGGCGTTTTCGGTGAACTCGCCCGAGGCGACGACAAAGCCGCCGGCCGCGCCCTGTGCCGCCATGACGCCGTACAGCTCACGCACCGGCTGCACGCCGACCCGCAGGGCGCGCCAGTGCTTGCATTGCACCAAGTGGCTGCCGTCGTCGCCGTGCAGCACCATGTCCACGCCCCCGTCGGCGCCACCCCCGCCGTTGTCGGTCACACCATAAGCCTGGCGCTGGAAGTATTCGCCGACCAGGATTTCAGACTCCTGCCAGCTCATGGCGTCAAGGGCGCCCGGGCGGCTGGCGGCAGCGGCATGCAGCCGTGCGGCCTTGTCCTGCCGGAAGGCCGACAGCAGCGCGCCAAAGCCGAACAACAGCGGCAACAGGTATTGTCCCGCCAGCGCCAGCCCGTGCGCCACCGCAGACAGGAGAAAACTTTCCATCTGCCCCGGCTTCGCGGTGCCCAGTGGCTTTTGCGCCATGTGGTGCAGGCCGCCATAGACCAGCACCGCCAGCGCCAAGCCCAGCCACCAGGGCAGGCGCGCAGCCAGCCCGATCAAGGACTTGAACCAGCCCTGCCTTTCACGTAACGCCATGACTGACTTTTCCCAACCCGACTTTTCACCTGGCGCTGCGCTTGCCCTGACAGACCCTCCGCCACCAGGCCATCACGTGATGTGGGCGGCAACGGAACAGCCCACAGGAACCGCGTCAAGAATGAACACGCGGACCGCAGCAAAGCTGCGCGCATAAAAATTTGAATTTTAAACTGGTAACGCTGAAAGCCATATCAGCTATATGTAAGCAGCTATTTCTTTCATAGCGTATAAGCCGTTTTCCAGGCGCCAAGCGCCTCAAGGGCCTTTACTCCCGGCGCAAGCATGCGCCGCGTCAAGGCATGAAGCGGCTGGGTTAAAGTTCGCAAGGACTGTAACCCAGCCATCTTCCCGCATGCGCTGCAGCCCGCCCAAGGAACCCCATGCATCCCAACCAGACCCGGCTCGCCGGCTTTTACGCCGCCTTTGCGCAGCTTGACGCGGACGCCATGGCCGCCTGCTATGCGCCCGATGCGCAGTTTGACGACGAGGTGTTTTCGCTGCGCGGCCATGCACAGGTCAGCGGCATGTGGCGCATGCTGTGCGAAGCGACCCGGGCCAAAAACCGCGCCGCCTGGAAGCTCGTCTGCAGCGGAGTCGAGGCCGACCACCGGCAAGGCAGAGCCCATTGGGTGGCCGATTACCGTTTCAGCGCCTCAGGGCGCCAGGTGCGCAACGCCATCGACAGCGTGTTCGAGTTCAACGAGGCCGGCCTGATCATGCGCCAGCGCGACAGCTTCGATTTCTGGTACTGGTCGCGCCAGGCGCTCGGCGTTCCCGGCGCGCTGCTGGGGTGGACGCCGTTTTTTCGAAAAATGGTCAAGAAGCAGGCACGGGCCAACCTGGAAAAATACCTGCGCCAGGATAAATCTGACCCGATATAGGCAGGACGGCTTGCTGAACGCTGGGGCCGCCGGCGATTTGCTCAGTTCAAGCCGTCCAGCCCGTACAGCGGTGCGGCGGGCCGCGCAGGCAGCATCGACAACCAGTCGGCGGCAGCCGACCGGTATGCCTTGAGGCAGGCCATGCCCACGCGCATGGCCGCTTCATGCGAGGGGTAAGGGTGGTCTGAAGTGTCGATGCACACTTCGGCGGCCTGCTCCTGCGCGGAGAGCTGGGTGACGATCCAGAAAAAAAGTCCCGGCGACGATTCTTCAACGCGCAGCTTGAGCGAGGCCGAAGAAAGGCTCGAGCGTGCCGTCATACCACCCGGCCCAGCTCGGTGCCGACATCGCGCGCTCCGGTGCCGACTTGCGCGACAGCCATGCGCAGTTCCAGTTCACTGCACCTCAAGGCGGCAAGCCAGTAGTCGATCGACGCGTCTTCGTTGATGTTGATGGGCTCGTTCATCAGGGTGTGAACATCAGGGGCAGGGCGCGACAGGTTGGTTTGCATGGCTATCTCGGGCAGGTTGAGGAATGGGGAATGGGCCGGCGAATGCATCCGATCTTCCCGCAGCCGTCTCCAGCGCCGCGTCAGAAGTTTCCCCTTGAGCTTGCAATCCATCCTGACCAGCGGCAATGTCTCCTATGCCCTAACCCCGGGTTGACTTTGCCCTACCCAGGCCCCGACCGTCTGCCAAGGCGTGCTTCCACAACCCAACCGCTGTAACGGCCGCTTGCCTTTGCGCCAAAGGCGCCGAACCTGCCTGCACCGGCTTTAGGCCCCGCAGCATTTCTTGTATTTTTTTCCGCTGCCGCAGGAACACGGGTCGTTGCGCCCCGGCGTGGCTTCCTTGCGCAGGGTTTCGACTTTCGGGCCCAGGGTCTTCCACAACTCATGCAGGTCGTACACCGCCCAGATGGCTTCGCCAAAGGCGTTGAGGCGGGCGATGCTGGTGCTCGGCGTGCCTTCCTCGCTCAAGGGCGAGACCTGGGGCTCGCCGGTGTCGTCTTCGGTCATGGCCACCACTGCCTGCAGCGCGCCGTCGAGCCATTTGGCGGCGTCCTTGTCGCGCGGCGCCGCCCATTCGTCGGACCAGCTTTCGACGGCGAACATGAAACCCAGCGCCCAGACCTGCGCAAACGCCGGCAGGTCTTCCTTGGCGAAAGCCGCCTGCTCCTCGGGCGGCATGTCGGCCACCACGCCGCGAATGTCCATGACTTCCGGGTGGTAGCAGGCGTCGTCTTCCAGCGAATCGACTTCGGCGTCCAGCGCCGTGGCCACTTCTTTCCAGCGCTGCGTCCACAGCGCGAGAAACCGGTCGCGCTGCGCGTCGCTGGCGAACGAGCCGGTGTCTTCGTCGGGCTCTTCGCCTTCGGCGGGCAGGCCGAGCAGCACGGCCAGGTATTCATCAGCGGGAATCGGGCGGCGCGAGCAGATCACGGCCGCCATGAAACCTTCGCAAAATTCCCATTGCGGCGTTTCGTCGTAGCGGCCGCGCAAGTCGTCCAGGATGGTGTCCAGTTCGTCGAAGGCTTCGGTTTCCATCCAGACGGGGTCGGCAGGTTTTACAGGGTCAGTGTCAGGGGGGGTCATCGTGGATAAGTTGTTAGTTGATGCTATAAATTAAATAGCAGATTGTGCTTTAACGCCATGCGCCAGCAGTCTTTTCGACATCGAAATCACGTGCCGGTCCTTGCTCAGCAGCAGGGCCTGGCCGGCTACGGCCAGGTCGATGAACTTCTGGTCGTCGGGGTCGCTGCAGGTCAGCCTGGCCTTCACGGGGATTTCAAGCTGGCGGGCGTGGCGGTCGAAGGACGCCAGCACGTCATCGGCACTCAGCCGGTAGAACGCCAGGCGCGGCGCGATCTGCGGGTAGGCCAGCACGCGGGCGAGTTCGTCGCGCATGGGCCGGGTGGCAATCCAGTCGAGTTCGCCGGTTTCCAGCGCTTTTTTCACCGGCTTGGCGGCGGCGTCGGCAAAGACGAACACATCCAGGACGATGTTGGTGTCGATGACCACGGTTTGCCGGGGCGCCTCGGTCAGCGGCCCCGCGACTTCGCCATCGTTGTGCGCCGCATCCGCTTTCAACATCACGCTGTGGGCGGATCGGCCGGCTTGCCGCGCGCCGAGCCGGCCACCATATCAAAGCGAAACAGCCGGCATTCGATGGGGCCGTTCCACATCGGCACGCGGCGCGATTCCTTCAGCCGCATCTTGCCCGGCAGTTTCAGGTCGGGCGTGAGGACGTGGGCGGTCCAGCCGGCGTAGTTTTTCTTCCAGTGCGCGGCCAGTTGCGGGAAGAAGTCGGAGGCATCTTTACCCCAGGCGTTTTGTGCCTGCTCGCGGCCGGGGTTGGCCGAACGGTCGCGCGGCGTGTCGAAAGCGGCTTCATCGCGCGTGTCCCGCTCGTCGCGGTGCAGGGGCTGGCCAAAGTCGTCCACCTGCTGGCGCCGCTGGTCGCGCTGGTCACGGCTCTGCATGCCGGTGATGCCGGCCACGCCCGCCACGTCGATGCGCTCGCCGTAGGGCGGGTTCACCAGCATCACGCCGCCGGGTGCGGGCGGCATGCGCTGCAGCGCGTCGCCGCCGCGCACCTGCACGACGTTGGCCACGCCGGCGCGCTCCGCATTGCGCTCGGAAAAATCAACCATGCGGAACGACACGTCGCTGCCGAACACGGGCGCTGTCGGCTCGGTGATGGCTGCTTCGGCCTGGTCGAGCAGACCGTCCCACACATGGGGCTGGAAGGGCAGGTATTTCTGGAAGGCAAATTTGCGGTTGATGCCGGGCGCGATGCTGCAGGCGATCTGCGCGGCCTCGATGACGATGGTGCCCGAGCCGCAGCACGGGTCGTAGAGCGGCACGCCCTGCCGGCACAACTCGTCCCAGCCGCTGGCGGCGATCATCGCGGCGGCCAGCGTTTCCTTTAGCGGCGCGTCGCCCTTGTCCTCGCGCCAGCCGCGCTTGAACAGCGGCTCGCCCGAGGTGTCGATGTACACCGTTACGGTGTCGGTGGTCAGGTGGGCATACACGCGCACGTCGGGCCAGCGGGTGTCCACGCTGGGGCGCACATCGTTGAACTTGTGGCGGAAACGGTCGGCAATCGCGTCCTTGATCTTCAGCCCGGCAAAATTCAGGCTTTGCAGCGGGCTGTGCTGGGCGGTGATCTCGACCTTGAACGTTTGGGCGGGCGTGAACCAGATTTCCCAGGCCACGCTGGCCGCCGCGTTGTACAGATCCTGCTCGCTGCGGTATTGGCCGTGGTGCAGCTCGACCAGCACGCGCTGGGCCAGGCGGCTGTGCAGGTTGAGCTGCATGGCTTCGCGCCATGAGCCCTGCAGCTGCACGCCGGCGCGCCAGGCCTTGCCGTCAAGGCCGGTGATGCGCCGGACTTCGGCAGCCAGCAGGTTTTCAACGCCGGCGGCGCAGGGGAGGAAGAGTTGGAGTTGGTTCATGGTGGTTTTTTCAAATGGCTGCAGGCGATGTGCGTTCCTTGCGGCTCAAACCGCGACCGCCGGCCCTCAACCCAACCCGATCCCAAACGGAGAGGGGGATAAGAAAGGCCGGCCAAGCGAGCCGGCGACCTGCGCATCCCCACCAGCAGGGGCCGCGGGACTGGCTTTGCCAGACCGCAGGCGCAGCGGCCCCTCGGGGGCAGGGAGCCACACGCAGTGGGCGACCGTGGGGCCTCATAACGACTTTCTCAGATTGGTCGGCGCGATGCGCAGCGCTTCGCGGTATTTGGCGACCGTGCGGCGGGCGCACTCGATGCCTTGTTCCTTGAGCATTTCGGAAATCTGGTTGTCGCTGAGCGGTTTTTTAGGGCTCTCAATGGCGATGAACTGCTTGATGAGGGCGCGCACGGCGGTGCTCGATGCGTTTCCGCCGCTTTCGGTGCCCAGCCCGGAGCCAAAGAAATACTTCAGCTCGAAGGTGCCGAACGGTGTGCCCATGTACTTGGCGGTGGTCACGCGCGAGATGGTCGATTCGTGCAGGCCCAGCTCGTCGGCGATCTCGCGCAGCACCAGCGGGCGCATGGCCAGCTCGCCGTGGGTGAAAAAATTCTTTTGCCGCTCGACGATGGCGCTGCTGACGCGCAGGATGGTGTCAAAGCGCTGCTGGATGTTCTTGATGAACCAGCGCGCCTCCTGCAGCCGCTGCTGCAGCGCCGGGCCGCCGCCCCTGCCGTTGTGCTGGCGCAGGGCGCTGGCGTAGATGTCGTGGACCCGCAGCCGGGGCATGACGTCGCTGTTCAGGGTGACCTTGAAGCCCCGCCCGGATTTGACCACCATCACGTCGGGCACGATCAGGTTGCGCTCGACATTGGCAAAGCGGCGGCCGGGCTTGGGGTCGAGCCGGGCAATCAGGGCGATGGCGCCCTTGATGGCCTCCTCGGGAAATTTGCACAGGTTCGACAGGCGCTTGACATCGCGCTTGGCCAGCAGTTCCATGGGTTGCCTGCAAATGGCAATGGCGGCGCGCGCCTCGGGGCCGTCCTTGCAGTCAAGCAGCTGCAGGCCCAGGCATTCGGCCAGGCTGCGCGCGCCGACGCCGGCCGGCTCCATGTACTGCAGCAGCTTCAGCGCCACGGCGAAATGCTCTTCCAGTTCTTCGGCCTGCTCCGGGTTGCCGGCGGCCAGCCCGCTGGCCAGCAGGGACACGCTGTCCTCGAGGTAGCCGTCGTCATTGAGCGACTCGATCAAAAAGTGCAGGGCGGCGCGGTCCAGGTCGGACAGGCGCAGGCTGAGGGCCTGCCGGTGCAGGTGGTCCTGCAAGGATTCATGCGCGCCGGTCAGGTCAGAGGCTTCGGCGTCGCTGTCGTCAATGTTGTTCTTGCGCGCCGGCGCATCGCCGCCCCATTCGCTGTCGTCCGGCGAAGACTCGACCGAGCCGTCGCCGTCCCAGCTTTCCTCCAGCGAAGCCTCGGTGCCGGCTTCTGGCGTGGTTTCAGACTCTTTCAGGCTGGTGGCGCTTGCTGTGTCTGTATTCACAGCTATTGAATCCGTAGCAGATTCAAATTCACGGTTGTCCTGGCTGACCGGCGTGTCAACCTGGTCCAGGCCAAATTCCTCGCGCGGCGCCGCATCGTCCGCCAGCTCCAGAAAAGGATTCTCGTCCAGCATCTGGTCGACTTCCTGGCTCAGCTCCAGCGTGGACAGTTGCAGCAGCCGGATTGACTGCTGCAGCTGCGGCGTGAGCGCTAGGTGCTGCGAAACCCTGAGTGACAACCCCTGCTTCACGAGCCCGCCTTCCGGAACGTGGGCGCGCGCCCTCTGCCCAAGCAGGGGCCGTGGAACCGGCTTTGCCGGGCCACAACAGGCGCAGCGGCCCCCCCGGGGGGCAGGGAGCTACACGAAGTGAGCGACCGTGGGGGCATCACATCTTGAAGTGTTCGCCCAGGTACACCCTGCGCACATCGGCGTTGCCAACAATCTCGGCGGGCGTGCCATTGGCCAGCACCTGGCCGTCGCTGATGATGTAGGCATGGTCGCAAATGCCCAAGGTCTCGCGCACATTGTGGTCGGTGATCAGCACGCCAATGCCCCGCGACTTGAGAAAACCGATGATGCGCTGGATCTCGATCACGGCAATCGGGTCGATGCCGGCAAACGGCTCGTCCAGCAGGATGAAGCGCGGCTGCGTGGCCAGGGCGCGGGCGATCTCGACCCGGCGGCGCTCGCCGCCCGACAGCGACAGTGCGGGAGAGTCGCGCAAATGGGTCACGCGCAAGTCGTTGAGCAAGGCATCGAGCCGCGACTCGATGTCTGCGCGGCCCAGCGGCTTGCCGGCGGCATCGCGCTGAAGCTCCAGCACGGCACGCACGTTTTCCTGCACGTTGAGCTTGCGAAAAATGGACGCTTCCTGCGGCAGGTAGCTCAGCCCCAGGCGCGCGCGCCGGTGGATCGGCATGTGCTCGACCGGCTGGCCGTCCAGGGTGATCTCGCCCGCGTCGGCCCGCACCAGGCCAACAATCATGTAGAACGAAGTGGTCTTGCCCGCCCCGTTGGGCCCCAGCAAACCGACAACTTCGCCTTTCTGCACGGTCAGCGACACATCCTGCACCACCGTGCGGCTGCCGTAGGATTTGCGCAGCCCCTGGGCGACCAGGCTGCTCGGCGCCTCGGTGCGGGCGGCCCCTTCGGGCGGGATCAAGGTTTCAATCGTTTCAGCCATGCGTTCAGGGTGCTTTCGGGGCGGTGCCGGTGCCCAGCGAGGTGCTGGGGCGCAGCACAGGCCGGGGCCCGCCGGGTGGCGGCGTTACGGAACTGGCGCCAGGCAAGGCACCGCGTGGCGAAAGCATGGCACGGACCCGTCCGCCGGGGTTGGCGGGGTTGAGGTTTTTGTCGCCGGCATCGACAGTGAACACATCGGTGTTGTTGTCGTACACGATCAGCGCGCCGGTGGTTTCGTCGCTCAGCACGGCGCCCTTGTAGCGGCGAACCACGCCTCGCTTGATGAACTTGACCAGGTCGGCGCGGCTGTCGTATTCAATGCGCTCGCCTTCGCCTTCAATGTATTCATCGACCCCGTCGCGCTTCTTGCGGTAAAAGGCCAGCTTGCCGGGCGCGCCGATGGCCACCGCCTGCTGGTAGCCCTCAGGGTCCTGGCTCACATCGACCTGCGCGCCGCGAATGATCGTGGTGCCCTTGGTGATCACCACATTGCCGATGAAGACGGTGGTCTGCTTGAGGTCGTCATACCGCAGGGAGTCGGCCTCGGCATTCATGGGCTTGTCGCGGTCGCCTTTTTCAGCGGCGGCCGGCAGCGCGGCGCCGGCCGTCACGACGGCAACCAGCAATAGGGATACAAAAGGGAATTTCATAAGGCACGAATCTTGCTGCTGGAGATGGGCCATTGTAGCCATGAAACCCTGCCCTACCTCTGAAAAGCAACAAGCCGGACCGGGCGGGCCGCCAGCCAAAGCTGCGCTTCCTGCCTGGTCCGGCCGGGCTGACCGGGCGGTACGGTCCTAGGACTTGACTGGCTTGGCGGCTGAACCCGCAGTCTGGCGCGACTGGCCTATCAGGTAATCGGCCACCTGCAGCGAACGCTCCAGCGTCTTGGCCTGCGTGCCCGAGGTGAAATAACGGCCGTTGATGCCCAGCGCAGGCACGCCATCGAGTGCATAGGCGTCTTGCAGCTGGGTGGCTTTGCGCGCCTTGGTGCTGACGGAAAACGAGTTGTACATCTCAAGGAACTTCGCCTTGGGAATGCCCTGCTTTTCGGCCCAGGCGGTGATCTGGTCGGCTGTGTTGAGCAACTGCTTTTCAAGGTGAATGGTGTTGAACACTTTTTTGTGCAGTTCGTCGACCTTGCCCAGGCTTTCGAGCACGTAGTACAGCCGCTGCTGCGGCTCGAAGTCGGGCCTGAAGGCAATGGGCACGCGGCGCGCCGACACATCCTTGGGCAATTTCTTGGACCAGGCATCGAACGCCGGCTCGAACATGTTGCAGTGCGGGCAGCTGTACCAGAAAAACTCGACCACCTCGACCTGGCCGGCCGGCGCTTCGGTGGGCGCCGGCTTGTCCAGCGTCAGGTAGTCCGACCCATTCTGGAAAGGCCTGGCCTGGGCTTGCGCCAGGGCGGGAAGCGCCGAAACGCCCGTGGCTGCGGCCAGCGTGACGGCTGAAATTGAAAACTCGCGACGTTGCATTGAATCTGTCTCCTAGGGTCGATGTTGCAGGTGTTGGACACAGCCGGCCGGAAAAGTTCAGCCTGAACCCGGCTTAACGCTGCACCCGGACGAGCGCGGTTTCAATCGAACTGTTGTCCAGCTTGTCCTTGACCTTGTCGGCGTCATCCTTTTTATCGAACGGGCCCACGCGCACCCGGTACACCGTGCGGCCTGACTGCTCGCGCTCGCTCACCTTGGCCTGCATGCCCAGCAGCAGCAGCCGTGCGCGCTGCTGTTCGGCGTCCTCGGGCGTGCGAAAAGCGCCGGCCTGGATGAAATAGTTGAAAGGGTCGGAACCCGAGGCAAAGGCCGGACTTTCGGACCGGGCCTTGGCCAGGTCCCCCAGCGGGTCGGTGGACGCGGAGCGGGGCGGCCTGGCCGTGGCCACAGGTGCCGATGCCGTCAGCGCAGGCGCTGTTGCGGCTTTCGGCGGCTTCACAGCGCGCTCGGCTTTTTTCGTTTCGTCGGGCGACACCACCGGATCAGGCACGGTGCTGGCCAGGGGCGCCTCGGGTTCGGCCGGCAGGTTCAGTTCGCCCGATGCCGAAGGCGCTGGCTTGGCAGGATTTTTCCCGGCCAGGGGCGCATTCGGATTCCAGTCCTTGTTTTTACGCGCTTCCGCGGCATCGCTGTCCGGATTGTGCGACGGGCTCTTGTTCATGAAGGGCACCGGCACCTTGGTGACATACACCGCCACGGTCAGCGCAATGCCCAGGCCCACCAGCGCGCCTATCACCAGACCCAGCAGGGTTCCGCCGCGTTGCTTTTTCATACCGTATTCCCACGACTTGGCCGTAACTTGCATATGACTTGGATGTTTTTTAAAGGTTGGAGTTTGCAGGCCGATTACATCTTGCGCGGGGCGCTGACGCCCAGCACCGCCAGGCCATTGTGCAACACCTGCGCAGTCGCGGCGACCAGCGCCAGGCGGGCCAGCTTCACGGCTTCGTCATCGACCAGGATGCGCTCGGCGTCATAGTAGCTGTGGTAGCAGGCGGCGAGTTCGCGCAGGTAAAAAGCCACGTCATGTGGCGCAAAACCGGCGGCCGCATGGCTGAGCATGTCGGGGTACTTGGCCAGCAGCAGCATCAGCGCCTGCGCCTGCGGGCTTTGCAGGGGCGACAGGTCAACGGTTTTCAGGCCGGCTTCATCGCCGCCCCAGGCAGTCAGCACCGAGCAGATGCGCGCATGCGCGTACTGCACGTAGTACACCGGGTTCTCGTTGTTCTTGGCCAGGGCCAGGTCAATGTCGAACACGTATTCGGTGTCGGGCGTGCGGCTGAGCAGGAAAAAGCGCACCGCGTCGGCGCTGGTCCATTCGATCAGGTCGCGCAGCGTGACATAGCTGCCGGCGCGCTTGGAAATCTTCACCTCTTCGCCGTTCCGGACCACCCGCACCATGGTGTGCAGGACATAGTCGGGGTAGCCCGGGGGAACGCCGGCATCAGCCGCCTGCAGCCCGGCGCGCACCCGGGCAATGGTGCCGTGGTGGTCCATGCCCTGGATGTTGATGGCCCGGGCGTAGCCGCGCTCCCATTTGGACAGGTGGTAGGCCACGTCGGGCACGAAGTAGGTGTAGCTGCCGTCGGTCTTTTTCATGACCCGGTCCTTGTCGTCGCCATAGTCGGTCGAGCGCAGCCAGAGCGCGCCGTCCTGCTCGTAGGTCTTGCCGGCATCCTTCAGCCGCTGCACCGCGCTGTCGACCCGGCCTTCGCTGTACAGGCTGGATTCCAGGTAATAGTTGTCGAACCGCACTGAAAAAGCCCGCAGGTCCAGGTCCTGCTCATGGCGCAGGTAGGCAACAGCGAACTGGCGGATGGCGTCCAGGTCCAGGGCATTGCCCGAGGCGGTGAATTCGCGGTCGTCGGCGCTGACCGTCTTGCCGGCCAGGAAGTCGGCGGCGATGTCGGCGATGTAGTCGCCGTTGTAGACCCCCTTGCTGGCCGGGTTGTCCGGGTCGTTCGGCCAGCAGGCGTCGCCCGGCTTGAATCCCCGGGCCCGCAACTGCGTGCTGGTCGCCAGGGTCTGGATCTGCACGCCGGCGTCGTTGTAGTAGAACTCGCGGTGAACCTGCGCGCCCTGCGTGGCGTACAGGTTGCAGATCGCATCACCCAGCGCGGCCTGCCGGCCATGGCCGACATGCAGCGGGCCGGTCGGGTTGGCCGAGACAAACTCGACAATCATCTTGCGGCCCTTGCCGGCCGGCTGCGTGCCGTAGGCCGGACCTGCCTGCAGCACCTCGCGCACGGTTTCCTGCTTGGCGGCGGGCTTGAGCCGCACGTTGATGAAGCCGGGCCCGGCAATTTCGAGCGCCTCCACCCAGCGTTCGAAAGCGGGCAGCGGCAAGAGCAGGGCGCGCAGCGCTTCGGCGGCCTGGCGCGGGTTTTGTTTGAGGGGCTTGGCCAGCTGCATGGCCGCCGTGCAGGCAAAATCGCCATGGGCCGCCACTTTGGGCGATTCAAAGGCGGCTTTGTCGCCAGCCCCGGGTGAGAGTTGTTCCAGCGCGGCGGCCAGGTCGGAGAGCAGGTCTTTTTTAATCGAAAGCATGGCCGGATTTTACGGTCAAGCCAACAGCAGCCGGTTGCATGACACGGCCCGTCAGCGCGCCGGTCATCGGATTCGTGCCCTGCCGCGTTATGGGTTGGATTTCCATCCGGAAATCAATTCCGCCACCAGATTTCCTTTTTGATTGGAATCATCATGAAAAAATTGCTGTCACTGAGCGCCATTGCCTTTGCCCTGACGATGGGCCTGTCGGTCCAGGCTCAGACTGCCGCGCCCGCCACGTCCGCCACGCCCGCCGCACCTGCAAAAGCCGCCGCCATGCCAGCGCCCGCCACACCGGCAAAGGCTGCACCTGCCGCCACGCCCGCCGTTGCAGCCGCGCCAGCCGACAAGCCGAAGACCGCCCAGCAAAGCAAGATGGCGACCTGCAACAAGGACGCCACCGGCAAAAAGGGCGACGAGCGCAAGGCATTCATGAAGCAGTGCCTGAGCGCCAAGAAGGAAGTGGTTGCCCAGGACACGACCCAGCAAAGCAAGATGACGACCTGCAACAAGGACGCCACCGGCAAGAAGGGCGACGACCGCAAGGCCTTCATGAAAGACTGCCTGAGCAAGTAAGCCCGCGCCTTCGGGCCAAGCCCGGGGTCCACAAAAAAGCGGCCGCCTCTTCACGGAGGCGGCCGCTTTTTTAATGCGTAGGCCCCAGCCGCGCCTGTCCTGGCCTATCCC
Organism: Polaromonas sp.; assembly: GCA_028292045.1. Taxonomy (GTDB): domain Bacteria; phylum Pseudomonadota; class Gammaproteobacteria; order Burkholderiales; family Burkholderiaceae_C; genus Polaromonas. The sequence goes on along the minus strand of JAQGMZ010000229.1, from coordinate 3,705 downwards.
TGCAGCAGGTGGATGCACGCCGACTGCTTGACGGCCTGGGTCAGCCGCTGGGCGGCCACGGATTCGCGCGTCCAGTGCTGCCAGTACAGCACCACCTTCACGGCGCGACCGGGCAGCACTTCCTCCAATTGCGGCTTGTTTTCCCGCTTGGCCAGCAGCAGGTCGGGCACCATGCCCCAGCCCATGCCAAGTTCCAGCGCCGTCTCGAAGGCGTCCACGCCGGGCACGAAATGGCGCGGGTACAGCGCGTTGCGCAGGTTGAAATGCTGCGCCAGAAAAGCGTCCTGCATGGCGTCCTTGCGGTTGAAAATAACCGCCGGGGTGCGCAGCATGCCGTGCGGCAGCGCATGGCGCCACTGGGCGACCAGCGCGGGCGCGGCCACGCAGCGGTAGCGCATCATGCCCAGCGGTTCGGCCACGCAGCCGCGCATGGCCTGCGCCAGCGTGGTGACGCAGCCGGTCACGTCGCCGCTCTTCAGAGCGTCGTGGGTGTGGTCCTGGTCGTCCACCACAATGTCGAGCAGCAGGCCGTGCTGTTGCAGCACAGGGGCCACGCCGGGCAAAAACCAGCTCGAGAGCGAATCGGTATTCACCGCCACGCTCAGGCGTTGCAAACGGCTTGCATGCTCCGTCCCGCTGCCGTGCAGGCCGCCCAGCAGGTCGGCTTCCATCAGCCGCACCTGGCGCACATGGCCCAGCAGCGACTGGCCGGCCGGCGTGGCGACCACTTTTTTGCCGCGCACCAGCAGCCGCTGCCCCATGGTGTCTTCCAGCGACTTGATGCGCAGCGACACCGCAGCCAGGCTCAGGCTCAGGGCCTGGGCGGCGGCCCCAAAACTGCCGTGTTCCATCACGGCGGCCAGGGCGTCGAGTTGGCGGGCATCCAGCATAGTGGTTAAGTTTTAATTGATGAAAGCTAATTTTAGTTAAAACCATTTAACAAACCGGCTGTAAACCCGACACTTGCCGTAATTTCCTGGGAAATCTTTTCTATTTCCTCTCAGTTCCTTCTGGTTAGTACTTACCGCCCGGCTTTTTATGAATTACCTGACTGCTCCGGCATTTTTCTCGGGCATGGTGCTCAGCCTCTCGCTGATCATGGCCATTGGCCCGCAAAACGCGCATGTGATGCGCATGGGCCTGCTGCGCCAGCACCTGTGGCTGACCGTGGCGGTTTGCGTCGTCACCGACATTCTTCTCATCGCCGTGGGCGTGGCCGGCCTGGCGCAACTCGGCGGCTTGCCCGACAAGGTGCTGGGCGCCATGACCGGGGCCGGGGCCCTGGTGCTGGTGGCCTACGGCGTGCAGGCCATGCGGCGTTTTTTGCAACCCGAGACGCCTGCGCTCGGGCCTGATGCCGGCGCAAGCGCAGCCGTCTCGCGCCAGCAGGCCATCGGCAGCGCGCTGGCGTTCTCATGGCTCAATCCGCACGCCTGGCTCGACACCGCCGTGGTGCTGGGCACGGCTTCGCTGGCCTATGCGCGGCCCGACAACCTGGTGTTCGGCATGGGCGCCGCCACGGGTTCGCTGCTGTGGTTCACCGCCCTGGGCGTGGCCATGGCCTGCCTGGGCCGGCAACTCGATTCGCCCATCGTCTGGCGTGCGCTGGACCTGCTGGTGGCGCTGATGATGTGGGGCACCGCCTTCTGGCTGCTGGCCGGGCTGGTGTGATCTTCAAAGGCTCATCCGGGCGGCGAACGCCAGAACTCCGCCTGGCTGTAGTGGTGCTTTAAAAAATCAATCCACAGCCGCACCCGCAGCGGCAGGTGCTTGCGCTGGGGAAACACCGCGTAAATGCCGTTGGCCGGCGCGGCAAAGTCTTCCAGCACTGCCACCAGCCGGCCGGCGGTGATTTCCGACGCGACCTCCCAGGTGCTGCGCCAGGCAATGCCGTAGCCCGCCAGGCACCAGTCGTGCAGCACCTGGCCGTCCGAGCAGTCGAGCGGGCCGCCGGGTTTCAAATGCACCAGTTCACCTCCCACTCGAAACGCCCAGCCGCGCGTCTGCGAGGCTTCGCTGGACAGGCTCAGGCAGTCGAACCTGGCCAGTTCGCCGGGATGCTGCGGCGTGCCGCGATTCAGCAGGTACTGGGGCGTGGCCACGCACAGGCGCCGGTTGTCGGCCAGGCGCACGCTGACCAGCGACGAGTCGGGCAGGTCGCCGACGCGCACCGCGCAGTCAAAACCCTCGCCGCCCAGGTCCACCACCCGGTCGCTCAGGTCTAGCGTGATGGTCACGTCGGCATGGTGCGCATGGAACCTGGCGACCAGCGGCGCGACATGGCGCCGCCCAAAGCCGGCCGGCGCGGTGATGCGCAGGTGGCCGCTGGCCTTGACCCCGCCCGCCGACACGCTGGCCTCGGCGTTGGCCAGTTCCCGCAGCAGGCGCTGGCAGTCTTCCAGGAAAGCGCTGCCTTCGTGCGTGAGCGTGATGCGCCGGGTGGTGCGCACCAGCAGCTTGACGCCCAGGCGCTCTTCCAGCGCGTCGAGCCGGCGCCCCATGATGGCGGGCGCCACGCCTTCGGCCAGCGCGGCTGCGGTGAGGCTGCCGCGTGCTGCCACGGAGACGAAGGATTCGAGCTGTTTGAGTTTGGCCATGGGAAATTATGTGGCTGGGACCGGTAGATGGTCTTGCCTGTGCTTTCGTTGCCTGGGCCTGCTGGCCGGGGGTTGCCCGGCAAACAGGTCAACGAAAAGAAAAAGCCGCTTAAACCTCAGTCCAGTCCACGTAAAGCCTGAATCTCCCGCTCCCCATAGCCCAACTCCGCCAGCAACTCCCCGCTGTGTTCTCCCAGCAGCGGCGGCTGCAGCCGGATGCCGGGCCGCTCGCCGCCCAGCGTGAACGGTATCAGCGGCACTTTCGACACGCTGCCGTCGTTCATCCGCACGGCCGCCAGGCCGCCCGTCGCGTTCAGATGCGGGTCGTCGAACAAGGCGTCGGGCTGCACGATGGGCGCGAACGGCAGCCCCTGCGCTTCAAACTCTGCGCTCAGTTCGGCGGCGCTGTGCCCGGCCAGGTGGGCGCGCAGCAGCGGCATCATCCAGTCGCGCGCGCGAACCCGGTCGTTGTTGGTGACCAGGCGCGGGTCGGCCATCAATTCGGCCAGCCCGAAAGCCTGGCAGAAAACCGCCCACTGCCGGTCGCTGACCACCGCCAGAAATATCTGCGCGCCGTCTTTCACCGTGAACACGTCGTACACGCCCCAGGCCGAAATGCGGCTGGGCATGGGCGCGGCGGGCTGGCCGGTGGCCGCGAACTGCAGCATGTGCTGGGCCACCAGAAACACATTGTTCTCGAACAGCGCCGACTGGACTTCGGTGCCCCGGCCGGTCAGCTCGCGCTGGCGCAGCGCGGCCATGGCCCCGATGGCGCCGAACATGCCGCCCATGATGTCGTTCACGCTGGTGCCGGCGCGCAGCGGGTCGCCGCTGCGGCCGGTCATGTAGGCCAAGCCGCCCATCATCTGCACCACCTCGTCGAGCGCGGTGCGGTGGTCGTAGGGGCCCGGCAGAAAGCCCTTGTGGCTGAGGTAGATGAGGCGCGGGTTCAGCCTGTTCAGCGTGGCGTAGTCCAGGCCCAGCTTTTTCATGGTGCCGGGCTTGAAGTTCTCGCTGACGATGTCCGCCGTGGCGATCAGGCGCAGCGCGGCCTCGACGCCCGCGGGGGTTTTCAAGTCCAGCGTGATGCTTTTCTTGTTGCGGTTGA
>JAQGMZ010000224.1 GCA_028292045.1 Polaromonas sp. | reverse complement strand
CCGCCAAGGTCTTCCAAGACTCGCTGGCGACGACACCGTTGCTCGTGCTGGCGGCGCTGGTGGTTATCTACATCGTGCTGGGCATGCTCTACGAAAGCCTGATCCATCCGCTGACGGTGCTGTCCACCCTGCCCTCGGCTGGCGTCGGAGCAGTCATCGCGCTGATGCTGGCTGGCATGGAGTTCGACATCATCGCGCTCATCGGCATCATCCTGCTGATCGGCATCGTCAAGAAAAACGCCATCTTGATCATCGACTTTGCCCTGGACGCCGAACGGGCGCGCGGCCTGTCGGCGGTCGAAGCGGTGCGCGAAGCGTGTTTGCTGCGCTTTCGGCCCATCCTGATGACCACCCTGGCCGCCATTTTGGGCGCGCTGCCGCTGGCCATCGGCTTTGGCGAAGGGGCAGAATTGCGCCGGCCGCTGGGCATCACCATCATCGGCGGGCTGATCGCCAGCCAGTTGCTGACGCTGCTGACCACGCCGGTGGTGTATGTGCTGCTCGACAAGCTGCGCCGCCGCAACGCGTCCGAGCAGCACCTGAGCCGGCATCCGCATGATGCGCCCGATGCAGCACCGTACCTGCCTGCCCCCTCTCCCGCTGGGAGAGTGCTGGGGTGAGGGCCGGCGGACGTAAAAATGCCATGCTGACTGTCAAGCATCGCCCTGCTGCCCTCATTGCCGCCTTCGGTGGAATAACAAACCTATAAAGCTCCCATGCGCTCAACACTTCCTCCCTGCAAGCTCCTTGCTGCCGCCCTGGCCGTGGCGCTCGGCGGCTGCGCCATCGGCCCCGGCTACCAGCGCCCTGCCACGCCCGACATCAGCGCCTTCAAGCAAGCACAAGGCTGGGTGGCCGCCGCGCCGGCCGATGCGCTGGAGCGCGGCACGTGGTGGAGCTTGTTCGGCGACCCGGTGCTGGACCTGCTGGCAGCCCGGGTGAACGTGTCCAACCAGAACATCGCCGCCGCCGTGGCGGCCTATGCGCAGGCACGCGCCGTGGTGCGCGAGCAGCGGGCGTCGCTGTTCCCGGTGGTGGCGCTGAACGGCGGCGCCAACCGCTCGCACAGCAGTTCCAGCAGTTCCAGCAGCGCCAGCGGCGGCCGCACCGGCAACAGCTACGACGTCAGCATCGGCGCCAGCTGGGAGCCTGATGTCTGGGGCCGCCTGGGCCGGGCCGTGGACAGCGCCGCCGCCAGCGCGCAGGCCAGCGAAGCCGACCTGGCATCGGCCCGGCTGGCCGCGCAGGGCGAACTGGCCGTCAATTACCTGACGCTGCGCCAGGTCGATGCACAAAAAGCGCTGCTGCAAACCACGCTGGCCGGATTCGAGCGCACGCTGGAGATCGCGCTAAACCGCTACACCGCCGGCATCGTTGCCAAAACCGATGTGCTGCAGGCGCAGACCCAGCTGGCCAACGCCCGGGCCGACGACGCCGGCCTGCTGCGCCAGCGCGCCCAGCTGGAGCACGCGATTGCCGTGCTGGTCGGCGAGGCGCCCGGCAATTTTGCGCTGGCGCCAGCCGCCTGGCGCCCGTCCGTCCCCGAAGTGCCGGTGGGCGTGCCGTCCACGCTGCTGCAGCGCCGGCCCGACATTGCCGCCGCCGAGCGGGCCGTGGCCGTGGCCAATGCGCAGATCGGCATTGCCAGGAGCGCCTATTACCCCAGCCTGCCGCTGGGCGCTTCGTTCGGCTCTAACGCCAGCCGCGTGGCCGACTTGTTCAGCCTGCCCGGCAGCGTCTGGTCGTTTGGCCTGTCGGCGGCGCAAACCCTGTTCAACGCCGGCGCCACCACCGCCCGGGTGCAAGGCAGCGAAGCAGCCCATGCGCAGGCGGTGGCGCGCTACCGGCAGACAGTGCTGACGGCCTTTCAGGATGTGGAAGACCAGCTGGCCGCCACCCGCGTCCTGCTGGCGCAGCAGGATTTGCGCCGCCAGGCTTCAGAAGCCGCTGACCAGGTCGAGCAGCAGGTGCTGAACCGCTACCGCAGCGGCCAGGTGGGCTACACCGAAGTCATCACCGCCCAGGCCACCGCCCTGAATGCGCGCCGCGCGCTGGTGCAAGCCATGGCCGACCGGCAGACGACGGCCGTGGCCCTGATCCAGTCGCTGGGGGGCGGCTGGCAAGCGCAACCGTAGGCGGGCCGCCGCTTTAAACTGCGGAGATGCCAAAGCCCATCACCACCAGCGAATCCAGCGCAGGCACGAGCCCCGACGAACCAGCCGTGCAGCATTTTCGCCAGACCCTGCTCTGGCCGGTGCGGCTGATGCCCGATGACGATGCAAAGCGTCAAAATTACGGCCCGTGGCAGACGCTGCGCGATCAGGGCGACGCTTCGCCCTGGCGTGAACAAATCGAGGAATACACCGGTCACGACGTGCATGGTTTTCAGGAGCGCCACTACAACGAATTCGTGAGTTTTCTGCCCTATGTGCAGCGTTTTCTGTATGGCGAAGGCCGGTCCCGCACCCAGGGCACCGGCAGCGTTGGCAGCGATTCGCCGATGCGCACCTTCCGGCGCCGCGATATTGCGGCAGTCCGCCTGGTGCCCCAGCCCGGCGACGCGCCCATCACCCTGAGCGTGGCGCATTGCGACCTTCATTTCTTTTTCGACGTGGACGTGGCGCTGCTCAACCTTGAAGTGTCTGCGGACAATCTGAGCCTGGCGCAGGCGCAGGAACTCCTATACCGCTTTGGCCGCGCTTTTCCGGCCGGCTGGGACGAACACGGCGCCGCGCTGCACTGCATGGCCAGCGTCGAATGGCTGGGTGCCGACGAATCCGTGCTGGCGCGCTCGGACGCCCAGCAGCGGGCGGCTTTTATTTCGCATGTGGCCCAGCACCGCGCGCCGCGCATAGCGGCGCACTGGGAATTTGTCATGCACCCGCTGGTCAGCGACCACTCCGAAGCCCCCGGACGGCTCCGGTACCGCCAGATCGAGTATTACCGGATGCCGATGATGGCGTACCTGGCGCTTGACGACCCGCGCCGCCTCACGCGCAACGATTTCATCCGGCTGGCACTGGTGACCGGCGCCAGCGCTTCCCACGCCGACCTGCCCTATGCCGAGCAGCACCTGGCCGATTTCGAGCAGCGCTACTGCTACGACCGCTTCTGGTCCAACACCGGGGCCGCGCCCAACACCCGCTACCTCTGCAATGGCCATGCGCTGGTGGTGGTGGGCGATGCGCGGTCGGCCTTTTTTCTCGACGGCAAACGCGGCGTGCTGGCGCAGTTCCGGCACCAGCATTTCCTGCTGTTCCTGATTGCGCATTTCCAGAAAGCCGCCTTGCTGATGTTTTCGGACCAGCTGGTCGAGGCGCTGCGGCAGCTCGACATTCACAGCTTGATGAGCGTGAAGGCCTTCAAGCGCTCCATCCGGTCGAGCTTCGAGCGATTTCTGCGCTTTACCCACCGCTACTGGTTTCACGAAATTTCAGAACAGGCCCAGGTGCGGGCGCTGTCCCACCTGTGCACCACGCACCTCGGGCTCGACCCACTCTACAGCGAGGTCAAGGAGCGCATTGCCGACATGAATACCTACCTCGACGCCGACAGCCTGCGCCGCCAGGCTAACACCGTGGTGCGGCTGACCGTGGTCACGCTGTTTGGACTCATCGGCACCATCACCACCGGTTTTCTCGGCATGAACCTGCTGGCCGAAGCCGATGCGCCGCTGTGGCGCAAGGCGGGGTGGTTCGGCATTGTGATGATGGCAACGGCCTGGCTCACCCTGTACACCATGGTCAAGTCGCAGCGCCTGTCCGATTTCATCGACGCCTTGTCCAATGACCGGCTCAACCTGCGGCAAAAGCTCGGAGCGCTGGCGCGGGTCTGGCGGCCAGGTTCGGAGTGACGGGAAACCGGACTGTTTGCGCAACGGCCGTTGCGGGGCGGCAACTCAGCGGCGCAAAGTGTCGGCAACGCGTTCGGCGCAGTCACGGGCTTGCGCCGGGTCGCGCGCCTCGACCATTACACGGACCAGGGGCTCGGTACCGCTGGCCCGGATCAGGACGCGGCCGGTGTCGCCCAGTTCAAGCTTCACTGCCTCGGTTTGCGCGGCCATGTCGGCGTTGTCTTTCCAGTCCTGGCCGGGCTGGAGCCGGACATTGACCAGGGTCTGCGGGAACAGCACCACTTCCGACAGCAATTGCGCCAGCGTCTGGCCGCTGCGCACGCAGGCCTGCAGCACTTGCAGAGCGCTGATCAGGCCGTCGCCGGTGGTGTGCTTGTCCAGCGCCAGCAAGTGGCCCGACCCTTCGCCGCCCAGCAGCCAGTTTCTCCTGTCAAGCTCCTCCAGCACGTAACGGTCGCCCACCTGGGCCCGGACAAACTCCACGCCCTTGGCCTTCAGGGCCACTTCCACCGCCATGTTGGTCATCAGGGTTCCAACGACGCCAGGCACGTGCTCGCCCCGCGCCAGGCGTTCGTTCACCATCAGGAACAGCACTTCGTCGCCGTTGAACAAGCGTCCGTCGGCGTCCACCATCTGCAGCCGGTCGGCATCCCCGTCCAGCGCAATGCCGAAGTGGGCCTTGTTGGCGCGCACGGCGGCCACCAGCGCCTCCGGGTGGGTTGCGCCGAAACCGGCGTTGATGTTCAGGCCGTCGGGCGCGCAGCCAATCGCGATCACCTCGGCTCCCAGCTCATGAAAGACCATGGGCGCGATGTGGTACGCCGCCCCGTGCGCGCCGTCGACCACGATTTTCAAGCCCTTGAGCGTCAGGTCCGGGGCAAAGGTGCTTTTGCAAAACTCGATGTACCGGCCTGCGGCATCGTCGAGCCGGCGGGTTTTCCCGAGGGAGGCCGAATCTGCCCAGACAGGCGGTTCGCCGAGCGCCGCCTCGACGGCGGTTTCCCAGTCGTCGTTGAGCTTGGTGCCCCGTGCGCTGAAAAACTTGATGCCGTTGTCGGCAAACGGGTTGTGGCTGGCACTGATCACCACGCCCAGGCTGGCCCGTTGCGCCCGCGTCAGGTAGGCCACGCCCGGGGTTGGCAGCGGCCCGAGCAGCACCACATCCACCCCGGCTGAATTGAAGCCGGACTCCAGGGCGCTTTCCAGCATGTAGCCGGAAATTCGCGTGTCCTTGCCAATCAGTACCGTGGGACGCGCTTCCGTCCGGCGCAAGACGCGGCCCACGGCATGCGCCAGCCCAAGCACAAAATCGGGGGTGATCGGCGCCTGGCCAACGGTTCCGCGAATGCCGTCGGTGCCGAAGTATTTTCTTGTCATGGTGCTTTGTTTTTAAGGGGTCATGCCGGCACATCCGCTGAGGCAAAGGTACGAAAGGCTGTGTTGATGGCCGATGTGAAAACCGGATTTAGCGGGGCAATGTTGCACTCCAGGGCATTGTGCAATGCAGTGGCCAGGATTGTAGGGTGCCGCCGGTCACCTGGACGCCGACCAGACGCGCATCGCCTGAACCGTTTCCCGCACATCGTGGACACGCACGACACGCGCGCCGCGCTCAACGGCCAGCAAGGCGGCCGCCACGCTGGGCAGCATGCGCTCGCCCACGCCCATCAAGCCGCCGGTCGAATCGCTGCAGACTGCCGCCAGCGACGATTTGCGCGACCAGCCTGCCAGCAAGGGATAACCGGCCGCCAGAAATTCCCGCTGGCGTGCCAGCAAGGCAAAATTTTGCGCCACGGTCTTGCCGAACCCCACACCGGGGTCAAGCACGATGCGGGACTTGTCAACGCCCACTGCCTGCAGCTTGCGGACGGCCTGCTCCAGAAACGAAAGCACCTGCGCCACCACGTCGCCCTGCATGGGCGCCATTTGCATGGTTTGCGGTTCACGGTGCATGTGCATCAGGCAGACGCCGCAGCCCGGATGGGCAGCCACAGCCTGCAACGCGCCAGGCTGGCGCAAGGCCCACACGTCGTTGATGATGTCGGCGCCCAGGTCCAGCACCGCACGCATGACCTCCGGCTTGTAGGTGTCTACTGAAACCGGCACGCCCAAGGTAACGGCGTGGCGCACTACAGGCAGTACGCGGGCCAGTTCCTGGTCCAGGGGCACTGGGTCGGCGCCGGGGCGTGTCGACTCGCCTCCAATGTCGAGTAGGTCAGCGCCTTCCCTGACCAGCTTTTCACAATAAGCCAGGACAACTGAAACATGGGCACCGTCTGCGTAGTAGTTTCCACCGTCAGAAAAGGAGTCGGGCGTTGCATTGACGATGCCCATGACGCGTGGCCGTGCCAGGTCCATCTGAAAGCGGGAGGTTTGCCAGATCAAAATAGCTCCTGGTTGACTTGTGGCGCATGGCCAAACACCGGCAGGCAAATAAAAACCGGGGACAAGCCCCGGTTTTTAAAGTATTGAACGATGCGCCTGGTCAGGCCGCATTGGGCGCCGGATCGGTTGAGACCGCCGGGCTGCCGCCGCTCGGGCCGCTACCGCTGCTGCCCACTGAGGGGTTGCGCGGCGTCCAGTCCTTGGGCGGACGAGGCTCCTTGCCGGCCATGATGTCGTC
>JAQGMZ010000161.1 GCA_028292045.1 Polaromonas sp. | reverse complement strand
CGTGTCGGCAAGTTTGCACAGGGCAAGATCTGGCTCGAACCCGGCGCGAAGTTCGTGCTCGACGCCCGGCGCACCGAGCTCGGCGACGTCGACGAGGTCGGGCTCGACTACAAGGATCTCCCGCGCGACGTGAAAGCCGGCGATCGCCTGCTGCTCAACGACGGGTTGATCGTGCTCAAGGTCGACGCGGTCCGCGGCGAACAGGTGATCACCACCGTCGTGCTCGGCGGCGAGCTGTCCAATAACAAAGGCATCAACAAGCAGGGCGGCGGCCTGACCGCGCCGGCGCTGACCGCCAAGGACATGGAAGACATCAAGACCGCCATGAGCTTCCAGGCCGACTACGTGGCCGTGAGCTTTCCCAAAAATGCCACCGACATGGAAATGGCCCGCCAGCTGTGCAACGTGGCTGCCGCGCCCTACAGGCACAAGCCCGGCCTGATCGCCAAGATCGAGCGCGCCGAGGCAATTCCGAAGCTCGAGGAAATCTTGAAGGTCAGCGTCGGCATCATGGTGGCGCGTGGCGACCTGGCGGTCGAGGTCGGCAATGCCGCCGTGCCGGCGTTGCAAAAACGCATGATCAAGATGGCCCGGGCGGCCGACAAGGTGGTCATCACCGCCACCCAGATGATGGAAAGCATGATTTTGAACCCGGTGCCGACCCGCGCCGAGGTCAGCGACGTGGCCAACGCGGTGCTCGACGGCACCGACGCGGTGATGCTCAGCGCCGAGACCGCCGCCGGCCGTTTCCCGCTGGAAACGGTCGAGGAGATGGCCAAGATCTGCGAGGAAGCCGAAAAAGCCGAATACAAGGAATTGAGCGCCGATTTTTCGGGCAAGACCTTCACCCGCATCGACCAGTCGATCGCCATGGGCGCGCTGTTCACCGCCCACCACCTGGGTGCCAAGGCCATCGTGGCCATGACCGACAGCGGCTCGACCGCCCTGTGGATGAGCCGGCACGACATTCATGTGCCCATCTACGCCCTGACGCCGCGCCTGGAAACCCAGCGCAAGATGGCGATCTACCGCAACGTGCATCCGATCCTCATGGACAACAGCGCCGACCGCGACACCGCCCTGGAGCAGGCCGAAGGCCACTTGCTGCGCCTGGACATCGTGCAGAGCGGCGACGTGTACGCCATCACCTGCGGCGAGCCGATGGGCGCCCCCGGCGGCACCAACATGCTGAAAATCTGCCGGGTCGCGTAGGCACTGCGGCATGGGCGCGCGCGTCCGGCGCGCCGCCCGGCTGTGTGCGAGCAGCCGGCCGGGCCTGAATCCGAAAGCCGCGCTGCCGCGTATTCAAGTGTTCCATGAACACCAAAGCCCGCACCTTGCCCAGACGCTCCTTTTTCGCCATGCTGCCGGCGCTGCTCACCGCCTGCTCGGGCGCGGATGTGTTGAATGCCACCGTTCCCAGCGACACCTACCGTCTCACCGAGGCGCTGGCCTACGGACCTGATGCGCGCCAGTTGCTTGACGTGTACCAGCCGGGCGACAACCCCGGAAATGCGCCCATGGTGGTGTTTTTCTACGGCGGCAGCTGGTCGTCGGGCGAACGCGGCGACTACCGGTTTGTCGGCGAGGCGCTGGCCTCGCAAGGCATGGTGGCGGTGCTGGCCGACTACCGGCTGAGCCCGGCATACCGCTACCCCGCCTTCGTGCAGGACAGCGCCAGCGCCGTTCGCTGGGCGTTTGACCATGCTGCCGAGTTCGGCGCTGACAGCCGCCGCATTTTTGTCATGGGCCACAGCGCCGGGGCCTACAACGCGGCCATGGTGGCGCTGGATGCGCGCTGGCTGGCGGCGGTCGGCCTGTCGCCGGCGCGGCTGGCGGGCTGGATCGGGCTGGCCGGCCCCTACGATTTCCTGCCGATCGGGGACCCGCAGACCCGCGTGGCCTTCAGCTGGCCTGACACGCCGCCCGACAGCCAGCCGCTCAGGCATGCGTCGGCCGCATCGCCGCCCGCCTTGCTGCTGGCGCCGCTGCGCGACAGCGTGGTCAATCCGCAGCGCAGCACCGCCGCCATGGCGCAGCGCCTGCGGGCCAGCGGCGTGCGGGTCGAATCCGACCTGCTGGACGGCGTCAGCCACGTCACGCTGGTGGCCTCGATGGCCTGGGTGCTCAGAAGCCGGGCGCCGGTGCTTCAGCGCGTGGCCGGCTTTGTGCAGTCAAGCGGCTGACCGCCCCATCCAGGGCGCCCGCCACGGTCCAGCACAGCCAGGCGGTCCAGAAGGTGTGGCTCATGAAGTGCGCGCCGCGAACCTGCTGGGCCAGCCCGAGGACAAGGCCGGCCGCCATGGCGCCCGCCAGCCAGCGCCTGGCGGTCTGGGGAAGCACCCGCCTGAAGGCGAAAAATCCGCCGATGAAGGCAAAGCCTGCCGAGGCATGGCCAGCCGGAAAGCAGCCGCCGGTGCCTGCATCGCTGACCCCCCATGCCCAGTGCGACACATGCGTCGCCACGCCGCCAAAAGCCTGCAGGTCCCAGGGGCAGCTGGTGTGGCTGAACAGCTTGATCGTCGAAACCGTCAGCAGCGCAGCCAGCGTTGTCAGGGCAAACTGGGCGCGCCGCGCCATGGGCAGGCGTTTCAAGCTGCCCCAGGGCACCAGCACGCCGATCAGCAGGCCCAGTTCCAGCACCCAGGGCCACAGGCGGATATCGTCGTGCAGCAGCTTGCGCCACAGCCAGTGGCTTTTCAGCGCAAAGCCGCTGCCGGTGCCAAACCAGTGCGCCATGGCCAGGTCCAGGTTTGAATTGTCCCAGAGCAGCAGCAGGAAAAAGCTGTACAACGTCCAGGGTACAAAGCGCGTGCGCCTGGAGGAGAGGGGGGCGAAAACGGCGGCAGCCGCAGGCGGCGGAAAATCAGGCATGTGGGCTTCAGGATGGAGTGCGGCCACGGTAGCGGCCAAGCCTTAAGCCATTCTTAATGCCGGCCGATGGGCTGCAATTGAGCTGTGCGGCGCGACAATGGCGCCATGAGAATTCTGGTGGTGGAAGACGACACGGGCATTGCCGCCGGGCTGCAGGCCAATCTGCAGCAGCGGGGCTATGCGGTCGATGTGTGCGGCACGCTGGCCAGCGCCTGGGCCGCCCTGCGCAGCGAGCCGTTCGACCTGGTGCTGCTCGACCTGGGCCTGCCCGACGGCGACGGCAGCCGGCTGGTGCAGCGCATCCGGCAGGCGCCCGCCGCTGCGGCCGGCCTGCCCGACATCCTCACGCCGGTGCTGATCATGACGGCGCGCGACCAGGTGGCGGACCGCATCCTCGGGCTTAATTTGGGGGCCGACGACTACCTGGTCAAGCCGTTCGACCTGAACGAGCTGGAGGCGCGCATGCGTGCGCTGCTGCGCCGGGCCGGCGGCCGAGCCCATCCCCTGCTGCTGCACGGCGAGCTGGTGGTCGATCCGGCTGCCCACACCGTGCGGCGGGCGGGCCGGCCGGTCGACGTGGCGCCGCGCGAGTTTGCCTTGCTGCTGCTGTTGCTCGAGTCGCGCGGCCGGGTGCTGTCGCGCCAGCAGCTGGAGGCGCGGCTGTACAACTGGCAGGATGCCGTGGGCAGCAATGCGGTCGAAGTGCATGTTCACCACCTGCGCCGCAAGCTCGGTGAAAGCCTGATCCAGACGCTGCGCGGCGTGGGTTATTTCATTCCGCGGGAAGACCCGCCGTGACGCTGCTGCCGCCCCGACAGGCTTCCCTGACCCGCCGGCTGGTGCTGGGTGTGCTGGGCGCGCTGCTGCTGGTGTGGGCCGGGTTTTTCGTGGTCGGCCACCGCACCGCGCTGCATGAGGCCGACGAGCTTGCCGACGGGCATCTGGCGGGCACCGCAGCCCTGCTGCTGGCGCTGGACCTGCCCCCTTTCGCGAAAAACCCGCCTGAACCGGACCGCCAGGCGCACCTGACCAAGGCCCGGCCCGCCCTGGACAGCCTGAAAACGCACGACTACCAGTTTTCCCTGAGCGTGCTGGTGCGCGATGCCGCAGGCCAGCTTCTCATGCGCTCCGGCGATGCGCCCGTGCCGCCGTTTGCCGAGCAGGACGGTTTTGCCGACCTGCTGCTGGGTACGCCGGCGCTTGCGTGGCGCAGCTTTTCACAGTGGGATGGCGCGCACAGCCGGCAGGTGATGGTGCTGGTGAAAATCGAGGAACGCGAAGACCTGGCGCAGGACGTGGCCGGCCAGCTGGCCGGTCCCGTCCTGTGGCTGCTGCCGGTCGTGGCGCTGGCGCTGGGCGCCGCCATTGTGCGGGGCCTGCGGCCGCTCCAGGCGCTTTCGCGCGATGTGGAGGCGCTGGAAGGCGACCGGTCGGCCCGCCTGCAAGCCAGGCACCCCTACCGCGAATTCAATTCGGTGGCCCGTTCCATCAACCGCCTGCTGGGCCAGCAGCAGGCGGCGCTGGAGCGCGAGCGCCAGCTGGCCGGCGAAATCGCGCATGAACTGCGCACCCCGCTGGCGTCCATTGCCCTGCAGGCGGCATCGCTGCAGGGCGCCTTGCCCGCAGCGGCGCAAGCCGCGGCCCTGCAAATCAACGCCGATGCCTTGCGCGCCGGCCATGTCATCAGCCAGCTGCTGGCGCTGGCGCGCACCGGACCGGCCGGCTTGCAGCAGGCCCCCGTGCCGCTGGACCTGGCGGAACTCGCCCGGCAGGTGGTGGCCGGCCATGCGCAGGCGGCCTGGCAAAGCGGCCACACCCTGAGCGTTCAGGGGGCTGAACAGGCGCAGGCGATGGGCCATCCGCTGCTGCTGGAACTGGCCCTGCGCAACCTGCTCGACAACGCCCTGCAGCACACCCCGCGCGGCACGGCGGTGTGCGTGCAGTGGGGAAGCGAAGCAGGCCGGCCCTGGCTGCAGGTGTGCGACGACGGCGGGCAACCCGGCCGGGACGCCGCCTTTCCCCCAAGTTCGTCAGAGCGCCTGGGCCTGGGGCACAAGATCGTGGGCCGGGTCATGGACATTCATGGCGGCAGCTTTGAGCAGCATGCGCCGGCGTCGTCATTCGGCCGGAGTTATCGCCTGTGTTTTCCGCCGGCGGCCTGACCCAACGGACTATTGGCAAACAGTAGAATGAAGGTTAAGGTTGCTGTCGGGTTACCGTGCGGGTACCACCGGCCACCCTTCCGCACCGCTTGCGCCACCGGTCCGCCAACCCCCCTGTTTTCTTCCGCTTTTTAACTTTCAGGAGACTCTCAATCATGGCACTCGTTTCGATGCGCGAACTGCTGGACCACGCCGCCGTCAACGGCTATGGCATTCCGGCCTTCAACGTCAACAACCTGGAGCAGGTCCAGGCGGTGATGGCTGCTGCCGACGAAGTGGGCGCCCCGGTCATTCTGCAGGCCAGCGCAGGCGCCCGCAAGTACGCCGGCGAAGCCTTCATCAAGCACCTGATCCTGGCCGCCGTCGAGGCCTATCCGCACATTCCGCTGGTGATGCACCAGGACCACGGCCAGAGCCCGGCCATCTGCCAGGGCGCCATTGATTTAGGCTTCAGCTCGGTCATGATGGACGGCAGCCTGGAGGCCGACGGCAAGACCATCGCCAGCTTCGACTACAACGTCGAGGTCACCCGCAAGGTGGTCGACATGGCCCACGCCACCGGCGTGTCGGTCGAAGGCGAGCTCGGCTGCCTGGGCAGCCTGGAGACCATGCAGGGCGACAAGGAAGACGGGCACGGCACCGACGCGGTCATGACGCACGACCAGCTGCTGACCGACCCCGAGGAAGCCGCCGAATTCGTCAAGCGCACCCAGCTCGACGCGCTGGCCATTGCCATCGGCACCAGCCACGGCGCCTACAAGTTCACCCGCAAGCCCACCGGCGACATCCTGGCCATCGAACGCGTCAAGGAAATCCACCGCCGCATTCCGAACACCCACCTGGTGATGCACGGCTCCTCGAGCGTGCCGCAGGACCTGCTCGCGATCATCAACCAGTACGGCGGCAGCATGAAGGAAACCTACGGCGTGCCGGTCGAGGAAATCCAGAAAGCCATCCAGTTCGGCGTGCGCAAGATCAACATCGACACCGACATCCGCCTGGCCATGACGGCCGCGGTGCGCAAATTCCTGGCCGAGAACCCTGACAAGTTCGATGCCCGTGAATGGCTCAAGCCCGCGCGCGAGGCGGCCAAGGCAATCTGCAAGCAGCGCTACATCGAGTTCGGCTGCGAAGGCCAGGCCGCCGGCATCAAAAGCCGCAGCCTGTCGGTGATGGCGGGTCAGTACGCCAGCGGCGAGCTGGCGCAGGTCGTTCGCTGACAAGGCCGCAGGGCGACCCGCTTCGCCCGATTGGCGATAATCCAAAGCCCGTGCCCGACCCGCGTCGCACGGGCTTTTCACTTTTCAACCCGCAGACCCGCATGACCACCACGAATCCCGCACTCCACACCTCGGCCCTGACTTCCCTGCCTTTGCTGGCGCGCGGCATGGTGCGCGAAAACTTTGCCGTGGGCACGGACCGGCTGCTGATGGTGGCCAGCGACCGCCTGAGCGCATTCGACGTGATTCTGGGCGAGCCGATTCCGGGCAAGGGCGCGCTGCTCACGCAGATGGCGCTGTTCTGGTTTGGCAAGCTCGGCCACCTCTGCCCCAACCACCTGACCGGCGAGGCGCCCGAAAGCGTGGTGACGGCCGCCGAGCTTCCCCAGGTCACCGGCCGCTCCATGCTGGTCAAGCGCTTGAAGCCCATTCCCGTCGAGGCCGTGGTGCGCGGCTACCTGGCTGGCAGCGGCTGGGCCGAGTACCAGCAGGGCCAGGCGGTGTGCGGCGTGGCGCTTCCACCGGGCTTGAGAAACGCCGGCAAGCTGCCCGAACCCATCTTCACCCCCGCCGCCAAGGCCGAGGTGGGCGAGCACGACGAGAACATCAGCTATGCGCAGGTCGAGGCCATCGTCGGGCCTGATCTGGCCGCGCAGATCAAAAAACTCAGCATCGAGATTTACCAGACCGCTGCCGCCTTCGCCCTGACCAAGGGCATCATCATTGCCGACACCAAGTTCGAATTCGGCCTGGACGAGCAAGGCACCCTGACGCTGATGGACGAGGTGCTGACGCCCGATTCGTCGCGCTACTGGCCGGTCGAAGGCTACGATGCCGCCTTTGCCGCCGGGCAAAACCCGCCGAGCTACGACAAGCAGTTCGTGCGCGACTGGCTGGAAACCGTGCGCATCAACGGCAAGCCCTGGGACAAAACCCCGCCGTCGCCGCACCTGCCGCCCGATGTCATCGCCAGGACCGCCGCCAAGTACCAGGAGGCAATGGCGCGACTGACGGCTTGAAAGGTTGGCTGGCCCTGCCTTGACTTGTCACCCTGTCAATGACTGTGCAGCTTTTCCTGGAGCCAGACTTTGATCGGTGACTGATAAGGCACGTCGCGTGCATTGGCCGCAACCTTGATGGAGTCCAGCAAATGCTGCAGTAGACGCAAAGAAATCGTCTTGGTGGTGGGCTTCAGGTTTGTCAGGGAAACCCTACTGGCTTTTGACCAGTCAAGGTACTCGGTGGAGTCGTGTGTTTCCCAATAAGCACGCTCTTGTGCCTCATCGGTAAACTTTGGGATGGCTTTAGTGGGCTTGTTCATAAATCGCTCGCTCCTTTCGGTGCATGTCCCGGCCTGAAATGATCCGGATTAAATGCCCGGACTGGCGCAGGGTGAACGTGATGTGCAACACACGGCCTCTGTCCGTTTTACCTTATGGCAAACATGCCGGCATCTTTTGCCATGCCATCGTGTTCAAACCACAAAACCTCAGCTAAGCACCACGCTGCTCAGGCGACGCCGGTAGCTTGCCACCACCGCGTCTTCGGGCGGAATCTGGCCGTCGGCGACCTTGGGCTTGGGGGTTTCCATGATGTCGAGCACGGCAATGTAGGTCTTGCGCGCCAGCCCATCATTCCAAGCCTTGTCGCGCATCAAAATTTCCAGCAATTCGTCCAGCGCATCAGTCCATCGCTGCTGCGCCATCAGCCAGCGGGCTTTGTCAAAGCGGGCGTCAAAATCGCGCTTGTTGAGCGCTATCTTTGCATCAAATACGTCTTTTGCGCTTTCCACATAAGCGTTAATAGCTACAAAATCAATAGCATCCATCCAGCGCTTGAGCGAATCGAAGCGGCGCACCGTGGCGGTCTGGGCAATCACCGGCGCAAAGGCCACCTTGGCGTCGTCCTCACGGCCCAGGCCCAGCAGGTGCTTGACTTGCTCGAAGCGGGCATTGTCGTCGGCCGGGTTGGCCGCCACGGCCTGCGCCAGCCTCTCCAGCACGGCCTCGGGGCTGGTGTAGGCCACCGGTTCTTCCTCGGGCGGCGCTGCTTCCGGGGCGGGCGGCAGGTGCTTGTCGAGGAATTCCTTGATCTTGCCTTCGGGCAGCGCGCCGGTGAAGCCATCGACCGGCTGGCCGTTGACCACCAGGATGCAGGTCGGGACGCTGCGGATGCCGAAAGCTTCGCCCAGCTGCTGCTCCTGGTCGGAATCTATCTTGGCCAGCTTGAAGCGTCCGGCGTAGGCAGCTTCCACCTTTTCAAGCAGCGGTCCCAGCGACTTGCACGGGCCGCACCAGGGCGCCCAAAAATCAACCAGCACAGGCGTGGTCGCGGAAGCCGCTATGACTTCCTCCTGAAAATTGGCAAGGGTGACGTCGATCATGGTGTGGAATAAATAAGGGTGGACAAAAAGGAGGCAAACGCAGGCTTTGGCAGCCCGTCGCGCAGGGGCGGGGCCCGATGCGTGCGGCAGGCAAGACGATAGCATGCAAGCGGGTGGCCCTGTGCGGCGCACCCGCGCAGGCCGGCTCCCCGCACCAGCCCTTAAAATCACCGGCTAGCCGCGCGCAAGCCCATCCAACACCCGAACCCGAAACCCCCTTATGACGACAACACTCAATACGGCCAACCCAGTGGTGGGCGTGGTGATGGGCTCCAGCAGCGACTGGGACACGATGCAGCACGCGGTGCAAATTTTGCAGCAGTTCGGCGTGGCGCATGAAGCCCGCGTCGTGTCGGCCCACCGCATGCCCGACGACCTGTTCGCCTATGCCGAAGCCGCAGCCGGCCGGGGGCTGCAGGCCATCATTGCCGGTGCCGGCGGTGCCGCGCACCTGCCCGGCATGCTGGCCGCCAAGACCACGGTTCCGGTGCTGGGCGTTCCGGTGGCCAGCAAGCATCTGCAAGGGATTGATTCGCTCTACAGCATCGTGCAGATGCCCAAGGGCGTTCCGGTCGCCACCTTTGCCATCGGCAACGCCGGCGCGGCCAATGCGGCGCTGTTTGCCGTGGCCCTGCTGGCCCTGCACGACCCGGCGCTGGCCGAAAAGCTGCATGCTTTTCGGGCCGGGCAAACCGCTGCCGCACGCGCCATGACGCTGCCTCCGGCATGAGCAGCCCTGCCAATTTTCCGATTTTGCCCGGCACGGTCGATGCCGCCGGCCGGCCCGCCACGCTGGGCGTGATGGGCGGGGGCCAGCTGGGCCGCATGTTCGTGCATGCCGCGCAGCGGCTGGGCTACCTCACCGCCGTGCTTGACCCGGACCCGCAAAGCCCGGCCGGCCGGGTCAGCCACCACCACATTCCGTTCGGCTACACCGACGTGCAGGGCCTGGCCCAACTGGCCGGGCTGTGCGCGGCCATCACCACCGAATTTGAGAATGTGCCGGCCAGCGCCTTGCAGACCCTGGCGGCCAGTTGCCCGGTCGCGCCCGGCGCTGGCGCAGTGGCCATTGCCCAGGACCGCATCCAGGAAAAATCCCATTTCACCGCCAGCGCCGGCGTGGCGGGCGTCACCTGCGCGCCTTATGCGGTCATTGCGACGCTTGACCAGCTGCAGGCCGTGCCTGCCGACCTGCTGCCCGGTATTTTGAAAACCGCGCGCATGGGCTATGACGGCAAGGGCCAGATGCGCGTGAAGGATGCGGCCGGGCTGGCCGCCGCCTGGGGCGAACTGGAGCAGGTGCATTGCGTGCTTGAGAAAATGCTGCCGCTCAAGGCCGAATGCTCGGTGATTGTGGCGCGCGGCTGGGACGGCCGCACCGTGGCTTTTCCCGCCCAGCGCAACCGGCATGTGGACGGCATTCTGGCCGTGACCGAGGTCTATGACGGAAACATGCCTTCTGGCCTGGCCGAAC
This sequence comes from Polaromonas sp., assembly GCA_028292045.1. Taxonomy (GTDB): domain Bacteria; phylum Pseudomonadota; class Gammaproteobacteria; order Burkholderiales; family Burkholderiaceae_C; genus Polaromonas. The sequence continues at coordinate 5,288 of JAQGMZ010000161.1, read as the reverse complement.
GTGCACAGCTGGCTACTGAATCAATAGCAAATCATATTGACTATGTGGGCGTGCTGTGCGTTGAGTTCTTCGTGGTCGACGACGGCAGCGAACACGGCGGGCTGGTCGTCAACGAGATGGCGCCGCGCCCGCACAACAGCGGCCACTACACGCTGGACGCCTGCGACGTGTCGCAGTTCGACCTGCAGGTGCATGCCATGGCCGGCTTGCCGCTGCCTGCCCCGCGCCAGCATTCGCCCGCCATCATGCTCAATTTGCTGGGCGATTTGTGGTTTGACGCCGCCGGTCAGCCGCGCGTGCCCGACTGGCCGGCGGTGCTGGCCCTGCCGGGCGCGCACCTGCACCTGTACGGCAAGCTCGAAGCCCGGCCGGCTCGCAAGATGGGCCACCTGACCCTCACCGGCCCCGATGCGGCGAGTGTGAAAGCCACGGCGCGCCAGGCAGCCCGCCTGCTGGGCCTGTCCGGATTTGAAGGCGGCTGATGGTACTGCCCGGCACCGACCCGCAGGCCGTTCGCCAGGCCGCTCGATGCATCCAGGCCGGCGGGCTGGTCGGGTTTCCGACCGAAACCGTCTATGGCCTGGGCGCCGATGCGTCCAGCGACGCCGCCGTGGCCGGCATCTTTGCCGCCAAGGGCCGGCCCGCCAACCACCCGCTGATCGTGCATGTGGCCAGTGCCGCGCTGGTGGCTGGCTACGCCAGCAGCGTGCCGCCGTTTGCCGAGCGCTTGACAAAGGCCTTCTGGCCCGGCCCGCTGACGCTGATCTTGCCGCGCCGCGAAGGCGTGGCGCTGGCCGCGGCCGGAGGCCAGGACTCGATCGGCCTGCGCTGCCCGGCGCATCCGGTGGCGCTGGCTTTTCTGCAGGCGTGCCTGGAGGCGGGCGTCAGCGGCGTGGCCGGCCCCAGCGCCAACCGTTTCGGCCGGGTCAGCCCCACCACCGCGCAGCATGTGGCGCAGGAGTTTGGCGACCGGCTGCTGGTGCTCGACGGCGGGCCGTGCGCGGTCGGCATCGAGTCCAGCATTGTCGATTGCACCCGGGGCCGGCCGGTGCTGTTGCGGCCCGGCGTGCTGACCCGCGCGCAGCTCGAAGCGGCCTGCGGCGAGCCGGTGTTGTCGCCAAGTGAAGCCCTTGCCGGCGCCAGCGCGCCCCGCGCCTCCGGCACCCTGGAAGCGCATTACGCGCCACAGGCCCAGGTGCGGCTGATGGACGCCAGCGCCCTGCAAGCCGCGCTCGACCTGCTGGGCAAAGAAGCAGGCCCGGTGGCTGTTTATGCCCGTACGCTGCCTGCCAATGGGGGCGGGCAGGTGATTTGTCAGCGCATGCCAGACGACGCGCGGCTGGCGGCGCAGCAACTGTTTGCCGCGCTGCGCCATTTCGACGACCTGGGCGTCCGGCTGATCTGGATAGAAGCACCGCCCGACACGCCTGAATGGGACGGCGTGCGCGACCGGCTGCGGCGGGCTGCCGCCAGCGGTTAACTGGTAAAAACGATTTTTTCCAAAGACTGGCGAGGTATGTTTGCTATAAAAAATAAAGTCTAGCGGGCCTGCCCTGGCGTTGTCTTGAAGATTTCCGGTGCAAGGCCATTGCTTTTGCCACCGGGTTCCCGCCAATGCGGCAAAGGCAGCTTTGTTTCAGCGCCGGCCGCAGCCGCTCTCAAACGCAGGCCAGGCGAAATGGCCAGTCAGCGCACCGAATAGCCGGTAAAGCGCCACACCTTGTCTTCGTCCAGCCGCAGCGACACCAGTTCGCGCTGCTTGGGGTTGCCCGCAAATGCGGTGTCAAATTCAATGCTGAGGTAGGTGCCGGACGGAATCTGGAGGGTGCCATCGATGCGCTGCTGGGACATGCCGGCCCAGTTGCGGGCCAGCACCGCGCCCAGTGGGCGCCTGGCGGCTTGCACGTTGGCAATGAACTGCTCGCGTGACACGAGCTTTCGCGCCGTCGGAGAGGCTGCGTCCCACAAAGTGGCGGTCTGGTCCTGGTCAACCGCCCGGGCGATTTGCCGCCCGGCGCCGAGCATGGCGTTCAGGTCAAGCTCCTGCGCTGCCGTCAGCAGGCTGGCGGTCGAAAGCAGGGCGGCGGCCACAAGGCGAAGCAATGGTTTCATCATGGATTCCTGGTTGGTTTCAAGGGGATTCATGCCCGGCTTGCTGGCGTCGAGCGGGACAAGTCCATGGCCGGCGGGTCGGTCTCGGGTATGGCCCGGGGCAGCACAAGGCTGAACTGGCTGCCGTGCCCAGGCGTACGGTCCAGGTCAATTTTACCGCCGTGCGGCGGCGCCGCGGTCTTGATGAACGCCGGCCCCGCCCGACACCGCCGGTGGAAAAGCTTTCGCGGTTCCGGGCAAAGGGCTGGAACATCTCGGCCTGCACCCCCCGCGCAATGCGGCCGGCCCCTGGTCTTGCACGCGCATTGCCCGGCCGGTTGACATTGGCCGCTGTGCCGATGACCGTGCGTTAACCAAGCCCGGTTCAGCGTCCACCCCGAAATGGGCCAGCCTTGCCAAATGCCATTGGTCGCCCTTATGGATCCGGTGCATTTCGGGATCGTGCTCACCGCCTTTGTTCTTGGCGGGGCTACGGGAGCATGGGCCGCTTTCAGCGCCACCAGTTCAGTCCACGGCATTGGCGGCCCCTCTCATCGAGCAGCATTGCGGAGCTTTGAAGATGATCCATAACCTTGTCAAAATTGCCTCGTAACAAAATTGCAAATACAGTAAGAAAATGTAACAAAATTCATGAGAAATAGGTTAAAACCGTGCGAATATGCCTATTCATCTGAAAAAAATCCCTATTTTTTGGCTCAAAAAAACCGTTTTCAGCCAGTTTTTACCAGATTACCGGGTTAATTGTCCAGAGAAACTGGATGTTGTGAAAACCGCTGTCGAGCTGAACTGGCAGGTATCACGGCGGGGCTTCAGGCAGGTAGGGAGAGAAAGCCTGAAAAGCCTGTTTTCAGAGGAGAAACCTGAATTTCAGACCCGGTAAAGGGTGGTGATCTACAGAAAATTCACATAAAAACGACAGTTCATTCGAGCCTGAAAACGGTTAATTCCCCTCATTTAATTGAAATAAGTCACACATTCACAATCGACAAATGTAATAAATCGACAAACCTATTGCGATTGATTGAAACACTAATTACATTCGGCATTAAATACCTAATCAGTAGGTACCTAATTTGCAGTTTTGGGGCCTAAATTTTGCTGAATGCAAGGAGATGTAAATCATGAACAAGTCATACAAATCAATCTGGAACGAATCCCTGGGTGCCTGGGTCGCCACATCGGAGTTGACCGCCTCCAAAGGCAAAAGCAGCCGCTCGTCCCTTGCCGTCAGCACTGGCGCGTCATGGCCTGCCGGGCTAAAGGCTGTGGCCTTGGTACTGGCGATGTTCTCGGGGTCCTTTGCCGCGGCAGATGTTGACGCCAATTACCTGGCAGGTTCCACTTGCTCCACCGTGGGAGTGGCCACATTGGCCTCACAGTGGACTTGCCAGGTGCCCGGTGCAGACGGCAGCTTTGCCACCATTTCGAACATCGGTTCCACTGTCCTTGGCCTTCCTAATTACGGCCAATTGGCTATCTTTGTCGCTACAAAGCTCGGCAGGGAAGCGATAGCACTGGGCAATACCGGAACCACGGCGCTTAACTATAGGGCGATTGCGATTGGCCAGGACGCCAAGGTTGGGAGCCTGGTTGCCGGTGCAGGTGATGCCAGCTGGGGCATTGCAATTGGCGCTGAAGCCAGGGTCATGAATGGCTTTAACGGCATTGCCCTGGGACGAAACGCTAGTGCCATCGGCAATGGCAGCAATGCGGGCGACGCCATCGCCATCGGTGCCTTTTCAACGGCCACGTCACAAGCCACGGCAATTGGCGCCAACACAGTCGCCAGCGGTGTGGGCGCAGTGGCTATTGGCGGCGATGACATCGTGACGGGCGGCTTTGGTTCAGGGTATCCGGCGACGACGGCCAGCGGCATCGGCTCTGTGGCCATCGCATCTGGAAGCCTTGCCGAAGGCAATGTGGCGACGAGCATCGGAATTTATTCTTCCGCCAAGGGTGAAGGCTCTACGGCCAACGGTTACAAGGCTGCGGCAACTGGCAACAGCAGCGTTGCAATGGGTCGCGAGACTGTTTCTACCGGCATCAACAGCGTCGCTGTGGGCAACAAGAGCAGTACATCCGCAATTTCGTCTGTCGCCATCGGCGACGAGGCGCTGGGCTTCGGTGCCAAGTCCATCGCCATCGGCGCGGGAGCGCAGGCTAAGGGCGAATCGTCCATTAGCATCGGCACCGGCAACATCGTCAGCGGCAACAAGTCCGGCGCGATTGGCGACCCAACCACCATCACCGGTGCCGGTACCTACACGCTCGGCAACGACAACGGCACGGTGGCTGCCAACGAATCGGGCATTTTTGGCAACAATAATGTCATGTCTACTGCCGGCGTCACCGGCAGCCGGATCATCGGCAACGCCAGCACGATTACGGTGTCCGACGCGTTTGTCATCGGCAACAAAGCCAGCGTGACTGTTGCTGGTGGCGTGGCCATCGGAAGCGGCGCGGTGGCAAGTGTGGACAAGGGCATGTTTGGTTACGACCCGGCACTTGGCGTTGCATCAACAAGCGTTGCAGGCGCCTGGAAGAGCACTGGCGCTGCCGTCAGCGTAGGCAGTGGCACCACTCTCACGCGCCAGATTACCAGCGTGGCGGCGGGCTCTATCGACACGGATGCGGTGAACGTGGCCCAGCTCAAGGCGGCCAGCAAAGGCCTTAACGTGACGACCTCGAAAGTAGGCACCGGCACGGTCAGCGGCACCACGGTGACCAACGTCGCGCCCGGCGAGACGGCGACCTACACGGCCGGCAACAACGTGGCCATCACCCAGGTCGGTAAAGAGGTGCAGATTGCCACCAGCATGACGCCAAGCTTCACCACCATCAACACCACCGGCGGCGCGACCATTGGCGGCGCACTGACCGTGACCGGCCCGACCACGCTGAATGGCGGGTTGAGCATGAACAACACTGCCATCACCAACGTGGCGGCCGGCGTGAACGCCGGCGACGTGGTGAACATGAGCCAGCTGACGACGACCAACACCAGCGTCACCACCTTGGCCAACAACCCGCTGACGTTCACCGGCAACACCGGCTCGGTTGCGCGCAAGCTGGGCGAGACGCTGCAGATCACCGGCGCGGCCACGACGGCGGGCACCTACTCGGGCGCCAACCTGAAGACCGAAGTGGTGGGCAACGAAGTGCAGGTCAAGATGGCC
>JAQGMZ010000067.1 GCA_028292045.1 Polaromonas sp. | reverse complement strand
ATGGACCGGCTCGACTATGTGTCGATGATGTCCAACGAGCATGCGTATTGCCTGGCTATTGAGAAGCTGCTGGGCGTGGATGTTCCGCTGCGCGCGCAATACATCCGGGTGATGTTTTCCGAGATTACCCGGCTGCTGAACCACCTGATGTGGCTGGGCGCCCACGGACTCGACTGCGGCGCCATGAACATGCTGATTTACTGCTTTCGCGAGCGCGAAGTGCTGTTCGACATGTACGAGGCGGTCTCGGGCGCCCGCATGCATGCGGCTTACTTCCGGCCGGGCGGCGTGTACCGCGACCTGCCCGAAACCATGTCGCAGTACAAGGTCAACAAGATCCGCAATGCCAAGGCCATCGACGCACTGAATGAAAACCGCCAGGGTTCCCTGCTCGATTTCATTGATGATTTCGTGACCAAGTTCCCCGGGCTTGTGGATGAATACGAAACCCTGCTGACCGACAACCGCATCTGGAAGCAGCGTACGGTTGGGGTGGGCGTGGTGTCGCCCGAACGCGCACTCAACCTAGGGTTCACCGGTCCGATGCTCCGGGGTTCGGGTTTTGCGTGGGACTTGCGCAAGCAGCAGCCCTATGAAGTTTACGCACAGATGGACTTCGACATACCGGTCGGCAAGACCGGCGACTGCTATGACCGCTATCTGGTGCGGGTCGCTGAAATGCGCCAGTCCAACCGGATCATCAAGCAGTGCGTGGACTGGCTGCGCGTCAATCCCGGTCCCGTGATCACCAGCAACCACAAGGTGGCTCCACCCGATCGGGAATCCATGAAATCCAACATGGAAGAGCTGATTCACCATTTCAAGCTTTTCACCGAAGGCTTCCATGTTCCGGAAGGCGAAGCCTATGCCGCTGTCGAGCATCCCAAGGGCGAGTTTGGCATTTACATCGTCAGCGACGGCGCCAACAAGCCATACCGGTTGAAAATTCGACCACCGGGCTTTTCGCACCTGGCTGCCATGGATGAGATGGCGCGTGGCCACATGATTGCCGATGCCGTCGCCGTGATCGGCACCATGGACATCGTGTTTGGTGAAATTGACCGCTAACCGCAAGACTTCTTCCATGATCTCTGAACAAACCCGAGCGCTTTTCGACCGCGAAGTGGCCAAGTACCCAGCTGCGCAAAAGCAGTCTGCCGTGATGGCTTGCCTGGCCATCATGCAGCAGGAAAGCGGCTTCGTCAGTGCCGAAAGCGAAAAGCTGGTGGCCGGCTACCTGGGCATGGCGCCCATCGCCGTGCATGAAGTCACCACTTTCTACAACATGTACAACCAGCAGCCGGTCGGCAAGTACAAGTTCAATGTGTGCACGAATTTGCCGTGCCAGTTGCGCGATGGCGCCCAGGCGCTGCACCATCTTGAAAAAAAACTGGGCATTGGCATGGGTGAAACCACGGCAGACGGGTTGTTCACGCTGCAGCAGTCCGAATGCCTGGGCGCTTGCGCCGATTCCCCGGTGATGCTGGTCAACGATATCCACATGTGCAGTTTCATGACCAATGACAAGCTGGACCAGCTTGTCGATGGCCTTAAATCAGCAGAGGCTTGAGTCTGATGACGCTTCAATCCCCCTTGAAAAATCCTGCCGCCGCCCTGAGCGTGCTGCAGCAGTTTGGCGCGACCGGTGTGCAGACCTGTTTTCATGGCCGCCACATCAACCCGCAAATCCTGGCCGACCTGGACGGCAGCAACTGGCGCCTGGCCGACTACGAAGCCCGGGGCGGCTACCAGGCGCTGCGCAAGATACTCGCGCAAGACGGTGGTGCCGGCCTGACCCCCGACCAGGTGATCGCCGAGGTCAAGGCCGGCGGCCTGCGCGGCCGGGGCGGTGCAGGTTTTCCGACCGGCCTGAAGTGGAGTTTCATGCCGCGCCAGTTTCCAGGCCAGAAATACCTGGTCTGCAATTCCGACGAAGGCGAGCCGGGCACCTGCAAAGACCGCGACATCCTGCAGTACAACCCGCACAGCGTGATCGAAGGCATGGCGATCGCCGCCTATGCCATGGGCATCAGCGTCGGCTACAACTACATTCACGGCGAGATTTTTGCGACCTACCAGCGATTTGAAGAAGCGCTGGATGAAGCGCGCGCAGCAGGCTTGCTGGGCGACGGCATCTTGGGGAGCAGCTTTCATTTCCAGCTGCATGCCTCGCATGGGTTCGGCGCTTATATCTGCGGGGAAGAAACCGCTTTGCTGGAGTCGCTGGAAGGCAAGAAGGGACAACCGCGCTTCAAGCCGCCTTTCCCGGCCAGCTTTGGCCTGTACGGCAAACCCACCACGATCAACAACACGGAAACCTTTGCTGCCGTGCCCTGGATCATCCGTAACGGCGGCGCGGCCTACCTGGAATGCGGCAAGCCCAACAACGGCGGCACCAAGATTTATTCGGTTTCTGGCGATGTCGAGTTGCCTGGCAACTACGAAGTGCCCATGGGCACGCCGTTTTCCAAACTGCTTGAGCTGGCCGGCGGCGTTCGCAAGGGTCGCACCCTCAAGGCCGTGATTCCCGGCGGTTCTTCTTCACCGGTCTTGCCCGCGTCCATCATGATGGAATGCACCATGGACTACGACTCGATTGCCAAGGCCGGCTCCATGCTGGGTTCGGGCGCGGTGATCGTCATGGACGACTCCCGCTGCATGGTCGAGTCGCTCAAGCGGCTGTCCTACTTTTACATGCACGAGTCCTGCGGGCAATGCACCCCATGCCGCGAAGGCACGGGCTGGCTCTGGCGCGTGGTGGACCGCATACACAACGGCCTGGGCCGCCAGACCGACCTGGATCTGCTCAATTCAGTGGCTGACAACATTCAGGGCCGCACGATCTGCGCCCTGGGCGACGCTGCGGCCATGCCGGTGCGGGCCATGATCAAGCATTACCGGCATGAGTTCGAGGCCATGATTCCAGAAAACACATCGCACCCTGAAGTGGCCAAAAACGCATTTCAAGCCCATGGTCGCGCTGCGGCGCAGGCCTGATCTGCGGAAAGAAAAAATATGGTTGAAATAGAACTGGACGGTCAAAAAGTGGAGGTGCTTGAGGGCAGCACGGTAATGCACGCGGCAGAAAAAGCCGGCACCTACATCCCCCACTTTTGCTATCACAAGAAATTGAGCATCGCGGCCAATTGCCGCATGTGCCTGGTCGATGTCGAAAAAGCGCCAAAACCGATGCCGGCCTGCGCCACGCCCGTGACGCAAGGCATGGTGGTGCACACCAAAAATGACAAAGCCATCAAGGCCCAAAAGGGGGTGATGGAGTTCTTGCTCATCAACCACCCGCTGGACTGCCCGATCTGTGACCAGGGCGGCGAGTGCCAGCTGCAGGACCTGGCCGTCGGCTATGGCGCCGGTGAATCGCGCTATGCGGAAGAAAAGCGCATGGTGTTCCACAAGGATGTCGGCCCCTTGATTTCCATGCAGGAAATGAGCCGCTGCATTCATTGCACACGCTGCGTCCGCTTTGGCCAGGAAGTGGCTGGCGTGATGGAACTTGGCATGTCGCACCGCGGCGAGCACGCCGAGATTGAAACCTTCGTCGGCATGTCGGTTGATTCCGAACTGTCCGGCAACATGATCGACCTGTGCCCGGTGGGCGCCCTGACCAGCAAACCTTTTCGCTACAGCGCCCGCACCTGGGAGTTATCACGGCGCAAATCGGTCAGCCCGCATGACTCGACGGGTACGAACCTGATTGTTCAGGTCAAGCACGACAAGGTCATGCGCGTACTGCCCCTTGAGAACGAAGCCATCAACGAATGCTGGCTTGCGGACCGCGACCGGTTTTCTTACGAGGCCCTGAATACCGATGACCGTCTGCTCAGCCCCATGCTCAAGCAGGGCGGCGAGTGGAAAACAGTCGACTGGCAAACCGCGCTTGAATATGTCGCCAATGGCTTGAAGCAGATCAAGTCGGAATACGGCGCTGAGAGCATCGGGACGCTGGCCAGCCCGCACAGTACCCTGGAGGAATTGCACCTGGCGGCATCCCTGATGCGTGGACTGGGGAGCGAAAATATCGACCATCGCCTGCGACATGCCGAATTTTCTCCTTCCGGCTCGATACGCTGGCTGGGGACCTCCATTGCTTCGCTGTCGCAGATGCAGCGTGTCCTGGTGGTGGGTTCCAACCTGCGCAAGGACCATCCGCTTTTTTCATTGCGCTTAAGGCAGTCGGTGCGCAATGGCTGCTCCCTGAGTGCTATCAATTCACTTGCTGAAATGGCCGATCCCGATGCATGGGCCATGCCGCTCGCCCATGCCGTGATGGCCCCCCCTGGGGACTGGGTGAAAGCGCTGGCCAACGTTGCTGCTGCGATTGCCGCCGAAAAAGGTGTCGCCGCACCGGCCACGGGCCAGGCTGACGATGCCGCCAAGGCCATCGCAGCCTCACTGATGGGCGGCGAGCGCAAGGCCATCCTGCTGGGCAATGCCGCAGCGCACCATGCCAATGCGTCCAGCCTGCTGGCGCTTGCCAACTGGATTGGCCGGCAAACCGGTGCCAGCGTGGGTTACCTCACCGAGGCGGCCAATACAGTTGGTGCGCAACTGGCCAATGCATTGCCGGGCAATGCCGGCCTGCATGCCGGCCAGATGCTGGAGGGCAAGCTCAAGGCTGTCCTCTTGTTGAACAATGAACCGGAGTTTGATTCCGCGCCGGGCGCCAAAGCCCGGGATTCTCTGAATTCAGCGCAAATGGTGGTGACGCTTAGCCCTTTCAAGGCCAACATGAGCTTCAGCGATGTGTTGCTGCCGATTGCGCCTTTTACCGAAACGCCGGGCACATTCGTCAATGCCGAAGGCCGGGTCCAGAGTTTTCATGCAGTGGTCAAGCCCCGTGGCGATACCCGACCCGCCTGGAAAGTATTCCGTGTGCTGGCAAACCTGCTGGGCCTCCCGGGCTTCGGTTTCGAATCGTCGCAGGAGGTGCTGAAGAGCATTCCCGATGCAGGACCCGGTCAGGTGCCCCCGAATCGTTTAAGCAATGCCACCGAGTGCGAGATCGATCTCTCTGCGGTGGCCGGCCCCGCTCCCGTGGTCGCCAGCATTTACCAGCTCGACAGCCTGGTCCGTCGCGCAACTTCGCTGCAACTGACAGCCGATGCGCGCAAGGCCGCAGAGTTTGAAAAGGCCGGCACATGATCGACACGATGTACGCAACGGGCCAGGGTTTGATGGGGGGCATCTGGCCCGCCACCGTCTGGCCGGTGCTCTGGGTGCTCATCAAGATCGTGGCAGTGCTGGCGCCCTTGATGGGCTGCGTGGCCTACCTGACCCTGTGGGAAAGAAAAGCCATTGGCTTCACGCAGGTCCGGGTGGGCCCCAACCGCATCGGTCCGTTCGGCCTGCTTCAGCCGATTGCCGATGCGCTCAAGCTGCTGACCAAGGAAATCATCATTCCGACCGCAGCCAGCAAGGGCTTGTTCGTGCTGGGCCCGGTCATGACCATCATGCCGGCGCTGGCAGCCTGGGCCGTGATTCCTTTTGGCCCCGATGTGGCCTTGGCCAATGTGAACGCAGGTTTGCTGTTCGTGATGGCCATCACGTCGCTGGAAGTCTATGGCGTCATCATTGCCGGCTGGGCTTCCAATTCCAAATATGCATTTTTGGGCGCAATGCGTGCGTCCGCCCAGATGGTGAGCTATGAAATAGCCATGGGCTTTTGCCTGGTGGTGGTGCTGATGGTGTCGGGCAGCCTGAACATGACCGACATTGTCATGAGCCAGGGGTCGGGCATGGCCGCCAGCCGGGGCCTGACCTTCCTTTCCTGGAACTGGCTGCCTTTGCTGCCTATTTTTGTGGTGTATTTCATCTCCAGCCTGGCGGAAACCAACCGACACCCCTTCGATGTGGTCGAGGGCGAGTCAGAGATCGTCGCTGGCCACATGGTTGAATACTCGGGCATGTCGTTTGCCATGTTTTTCCTGGCCGAATACGCCAACATGATCCTGGTGTCGGTGCTGTGCGTCCTGTTGTTCCTGGGCGGCTGGCTGTCGCCGATCGACCATGCCGTGTTCAACTGGGTTCCGGGCTGGATCTGGCTGGGCCTGAAAACATTCGTGGTGGTCACGATTTTCTTGTGGGTGCGCTCGACCTTTCCTCGTTTTCGTTATGACCAGATCATGCGACTGGGCTGGAAAATCTTCATACCCGTCACCTTGGTCTGGCTGGTGGTGGTCGGCGCGTGGATGCAAACTCCTTACAACATCTGGAAATGAGCCCCCTCAGTCGTTCGCTTCGCGTAACTCCTTGCCCCCCGTGGGGGCTGTTGCGCCTGCGGTCCGGCAAAGCCGGTTCCGCGGCCCCTGCTGGATGGGATGACCGCTTTGCATGCTCTTCAATTGCTGGAATCTGATTTATGTCTGCTGTTACTTCTGTCAAAGATTTCGTATCAAGCTTCATGCTGACCGAGTTGCTCAAGGGCATGGCCCTGACTGGCAAATACATGTTCAGCCGCAAGATCACGATTCAGTTTCCCGAAGAAAAAACGCCATTAAGCCCCCGGTTCCGGGGTTTGCACGCCCTGCGCCGGTATGAAAACGGCGAAGAGCGCTGCATTGCCTGCAAGCTGTGCGAAGCGGTTTGCCCGGCGCTGGCCATCACTATTGAATCGGACGTGCGTGAAGACGGCAGCCGCCGCACCTCGCGCTACGACATTGACCTGACGAAATGCATTTTTTGCGGTTTTTGCGAAGAAAGCTGCCCGGTCGATTCCATCGTGGAAACGCATATTCTGGAATACCACGGTGAAAAGCGGGGCGACCTTTACTTCACGAAAGAAATGCTGCTTGCCGTGGGCGACCGCTATGAAAGCGAAATTGCTGCCAACCGGGCGGTGGATGCCAAATACCGCTGAACACCGCTGAAAATTTCCGCTCCTCGCCCGCTTCTCGTCAGTAGAAAGAATCATCTCCCACATGGACGCTAAAACAGGTCTTTTTTACGTGTTTGCCGCCGTGCTGCTTTTTGCAGCTTTCCGCGTCATCACTGCCCGCAATCCGGTGCATGCTGCGCTTTATCTGGTGCTCGCCTTTTTTCAGGCGGCGGCCATCTGGATTTTGCTCAAAGCCGAATTTTTGGCGATCACCCTGGTGCTGGTGTATGTCGGCGCGGTGATGGTGCTGTTTTTGTTCGTGGTCATGATGCTGGACATCAACCTGGACAGCGTGCGCAAGGGATTCTGGAAACATTTTCCCTTGGCTGGCACCGTGGGGGTGGTCATTGCCCTGGAAATGTCTTACGTCCTGATGGGAGGCTTTCGCGAACCGCCGAAAACGGCTTCCCTGTCGGATGCGGGCCAACTGGCCGCACAGGTTTCCAACACCAAGGAACTGGGAAAGGTGCTGTATTCGCAGTACATCTACCCGCTGGAAATTGCCGCGGTGATTTTGCTGGTGGCCATCATCGCCGCCATTGCCTTGACCTTGCGCGAACGCAAGGACTCCAAGCGGAGCAACCCGTCGGCACAGGTTCGCGTCAAGGCAAAGGACCGCGTCACGCTGGTCCGGATGAAATCGGTCGTTGCCGCGCCTGACATGGCGGCCGCCCCCATTGTTGAAGATAAAAAATCATGACGCTCACGCTGGGACATTTCCTTTCACTCGGTGCCATGCTGTTTGCGCTGTCGGTCATCGGCATCTTTCTGAACCGCAAGAACCTGATCGTGCTGCTCATGGCCATTGAACTCATGCTGCTGGCCGTCAACATGAATTTTGTCGCGTTTTCGTACTACCTGAATGACATGGCGGGACAGGTTTTTGTATTTTTCATCCTGACCGTTGCCGCGGCCGAGTCCGCCATCGGACTGGCCATTCTGGTCTTGCTGTTCCGCAACAAGTCCAGCATCAATGTCGACGAACTCAACTCGCTCCGGGGTTAAGCAATGAGCCCTCGCGCTTTTCACTTCGTGTATTCGCTGCCCCCCGAAGGGGCGCTAACCGCCCTTGGGGCGGCCCTACGGGCGGTTAAATAATGAGTCAAACCCTTTCTGCATCGACCTTGCTCGCGGTTCCGCTGGCACCCCTGGCCGGCGCGCTGGTCGCCGGTATCCTGGGCACCGCATTTGGCGGCAACCGGGTGGGCCGCCGCCTGTCGCACACCGTGACCATCCTGGGCGTGTTCATTGCTTTCGTCCTTTCGGCCCTGACGCTGCAAAGCGTTGTAGCCGACGGCGCCCGCTTCAATGAAACCCTCTACACCTGGATGACGCTGGGCAGCCTGAAAATGGAAGTGGGCTTCCTGGTTGACGGCCTGACCGCCATGATGATGTGCGTGGTGACCTTCGTGTCGCTGATGGTGCACATCTACACCATCGGCTACATGGAAGAAGACGAGGGCTACAACCGTTTCTTCGCCTACATTTCCCTGTTCACATTTTCCATGCTGATGCTCGTCATGAGCAACAACCTGCTTCAGCTGTTTTTTGGATGGGAAGCCGTCGGCCTGGTTTCCTACCTGCTGATCGGCTTCTGGTTCAACAAGCCCAGTGCCATTTTTGCCAATATGAAGGCTTTCCTGGTCAACCGGGTAGGCGACTTCGGTTTCATTCTGGGCATCGCCCTGATTGCTTCCTACACGGGAACCCTCAATTACTCGGAAGTCTTTGCCAAGGCCAACGAGTTTTCAACACTGACCTTGCCCGGCACCGGCTGGATGCTGATCACGGTGACCTGCATCTGCCTGTTCATCGGAGCCATGGGCAAGTCTGCCCAGTTCCCGCTGCATGTCTGGCTGCCGGACTCGATGGAAGGCCCAACCCCGATTTCGGCCCTGATTCATGCCGCAACCATGGTGACGGCCGGCATTTTCATGGTGGCCCGCATGTCGCCGCTGTTCGAGCTCAGTGACACTGCGTTGAGCTTCATCATGGTGATTGGCGCCATCACGGCCTTGTTCATGGGCTTTTTGGGCATCATCCAGAACGACATCAAGCGCGTGATTGCCTACTCAACGCTGTCGCAGCTCGGCTATATGACCGTGGCGCTGGGCGCATCGGCTTACCCGGTGGCTGTGTTTCACCTGATGACGCACGCGTTTTTCAAGGCGCTGCTTTTTCTGGCGGCAGGTTCGGTCATCATTGGCATGCACCACAACCAGGACATCCGCTGGATGGGCGGTGTGCGCAAGTACATGCCGATCACCTGGGTCACTTTCCTGCTGGGTTCGTTGGCGCTGATCGGGACGCCGTTCTTCTCGGGTTTTTATTCGAAAGACAGCATCATTGAAGCAGTGGCGGAGAGCCATCTCTGGGGCAGTGGTTTTGCCCATTTTGCAGTGATGGCGGGTGTGTTCGTGACTGCGTTTTATTCGTTTCGCCTTTACTTTCTGGTGTTTCACGGCAAAGAGCGTTTTGATCAGAATCCCGAAGCCCATCACGCAGCGCATGACGATCACGGTCACCCGGCAGCGCACCATGAACCGCACGAGTCGCCCTGGGTCGTAACGCTGCCGCTGATCTTGCTGGCCATCCCGTCAGTCGTCATCGGGTTTCTCACGATTGAGCCAATGCTGTTTGGCGAATTCTTCAAGGGTGCTATTTTTGTCAACCTTGAGCGGCATCCGGCCATGAAAGAGCTGGCTGATTTGTTCCACAGCCCCGTCCAAATGGCGATTCACGGCCTGTCCACGCCTCCCTTCTGGCTGGCAGTGGCGGGGGTGGCGCTGTCATACTACCTGTACATCGTCAACCCGGGCTTGCCAACATCCATCAAGCGCAAGGTAACCCCGCTCTACCAACTGCTTGAAAACAAGTATTACCTTGATTCGTTCAATGAAAACGTACTGGCCCGCGGCATGCGTGGACTGGGGACCGTGTTCTGGAAAGTGGGCGACCAGAAGCTGATCGATGGCGCCCTGGTCAACGGATCCTGGAAACTGGTGGGCTGGATTTCAAGCGGAGTCAGGCGCTTGCAGTCGGGTTATATCTACCACTATGCCTTTGGCATGATTATTGGCATCTTTGTGTTGATGACGTATTTCGTCTGGCTCAACCGATAAAACAATCTAGAAGAAGAAGGAAGAGAAAAAATGGGATTGTTGAGCCTTGCCATCTGGGTGCCGATTTTTTTTGGTATCGGTTTATTGGCCCTGGGCCGGGAAAGCCAGGCGCGCACTGTACGCTGGATTGCATTGATCGGTGCCATCATCGGTTTTCTGGTCACGTTGCCCCTGTATGGAAACTTCCAGCTTGGTTCCTCGGCCATGCAGTTCGTCGAGAAAAGCAGCTGGATTCCGCGCTTCAACATGAACTACCACCTGGGCGTGGATGGCATTTCCCTGTGGTTCGTGCTGCTGACGGCCTTCATCAATGTGGTGGTGATCATTGCAAGCTGGGAGTCCATCACGACCCGCGTGAACCAGTACATGGCGTCATTCCTCATTTTGAGCGGCCTGATGATCGGCGTGTTCGCCGCCCTGGACGGCATGCTCTTCTACGTGTTTTTTGAGGCAACCCTGATTCCGATGTACTTGATCATCGGCATCTGGGGCGGGCCCAACAAGATTTACGCGGCTTTCAAGTTTTTTCTCTATACGCTGCTGGGCTCGCTGCTCATGCTGGTCGCCCTGATTTTTCTGTACAACAAATCTGGCGGCAGCTTTGACATTCTTGCGTGGCACCGGCTGCCCTTGTCGAGCGTTTCCCAGACCCTGCTGTTTTTCTCGTTCTTTGCGGCCTTTGCGGTTAAGGTGCCGATGTTTCCGGTGCATACCTGGCTGCCAGACGTTCACGTCGAAGCGCCGACGGGCGGCTCCGCCGTGCTGGCGGCCATCATGCTCAAGCTGGGCGCCTACGGTTTTCTGCGATTTTCCATGCCCATCGCGCCCGATGCATCCCGAGAATGGGCCTGGCTGATGATTACCTTCTCGCTGATTGCGGTCATCTACGTGGGCCTGGTGGCGCTGGTCCAGCGCGACATGAAAAAACTCGTGGCCTATTCGTCCGTGGCGCACATGGGTTTTGTGACGCTGGGCTTCTTCATCTTCAACGACCTGGGTGTCTCTGGCGGAATTGTCCAGATGATTGCCCACGGTTTTGTGTCCGCAGCCATGTTTCTGTGCATCGGCGTGCTGTATGACCGGGTGCATTCCCGCGAAATTTCAAGCTATGGCGGCGTGGTCAATACCATGCCGAAGTTTGCGGCTTTTGCGCTCTTGTTTGCCATGGCCAATTGTGGTTTGCCCGCCACGGCTGGTTTTGTCGGCGAATGGATGGTCATTCTAGGCGCAGTCAGGTTCAATTTCTGGATTGGCATGGCAGCGGCATCGGCCCTGATTTCCGGGGCGGCTTACACGCTCTGGATGTACAAGCGCGTGTACCTGGGCCCGGTGACCAATGAAAATGTCAAAGGCTTGATGGACATCAACAGCCGCGAGTTCCTGACGCTCGCCTTGCTGGCCATTGCCGTATTGTTCATGGGCCTCTATCCAAAGCCGTTTACCGATGTGATGAATACCTCGGTCGCTGATCTGCTCAGGCATGTCGCGCTTTCAAAACTGAACTAAGCAAACTCAAAGAATTCAGATGATTGACAAACTCAGTTGGATCGCGGTCTATCCCGAACTCGTTCTTTTGGTCATGGCCTGCGTCATCGCGCTGGCAGACCTGTACGTCAAATCGCCAAGGCGCACGCTCACCTATGCGCTGACCCTGCTGACGCTTGGCGCCGTCGCCGTCATGGAAGCTTCCACCGCCCTGGGCGGCCAGGTCTTCTACGGCTTCGGCAACATGGTCGTGGTTGACCCGATGGGCAGCTGGCTAAAGTGTTTTTCCAGTGTTGCCCTCATGGTCACGATCGTCTACGGCCGGCCCTATGCCGCCGACCGCGACATGCTGCGCGGTGGCGAATTCTTCACGTTGAGCCTGTTCGCACTGCTGGGCATGTTCGTGATGATTTCCGGGCATAACTTTCTGGTGCTCTACATGGGCCTGGAGCTGATGACGCTGTGCAGCTACGCACTGGTGGCCTTGAGGCGCGACGATGCGCAGGCCACCGAAGCCGCCATGAAGTATTTTGTGCTCGGTGCCCTGGCGTCCGGCTTCCTGTTGTATGGCCTGTCCATGCTGTATGGCGCCACCGGTTCCCTGAACATCAACGAAGTATTCAATGCCATTGCCAGCCGGCAGGTCAAGCACCAGGTGCTGGTGTTCGGGCTGGTGTTCATCGTGGCGGGCCTGGCTTTCAAGCTGGGCGCCGTGCCATTTCACATGTGGCTGCCCGACGTTTACCAGGGCGCGCCTACAGCGGTGACCCTGGTGATCGGCGGCGCTCCGCAACTGGCTGCCTTCGCCATGACCATTCGCCTGCTGGTTGAAGGATTGTTGCCGTTGGCGATCGACTGGCAGCAAATGCTGGCCTTGATGGCCATCGGGTCCTTGCTGATCGGCAACCTGGCCGCCATTGCCCAGACCAACCTCAAGCGCATGCTGGCTTTTTCAACCATTTCCCAGATGGGCTTCCTGCTGCTGGGCCTGCTGGCGGGGGTGGTCAACGGCAATCAGCTCAACACCGAGTCGGCCTATGGGGCGGCCATGTTCTACGCACTGACGTACGTGCTCACCACGCTGGCAGCCTTTGGCATCGTCTTGCTGCTGGCCCGCGCCGGGCATGAATCCGAAGAAATCGCCGACCTGTCCGGCCTGAACCAGCGCAGCCCGCTGTATGCCGGTGTCATGGCGATGAGCATGTTCTCGCTGGCCGGCCTGCCGCCGCTGGTGGGCTTTTATGCCAAGCTGGGGGTGCTGCAGGCCTTGATCTCGTCGGGTCGGACGAGCTACCTGGTGCTGGCGGTGTTCGCCGTGCTCATGTCCCTGATCGGCGCCTTTTACTACTTGCGCATCATCAAGGTGATGTATTTCGATGCGCCCCATCCCCACAATGCCCAGCCAATTGATGCGCCGGCTGATGCGCGGATCGTGCTGGCGATCAATGGCGCCTTGATTCTGGCCCTGGGTATTGCGCCTGGCGGGTTGATGACGCTGTGCGCGCAGTCCATCAACAGCATTGTGAATTCGCTCGGGGTCTGAGTTGGACCAGACCGCATCCGTATGGCTGGTGCTGCTGCTGGCCCTGGCCATGGCCAACATGCCCTTCATCAGCAACCGGCTGTTTGCCGTTTACGCGCTTAAATCGCCTAAAAACCTTGCCGTGCGGCTGGCCGAATTGCTCGCCTGGTACTTGCTGGCAGGCGGTATTGGCCTTTTCCTGGAACAGCGTACCGGACAAATTGCACCCCAGGGCTGGGAGTTTTATGCCATCACCGGCACACTTTTTCTGACGTTTGCATTTCCCGGCTTTACCTACCGCTATCTTTTCAAACACAAATCATGACGCTTCCGCATGGGTTTGATCTGCAATCCGGCCAGGACAATGCCCACCTTGCCGAGACCCGGCTCGGTTCCGAAAAAATCCTGACCGGGAATTTCCTCAACATTTGCCGTGACACCGTGGGCCTTCCCGATGGCAAGCATGCCACGCGTGAATACGTGGTGCACCCCGGGGCCGTGATGATCGTGGCGCTCCGCGACGATGGCCGGGTGGTGCTGGAGCGCCAGTACCGCTATCCGCTGCATGCCGTCATGGTCGAGTTTCCTGCCGGAAAGCTTGATGCCGGGGAGTCGCCCCTGGCCTGCGCCCAACGGGAACTGCAGGAAGAAACCGGCTATACCGCAAGCGAGTGGGCCAGAGCAGGCGTACTGCATCCGGCAATTTCCTATTCCACCGAATTTATCGACATCTGGTTTGCGCGCGGACTGAAGCCGGGCGCGCAAAAACTCGATGCAGGCGAATTCCTCGATGTGTTTTCAGCTCCGCCTGACGAGTTGATGAAGGCCTGCATCACCGGGCAGGTCACCGATGCCAAGACCCTGGCCGGCATGCTGTGGCTGAACAATGTGTTGTCGGGCGCAACGACACTGGAATGGCGCTCTGTCGCGCAGTAGCGGCCCGGCACGTCTGCGCGCATGAAAGTTTTGAGTCTTCGCTGTTCGCGCCTGCATTCGTTCGAAGGCTGGTTCGGCTCGGAAGACGATTACCAGGACCAGTCAACACGCGGCTTGCTCCAGTGTCCCCTGTGCGCCGACAGCAGCATTCAAAAAATGCCCAGCGCCCCCAGGCTCAACCTCGGCGGCCATCCTTTGCCTCCGGCCGGTTCCGGGCCCCGTGGACCCGATGCATCATCCAATGTAGCGCCGTCCGGGGCGGTGGGCAGCGCGCTGACGCGGCCCGAACCGGCTGAAGGCTCGGGCATGCCCACCCCGGGCCCTGCGGCACAGGCCGCATTGTTAAATGCTTTGCGCCAGGTGGTCGCCGCTACGCAAGACATGGGCGACCAGTTTGCAGAAGAGGCGCGCCGCATGCATTACGGGGAAGTCGAAACGCGCGGCATTCGCGGGCGGGCCAGCGCGCGCGAAGCCGTTGAGCTTTTGGAAGAGGGCATTGAAGTCATTCCGCTGCCCATGCTCGAATCCCTCAAGCAGACCCTGCAGTAGCCCTTGCGCAAACAGGCCAGAGCCGGCGGCAGGCCAGCTGCCTTGGCCCTGCTTGAACGCAGGCAGTGTTCAAGGGTAGAGGCCGCGCAGTTCGCGCGTGTGCAATATGCGCTGGCAGGCCACGATGAAGGTGGCGGTGCGCAGGCTGACCTGCTTTTCCTGGGCGACCTGCCAGATGCCGGCAAAAGCGGTTTTCATGATTTTCACAAGGCGGGCATTGATTTCGTCCTCGTCCCAGAAAAAGCTGGAAAAGTCCTGCACCCATTCGAAGTAGCTGACGGTCACGCCGCCAGCATTGGCGATCACATCGGGAACCACCAGGACATTGCGTTCCTTCAGGATGTCGTCCGCGGCCGGCGTGGTCGGACCATTGGCGCCTTCGATGACCATGCGCGCCTTGATGCGCCCGGCATTGGCTGCGGTGATCTGCTGTTCCAGCGCCGCCGGTATCAGGATGTCGCAGTCCACCTCCCAGAACAGTTCATCCGCAAGCACCTCGGCCTTTTCAAAGTGGGCCACGCTGCCAGTGCGGGCAACATGCAGGAGCAGGGCGGGCACGTCCAGCCCGGCTTCCTGGTAAATCGTGCCGCCATGGTCCTGCACCGCAATGATGCGCGCGCCGGCTTCGGCAAACAGCTTGCCCGCCACGCCGCCGACATTGCCAAAGCCCTGCACGGCTACGCGGGCGGTGGCAATGTCCATGCCGATGTGGCGCGCCGCCTCGCTGCCGACCGTGAAGACGCCGCGGCCGGTGGCTTCCCGCCGGCCGAGCGAGCCGCCCAGGTCAACCGGCTTGCCCGTGACCACGCCGGTCGCGGTAGAGCCGGTGTTCATGGAATAGGTGTCCATCATCCAGGCCATGATCTGCTCGTTGGTGTTGACGTCAGGCGCGGGAATGTCCTTGTTCGGGCCAATGATGATGCCGATTTCACTGGTGTAGCGGCGCGTCATGCGCTCGAGCTCGCCCAGCGACAGCTTCTTGGGATCGACCCGGATACCGCCCTTGGCGCCGCCGTACGGCACATTGACCGCTGCGTTCTTGACCGACATCCAGGCCGACAGGGCCATGACCTCCGACAGCGTGACGTCCTGGTGAAAACGAACGCCGCCCTTGCCCGGGCCCCGGGAGACGTTGTGCTGCACACGGTAGCCCTCGAAATGCGCCACCGTGCCGTCGTCCATGTGGATCGGCACGTCGACGATCAGGATGCGCTTGGGGCGCTTGAGGGTTTCTGCCCAGCGAGACAGGTTGCCAAGGTGCGGAATGACACGGTCGACCTGCTGAAGGTAGTTGCCCCAGGGCCCAAGGTTGTCTGCCTCAAGGTACGAAGGGAGCGCAGAGGCCGGCGCAAGTGCGTTTTCGCCTTCGGCGATGGTGTGTGACATGAAACTTCCTTGAGTAAAAGTGAGCGGTAGCGCAGCTTAGTGCCCACGCCCCCAACTGTCCAAGGCCTACTTCATGTCTAACTATGCAAAAAATTCATAACCGTGAAAACCTGCCGTGAAACTGCCATTTTTCAGCGCAGCCGTTGCACGCCGCGCCCATGGCTTTTCAAGCCAAGCGCTTCAGGCGGAGAACTGCAGCGCTGCCAGCCGGGCATACACCTCGTTGGCCGCCATCAGTTGTTCATGGGTTCCCTGCTCCACAATCCGGCCATGGTCGATCACCACAATCCGGTTGGCCTTTTTCACCGTGGCCAGGCGGTGGGCAATCACCAGGGTCGTGCGGTCTTTCATGGCCGATTCCAGCGCCGCCTGCACCATGCGTTCGCTCTCGGCGTCCAGCGCGCTGGTGGCTTCGTCCAGCAGCAGCAGCGGTGAATTTTTCAGCATGGCCCGCGCAATCGCAATGCGCTGGCGCTGGCCACCCGACAGCCGGACACCGCGCTCGCCCAGAAAAGTGTCAAACCCCTGGGGAAGGGCGCTGATGAACTCATGCGCAAATGCCGCCCGGGCCGCTTCCCTGACTTGCGCATCGGTGGCGTCAGGCTGGCCGTAGCGGATATTTTCCAGCGCGCTGGTCGAGAAAATAACCGCGTCTTGCGGCACCAGCCCGATCC
>JAQGMZ010000261.1 GCA_028292045.1 Polaromonas sp. | reverse complement strand
CCAGTACCACATGCGGCCATTCCAGCCCCTTGGAGGCATGCAGCGTGGACAGCGTCACGACGTTCTGGTCGCCCTCGCGCTCGCTGATGGTCGAGAGCAGCGCGATCGTCTGCACCACCTCCAGCATCGTCTTGGTCGGTTTTTCGACCGTCGCGCCCGAGGCGTCGTCGATCTGCCCGCCGCAGCGCTGCGACATCCAGTCGCAAAAATCCATCACATTGCTCCAGCGCGCCGCCGCGATCTTCTCGCTGTCCTCGCCGTCATAGAGGTGCTTTTCGTAGTCGATCTCCTTGAGCCAGTCGGTCAGGAACACGCGCGCGTCCTCCGCGCCCACGGTGCGCTTGGCGCGGTATTCGAGGTCGTTCAGGTACCGGCCGAACTCCTGCAGCGAGCCGACCGCCTTGGACGGTAGCACCGAGTCCAGCGAATGGCTGAACAGCGACTCGAACAGGCTGAGCTTGTAGGTGTCGCCAAACGTGCCCAGGGCCGCCAGCGTGGTGTGGCCGATGCCCCGCTTGGGCGTGGTCACCGAGCGGATGAAGGCCTGGTTGTTGTCGTTGTTGACCAGCAGCACCATCCAGCTGCACAGGTCCTTGATCTCGGCGCGGTCAAAAAAGCTCTGGCCGCCTGAGACTTTGTAGGGAATGTTGGCCTTGCGGAAGGCTTTTTCAAACGGCTTGGCCATGTGGTTGGCGCGGTACAGCACGCAAAAATCCTTCCACTCCCGGTACTGCTGCCCCTCGACCTGCAGGCTGCCTTCGGCGCGCAGGCTCTGGATGCGCGCCACGACGCGCTCCGCCTCGTGCTCTTCGCTGTCGCAGTCCACCACCCGCACCGGCTCGCCCTCGCCCAGTTCGCTGAACAGGGTCTTGGGGAACAGCTTGGGGTTCGGGCCGATGACGTTGTTGGCGGCCCGCAAGATGGCGCTGGTCGAGCGGTAGTTCTGCTCCAGCTTGACGACCTTGAGCGCCGGGAAGTCCTGCGGCAGCTTTTTCAGGTTGTCCAGCGTTGCGCCGCGCCAGCCGTAGATCGACTGGTCGTCGTCGCCCACCGCCGTGAAGCGGCCGCGCTCGCCGACCAGCAATTTCAGCACCTCGTACTGCGTGGCGTTGGTGTCCTGGTATTCATCGACCAGCACATGGCCGAGCGCCGACTGCCACTTGCCGCGCACCGCTTCATGCTCCTTGAGCAGCTTGAGCGGCAGGCCGATCAGGTCGTCGAAATCAACACTCTGGTAGGCGGCCAGGCGCTCCTCGTAATGCCCCATCACCTGCGCCACGAGCCGTTCCTCGTCGCCGCTGGCCTGCGCCTGGGCTTGCGCGGCGTTCAGGCCCTGGTTTTTCCAGGCGCTGATGGTCCACTGCCACTGGCGCGCGGTGGCCACGTCGGTGCTGCCGCCCGCGTCTTTCAAAATGCTGGTCACGTCGTCGCTGTCGAGGATGGAAAACTGCGGCTTCAGCCCCAGCACCGCGCCGTCCTGGCGCAGCATGCGCACGCCCAGCGCGTGAAAGGTGCAGATCAGCACGCCCCGGGCCTGCTTGCCGATCAAAGTCTTGGCGCGCTCGCGCATCTCGGCGGCGGCCTTGTTGGTGAAGGTGATGGCGGCGATCTGCTCGGGCGCCATGCCCATCTGGATCAGCCGGCCGATCTTGTGCGTGATGACCCGGGTCTTGCCCGAACCGGCGCCGGCCAGCACCAGGCAGGGGCCGTGCAGGTAGTTGACGGCTTCCTGCTGGGCAAGGTTGAGTCCGTGGGGAGCGGCAGAAGGTGAAGACATGCAGGCAAAAATCGAAAAGGGGAAATAGGCTGTGCGGGAAGCGTGCGAACAAAGGCCGGGCGCAAGCCCGCGGCAGCGGCCATCATAGCCAGTCGTCCAGGCGCCGGGCCGGCCAGTGACAATACGCCCTGTGCTGAACATCCTTGCCGTTACTTTCCCTTTCTTTGCCCTGGTGCTGTGCGGCTACGCGGCGGCCCGGTATGCGCTGCTGCCGCAGGCGGCCATTCCGGGGCTCAACACCTTCGTGCTGTATTTCGCGCTGCCGTGCATGCTGTACCGCTTTGGCGCCAGCACGCCGATCACGCAGCTGCTCGACGGCAGCCTGATCGCCGTGTATGCGCTGTGCGCGCTGATGATGGTCGGGCTGACCATCGGCCTGACGCTGCGGCGTGTACAAAGGCCCAGCCATGGCGTGGGCTGGAACGATGCTGCGTTTGGCGCGCTGGTCGCGGCGTTTCCCAACACCGGCTTCATGGGCGTGCCGCTGCTGGTGGCGCTGCTTGGCGCCCGTGCGGCCGGGCCGGCGATTGTCACCATCACGCTGGACATGCTGATCACCTCGTCGCTGTGCATTGCGCTGTCGCGCCTGGGCAGCGCAGGGGAGCACGGCGCGGCGCATGCGGCGCGGCTGGCGCTCAAGGGCGTGCTGGCCAACCCGCTGCCGTGGTCGATCGCCCTGGGGGCCCTGGCCTCTGCCGCAGGCTTTTCCTTGCCCGGGCCCTTCAAGACAACGGTCAGCCTGCTGGCCGACGCCGCCTCGCCGGTGGCCCTGTTCACCATTGGCGCGGTGCTGGCGCGCTCTCAAATCAACAGCAAGGCGCCTACTCCGCTCATGCGCTATGTGCCTGTAGCGCTTTTGAAGCTGGTGGTCCACCCGCTGCTGGTGGGCGGCGTCGGGCTGGGCGCCATGGCGCTGGGCCTGCCGCTGGACCGCTTCTCCCTGACCGTGCTGGTGCTGGTGGCCGCGCTGCCCAGCGCCAGCAATGTCGCCATGCTGGCCGAACGCTTCGGCGCCGACAACGGACGCATCGCGCGCATCATCTTGCTGTCCACCGTGCTGGCGTTTTTCAGCTTTTCGGCGGTGGTGGCCTTGCTGACGTAAGCCGGATCACTGCAGCAACTCCAGCAGCGTGCGCGCCACGACCTTGGTGGCGCGGCGCAAGTCTTCCAGTACCAGGTGCTCGTCGGCGCGCTTGGCGTTGCTTTCCAGCACGGTGCGCGGGCCGGCGCCGTAGATGGCGGCGGGTATGTCGGCGGCGCCAAACAGGCGCACATCGGTGTACAGCGGCGTGCCCGAGGTGGGAATGGGCTCGCCAAACACCGCTTCGCCATGCTGTTGCAGCGCCTGCACCAGCGCGGCATTGCGGTTGTCGGGCTTCCACGCGTCGGCCATGAGCAGGCGCCTGATGTCAACCGAGATGCCGGGCACGCTTGCCGCCGCCCCGGCGATCAGGCGGCGCACTTCGGCTTCCACCTCGGCGGGGTTCTCTTCGGGAATCATGCGGCGGTCGAGCTTGAGCACCACCTTGCCGGGCACGACGTTGGTGTTGGTGCCGCCCTCGATGCGGCCTACGTTGAGGTAGGGGTGGGTGATGCCCTTGACCTGGGAGCTCACCGACTGGTACAGCGTGTTTTGCGCATACAGCGCGCTCAGGATGGCGGTGGCGCCCTGCAGCGCGTCGATGCCGGTGTCAGGAATCGCCGCATGGGCCATCTTGCCGTGCACGGTCACCTCCATCTGCAGGCAGCCGTTGTGCGCGGTGATGACCTGGTAGCTGAAGCCCGCGGCAATCAGCAGGTCGGGGTTGATGATCTGGCGCGCCAGCAGCCAGCCGGGGCCGAGTTCGCCGCCGAACTCCTCGTCGTAGGTGAACACCAGCTCAACGCCGCCCTTGAGCGGCAGGCCGAGTGATTCAAGCGCCCGCAGGGCAAAGGTGTAGGTGGCGAAGTCGCATTTGCTGACCGCCGAGGCGCGGCCGTAGAGCTTGCCATCGACGATCTCGGCGCCGTAGGGGTCGTGCGTCCAGCCTTCGCCGGGCGGCACCACGTCGCCGTGGGCGTTCAGGGCAATCACCGGGCCGGGGCCGTAGGCGCGGCGAACCACCAGGTTGGTCAGGGACTCCAGTCCGTAGTCCTTCACGTCCTGCGCCGGGACCGGGTGCTTTTCCACTGTCAATCCGAAGTTTTCAAGCAGTTCAGCGGTGCGATCGGCATGCGGCGCGTTGTTGCCGGGCGGCGTGTCGGTGGGCACGCGCACCAGCTGCTGCAAAAACTGGACCTGTTCGTCAAAGTGGGTGTCGACCCAGGCGTCAAGGGCGGTGTAGGCGGCAAGGGTCATGGATTTTCCGTGGCGAGTTGGTCAAGCAGGTGGGCCAAGGCGCGCACGCACAGGTCGGCGTCGTCGCTGGTGGTGGATTCGAGCGGGTTGTGGCTGATGCCGGCGTTCAGGCCGCGCACGAACAGCATCGCCTGCGGCATGATTTCATGCAGTTTCATGGCGTCGTGGCCGGCACCGCTCGGCATGCGGAACACCGGCAGGCCCAGGGCCTGAACGGCGCGCTCCCAGCGCGCTTGCCATTCGGCTGCGCTGGGGGCAGCGGCGGCGCGCAGGGTTTCCTCGAGCATGTACTGCAGGCCGCGCCGCTGGCAGATGGCCTGCAGTTCGGCCAGGACGTCGGCGGCGCAGGCGTCGCGCACGGCGTCGGTGGTGGCGCGAATGTCCAGGCTGAAGTTGCAGCGCCCCGGCACGACGTTGATCGAGCCGCTGGGCACTTCCAGCATGCCCATGGTGGCCACCAGATGGGCCGCGCCGCCGCCGCGTTTTTCCAAATACAGCGCCAGTTCGGCCGCGCCTGTGGCCGCGTCGCGCCGCTGGTCCATGGGCGTGGTGCCCGCATGGCTGGCCATGCCAATCATCGCGCCCAGGAAACGCACGCTGCCGTTGATGGAGGTGACGATGCCCAGCGGCAGGTCCAGCGCATTGAGCACCGGGCCCTGCTCGATGTGCAACTCGACAAAGCCCAGGTAGCCGGACGGGTCGCGCCGGAGCGCGGGAATGCCGCCAATGTCCAGGCCGGCCAGCGCCATGGCGTCGCGCATCGCCACGCCGCCGGCATCGCGCTGGTCCAGCCACGACGGATCGAACTGGCCGGCCAGCGCGCCCGAGCCCAGGAAGGTCGCCTTGTAGCGCTGGCCTTCCTCTTCCGCAAAGCCGACCACCTCGAGGCCGTACGGCAGGCGCCGCCCCTGGCGGTGCAGCTCGCGCACGCACACCATGGGCGCGAGGATGCCCAGGCGCCCGTCGTACTTGCCGCCGTTGCGCACCGTGTCGTAGTGCGAGCCGGTCATCAGGCGCCGGGCCGCTGGGTCGGCGCCGTGGTAGAGGCCCACGACATTGCCCACCGCATCGATCGACACCTCGTCAAAGCCGCAGTCGCGCTGCATCCACTGCACCAGCTGCCGGGCGCAGGCCTGGTGCGCGTCGGTCAGGTAGGTCACCGTCAGCTCGCCGCGCTCGGCATAGCCCGGGTCGGAATGCACGCTGAGCTGCTCGGCCCAGTCCCAGGCCAGGTTGCCCAGCGCGGGCGTGTGGCCGAACTTGTCGTTCAGGCGAATTTCGGCAATGCGGTGGATGTTGCGCAGCGCCTCGGCCCGCTCAAAGTCAGGCGGGTTGCCCAGGCGCCGGGCAAAGGTGGCGATGATCTCGGCCTTGGGCAAGCCCAGCCCGCGGGGGCCGCGCACCGCCAGGATGAACGGAAAGCCGAACTTGGCGCTGTAGTCGGCATTGAGCTGCCGGATGCGGTCCAGTTCGCCCGGCGTGCAGGCGGTCAGGCCGGCCTGTCCCTGCTCTTGGGTCGATTCGGCCGTCAGCGCCTGGCTGGCCATGGCCTTGCCGGCGAGTTCGGGGTGGGCGCAAATCAGCGCCAGCTGGGCCGCCGCGTCTGCCTCGCGCACCACCTGCGCCAGCGCCTGCTTGAGCTGGGCCAGGCTGGCAAAAGGCCGCCGGGGCCAGGCGTGCCCGGCTATCCACGGCGAATGCTCGTAGGTGCCTTCGAGGCATCGGATGAATTCCGCCTGTGTGGCGGTGTTGAGCTGTTCCAGGGTGATCATCGGGCGGCGCTCCAGACAAAGGCGGTGTCGCGGTTGAAGGAATGCGCCGCTTTCCAGTGGCGGGCAATGTCGATGCGCCGGGCCACCCAGACGCGGTCATGCAGCGCCACGTGGTCCAGAAAGCGCTGCAGCGCCCGCATTCGGCCGGGCCGCCCCAGCAAGCGGCAGTGCATGCCGATGCTCAGCATGGCCGGACGGTCTTCGCCCTCGGCGTACAGCACGTCGAAACTGTCGCGCAGGTAGGTGAAAAAGTCGTCACCCTGCGAAAAGCCCTGCGGCAGCGCAAAGCGCATGTCATTGGTGTCCAGCGTGTAGGGCACCACCAACTGCGGGGCCAGCGTGCCGTCGGTTTTTTCGACCTGCAGCCAGAAGGGCAGGTCGTCGCCGTAGTAGTCGCTGTCGTATTCAAAGCCGCCGTAGTCGGCCACCAGGCGGCGCGTGCGGGGGCTGTCGCGGCCGGTGTACCAGCCCAGCGGCCGCTGGCCGGTCAGGCGCTCGATGGCCTGCATGCCCAGCGCCATGTGTGCGCGCTCGGTTGCTTCGTCAACGCCCTGGTAATTGATCCAGCGCCAGCCGTGGCAGGCGATCTCGTGGCCGAGTTCCTGGAACGCGGCCGTCACTTCCGGGCAGCGCTCCAGCGCCATGCCCACGCCAAACACCGTCAGCGGCAGGCCGCGCTTTTCAAATTCGCGCAGCAGCCGCCATACGCCGGCGCGGGCACCGTATTCGTAAATACCTTCCATGCTCAGGTGGCGGTCTGCAAAAGCGGGCGGGTTGGCCATTTCGGACAAAAACTGCTCGCTGCCCGCGTCGCCGTGCAGCACCGAGCTTTCGCCGCCTTCCTCGTAGTTCAGTACAAACTGCACTGCGATGCGCGCCTGGCCCGGCCAAGCGGCATGGGGCGGGTTGCGGCCGTAGCCTTTCAGGTCGCGCGGATAGTAGGGCGGCATGGCGGTTTTCTGGTTTGTAAAAAGTGCATGGCGGGGCGGGACGGCTGCGAAAGGGAAAACGGGAACGGTTTATGCATGGAAGACGCATACAGTAGCATCGTAAAACACAAGCCGCCGGCCCGGGCATGCGCATCAAGCATGAACCGGGCCGGCGGTGCGTAGCCAACCAACGGAAAGTTTCTTCATGGGCCACCTCAGCACCCACGTTCTCGACACCATGCACGGCTGCCCGGCCGCCGGCATGAAGCTCACCCTGCAGCGCATCGATGGCCTGCGCGTCGAAACCCTCAAGGAAATTGTGCTCAACCAGGACGGCCGCAACGACGGCGGTCCGCTGCTCGATGCGGCCGGCATGGCGGTTGGCCGCTACCGGCTGCTGTTCGAGGTAGGCGACTACTTTCGCGGCCGGGGCGTGGCGCTGCCCGAGCCGGCCTTCATCGACACGGTGCCGGTCGAATTCGGCATGGCCGATGCGCAGGGCCACTACCATGTGCCGCTGCTCGTCAGCCCGTGGACCTACTCGACGTACCGCGGATCATGATGGCGGCCTACTGGCCCTATGCCCTGGACTGGGCCAATTTGCTGCTGCGCTGGGCGCATGTCGTCACCGCGATTGCCTGGATCGGCTCGTCGTTTTACTTTGTCTTTCTCGACAGCAGCCTGACCAAGCCGACGGACCCGGACCTGGTCGGCAAGGGCGTTGATGGCGAGCTGTGGGCGGTGCATGGCGGCGGCTTCTACCACCCGCAAAAATACAGGGTCGCGCCCCGGCAGATGCCCGACAACCTGCACTGGTTTTACTGGGAGGCTTACTCGACCTGGCTCACCGGCTTTGCGCTGTTCACCGTGCTCTACCTGTTCAATGCCGCGACCTTCCTGGTGGACAAGAGTGTTCATGACTGGTCGGCCGGGGCGGCGATTGGCGCGGCGCTGGGCTTCCTGGTGGCGGGCTGGGCGGTCTACGACGCGATTTGCCGCGTTTTCGGCCGCCGCCCGCACGGCGACCTGATCGTTGGCGCCGGCCTGCTGGTCCTTGTGGTCTTTGCGTCGTGGCTGGCCTGCCAGCTGTTCGCTGGCCGGGCGGCCTTCTTGCTGGTGGGCGCCATGCTGGCCACCACCATGAGCGCCAATGTGTTTGTCTGGATCATTCCCGGGCAGCGCAAGGTGGTGGCCCAGCTCAAGGCTGGCCAGCCGGTCGACCCGGTGCATGGCTGGCGCGCCAAGCAGCGCAGCGTGCACAACACCTATTTCACGCTGCCGGTGCTGATCGCCATGCTGTCGAACCACTACGGCTGGCTGTATGCGGCGAAGGGCAACTGGGCGGTGCTGGTGGCGCTGATGCTGGCCGGGGCGCTGATTCGGCACAGCTTTGTCGCCCGGCACAAGGCCGGCGTGCTGGGCAGGCGGGCGCCCTGGGAATATGCGGCGCTGGGCACGGTACTGCTGGCGGGGCTGGTGCTGTGGATGGCGCCGCCCCCGCCGTCGGCTGCGGCCATTGCAGCGGCGACCCGGCCCGTGGGTTTTGCCGAAGTGAAATCCGTGATCGACCAGCGCTGCGCGCTGTGCCACAACGCGCAGCTGCAGAACAAGGGCATTGCGCTGCACACGCCTGAATTGGTCAAGCTGCATGCCCAGGCCATCTACCAGCAGTCCGTGGTGCTCAAGCTCATGCCCATGAACAATGCGACGCAGATCACCGAGGACGAGCGTGCGCTGATCAAGCGCTGGTTTGAAGCGGGGGCTGCGGTGAATTGAGTTTTTCTGCCATGGGCGTTCTGCTTCTGGGTTGAGTCCCAGCGCCTGCCCGGCTGGGAGTAACTTTCTTTGGTGACTTTCTTTTTTGCCAGAAAAGAAAATCACCCCCGCCGGGCAGGCGCTCCACCCTCAAACCAAAAGCAGAATTCCCAGGCCGAAGGCCACCAGCCAGGTTTATTGCATGAACCCGATGCGACCCTTGCCCGCCGCGCCGCGCGGCAGGTCGTCAACCTGCAACCGGCCCCGGCTGGCCAGGCGGGCATTGCCAAAGGCGGCCATCAGCATCCGGCGCATTTCACGCGGCACCAGCGTGGCCAGCTTGTCAAGCACATCGCCCTGCGGCGTTTCGTCAAAGCGCGACCCCCAGTCGTGGCCGGTGCGTATCGACTGGTACAGGCGCAGCGCAATATGCCGCGCCTGCGCAGGCGTGAGCGGCTGGATCTCGAACACATTCATGCGGTTCAAAATCGGATTGGGAATGGCGCGCGCATCGTTGGCGGTGGTGATCCAGAGCACCTGGCTCGCGTCGATCGGCACTTCGGCAAACTCGTCCACGAAGGACGACGCGGTGTCGTGCTCCAGCAGGCCGTAGAGCGAGCCCAGCGGGTCGTACTGCGCATCGCTCGCGGCCTTGTCGATCTCGTCGATCACGATGACCGGGTTGGCATAGCGGCCATCGACCAGCGACTCGAACACCTTGCCCGGCTTGGCGCCCTTCCACTGCGAGGCCGAGCCCGACAGCAGCCAGCCGGCGGTGAGCGAGCCCATCGACACCAGGTTCATGCCGGTGCCGATCAGCTCGGCCACCTGCCGGGCGAAATGCGTCTTGCCGATGCCCGGCTGGCCCAGCAGCAGCATGGGCGTGACCTCCAGGCCGTCGGCGCTGTCATGGCTCAGGGCCACATGGCGGCGCACGTCGTCGAGCACGTCGGTGAAGTTGGGCAGCGCGTCGTACAGGGGTGCCATTTCGGGAATGCCGCTGGGCTTCATCTGAAAGCGCTCCGGTCCGCGCTCGAGCATGCGCTGGTAGGTGGCGCGCAGGCTGTCGTGCTCGCGGGACTCGCTGTTGTGCAGCTTGTCCAGCTTGCGCTCGACATCGGCCATCTGGTAGACGCTCCGTACCCGGGCAACCGGCAGCGTGAAAGGGGGCGCTTGGGAAAGGACTTGAATGGCATCCATCGAGCACTCCTGTGGTTGAGCAGCGTTGGACTTCATTCAAACACAAGTTTTCAAATGGCGCGTCGAGGTTTTACAACACGCCGCCTAGCGCCCGGGCCGCCGGCGGGCCGTGGGTCAGGCGGGCGGCGGCGACTTGCCCCACATCCGCTGCCACAGCCAGGGCAGGGCGGTGGACAGGTCGGGGCGCTGGCTGTCAAGGGTGGGCGCGCGGGTTCCCGCCGCCAGTTCGGCGGGCGTGCCCAGGTTGAAGTTGAAGGTGTAGGCCGGCTCCAGCCCCATGCGCAGGTCGGTGACAAACAGGCGGCCATCGGCCGACGACATGCGGTAGAACCCGTGGCTGAATGCCGCGATGCGCGCCACCGAAGGCGCGGAGCCGTGCTGCGCGATCAGCGCCGCCCCGCGCTCATGCGCCGTCCAGTCGATACGCCGCGAACCGTCCAGCAGCGAGTAATGCCCCTCAAAGTATTGCGTCGGCGTGGTCGCCACCAGCCGCCACAGCAGCGTGTTGAACGGCGCAGGTGTGACCAGCAGCCCGCTGGTGGCCACGCCCCGGGCTTCGAGCGACGCGCGCGCCGCTTGCGCTGCCTGCTGCTGCGCCAGCACGCTCCAGGCCAGGTACAGCGTGCTCAGCGCCAGGCCTGCCGCATTCCAGCGAAGGCCGCCAACGCTATGTGGGCGCAGGGCCCACGCCACCCCGGCGATCAGCGGCACGGTGTACAGCGGGTCGATGATGAAGATGCTGCCCACCCCGAACGGGTAGTCGCTGAACGGAAAAAGCAGCTGCGTGCCGTACACCGTCATCACGTCGAGCAGCGGGTGGGTCACCAGCGCCAGCCACAGGGCCAGCCACCAGCGTTTGAACAGCGCCGCCTCGCCGTGCAGCCGCGCCGCCAGCCACGCCAGCACGGGCGCGGCCAGCGTCAGGTAAAACAGCGAATGGCTTTCGGCCCGGTGGCGCGTCATGTTCAAGATGGCGTTGCCGTGGTCGACAAAGGTGTCCAGGTCGGGCAGGGTGCCGGCCACAGCGCCCCAGAGGGCGGCCTTCCACACGGCGGTGCGCCGGCCCATCACGGCAACGCCCACGGCGGAGCCAAGCGCGATTTGAGTCAGTGAATCCATGGCCTGCAGCTTATCGCATGGAATGGCCCCGTTCGGGCGGCCGGCAGATCGGGCCGCTGTCGAAGCTGGGCTTCAGGCCTGGACGACGATCGGGAAGCTGGCCCGCAGGCCCTGGGCGTCGGGCGCGAACGGCACGGTCAGCGCAGCGCGGCCTTGCGCGGTCAGGCGCTGCCACAGAAAGTCCCGTTCATTGCCCGCGTCGCCCGCCACATACAGCTGCGTGGTCAGCAGTTCACGGCTTCCCAGCCGCACCTTGACATGGATATGCGGCGTGCGGCCGCTGTACGGCGCGGGCCGCAGGGTGCGAAAGCGGTACTGCCCCTGTTTGTCCACCGAAACGCGGCCAAAGCCCTGGAAAGCCGGGTCAGCCCGGCCGCCATCGCCGGGGTGGTGGTAGTGGCCTGCCTGGTCGCACTGCCATATCTCGACCACCGCCCCCGGCACCGGCTTGCCGGCCGTGTCCAGCACCGTGCCCTCCAGCCAGGCCGGCTGTCCGTGCCGATAGCGGGCACGTCCATTGCTTAGCAGGTCAAAGTCGCTGTCCTCCGGCAGGTTCGCCGGGTAAAACGGCCCCTCGGTCTGGCTGGGCGTGGGTTGCAGCAGGCGCGCCTGCGCCTGGAGCGGCCCTGCCGCAGCGGCCAGAAAGCCGGCGCTTGCGGCCAGTGCGCCGCGGCGGTTCAGTGTTGGAATAACCAGGTGCTTGTCAGGCGGCATGCTCCACAATACCCGAAGCGAGGCGGCATGCCGGCCGGTGCAGGAATTTATCCCTGCCGTCCAGTCTGGCATAGCCTCAAATCGACAAACCCAAGGAGCTTCGGCGTGACACTCACAGGCAGCCAACCGCTACCTGCTGCAAGCCAGGCAGCGCCGGCCAGCGGCAGGCTCCCGCCGGGGCACAACCACGCCAGTGACACCGGCTTTCGCCTGCTGGCCGATGCACTGCCCCAGATCGTCTGGATGATGCAGCCCGATGGCCGGCACATCTACTTCAACCAGCCCTGGCTTGACTATGCAGGCGAGTCCTTGCAGAACAGCCTGGCCCATGGCTGGAGCCCGTACATCCATGTGGACGACCGCCATCAGGTGGCCGCCCAATGGAACGAGGCGCTGTGCGGCGGCGATCCCTGGACCTTCGAATGCCGGCTGCGCCGGGCCGACGGCGCCTACCGCTGGATGCTGGGCCGTGCCGTGGCGCAGCGCGATGCCGCCGGCCACATCGAGCAATGGGTGGGCACGCTGACCGACATCGACGGGCTGAAAAAAAGTGCCGAGCGCCTGGATCAAAACCTCTACATGAGCCGCGTGGCCGGCCGGGTGGCGCGCCTGGGCGGCTGGACCATCGAGCTGCCTGAGCGCAAGCTGTCCTGGTCGGACGAAAACTGCCTGATTCACGATGTGGCGCCAGGCTACCTGCCCACGCTGGACGAAGGCATCAGCTATTTCCTTCCGGAGCACCGGCCCCTGGTGGCCCAGCATGTGAAAAATTGTTCCGAGCAGGGAATTGCCTACGAGTTCGTGCTGCCCAAGCGCACCGCCAGGGGGCGGCTCATCTGGGTGCGCTCGATTGGCGAAGCGGTGCGCGACGCCAGCGGCAACATCATTCGCATTCAGGGCGCCTTCCAGGACATCACAGAGCAAAAAGAAACCGAGCACCGCGCGCGCTCCCTGGAGGCTCAGCTTACCGCCACCCTCGAAGGCATCGCCGACGGCTTTTGCCTGATCGACAAGGCCTGGAGGATCACCTTTTTCAATGGGCAGGCCGAGCGCATGCTCCAGCGCCACCGGGACGGCATCCTGGGGAAAATCCTGTGGCATGAATTTCCCGAGGCGCTGGGCACCCGCCTGGAGCGCGAATGCCGGCTGGCTATTGCGGAGCAGCGCACCACGCGGTTTGAGGTGTTTCACCCGCCGCTCAATGCCTGCTTTCACTTTCATGCCTATCCGACCCAGGAAGGCCTGGCTATCTACTTCCAGGACGTCACCGAACGCCGCGATGAACAGGCGCAGCTGCGGCTGCTGCAGACGGCGGTGTCGCGCCTGAATGACATGGTCATCATCACCGAAGCCCAAGCCCAGGGCAACGCGGGTCCGCGCATTGTTTTTGTCAATGACGCATTCGAGCGGCAGAGCGGCTACAGCCGCGGCGAGGCGCTGGGGCAGACGACCCGCCTATTCTGGGGGCCCAACACCCAGCGCGCCGAACTGGAACGGATCCGCATCGCCATGGACCAGTGGCAGCCCGTGCGCGCCGAAATTGTGATGTACACCAAGGACGGCAAGGAGCGCTGGCTGGAAACCGACATAGCGCCCATCGCCGGCAAGTCCGGCCAGTTCACCCACTGGGTTGCCGTCGAGCGCGACATCACCGAGCGCAGGCAGCACCAGCAGGAAATCCTCCGGCTGAATGGCGAACTGGAAGAAAGGGTGTTGCTGCGCACCACCGAGCTTGAGCTGGCGAACCGGGAACTTGAATCGTTTGCCTATTCGGTGTCGCATGACCTGCGCATGCCTCTGAGCAGCATCCACGCCTTCAGCCAGCTGGTTCTCCAGCGTGAAGGGGACCAGGTCAGCGTCAAGAGCCGGCATTACCTCGACCGGATCGGCGTGGGCGTCAAGCAGATGGGCGACCTGATTGAAGGGCTGCTGACCCTGACCCAGGTTTCGCGCAAGCCTGTCGAGGCAGAGCAGGTGGATGTGTCCACAATGGTCCGGCGCATTGAACGCGGCCACCGGGCGCGCGAGCCCGGGCGCGAGGCGCAGCTGCAGGTGCAGCAGGGCCTGATGGCGCATGGCGATGCCCGCCTGCTGTCGGTGGTGTTTGAACACCTGCTGGGCAATGCTTGGAAATTCACGTCCAGGCGGCCTTTGGCGCAGATCGAAGTCGGTGCCGGGCCGGACGACAGCGGCAACACGGTGTTTTTTGTCAGGGACAACGGCGCCGGGTTTGACATGGCTTTTTATTCCAAACTGTTCGGCACCTTCGAGCGCCTGCATTCGCCGCAAGATTTTTCAGGAAACGGTGTGGGGCTGGCCACGGTCAAACGCATCATCGAGCGCCACGGCGGGCGCGTCTGGGCGCAAGGCACGCTGGACCAGGGCGCAGTGTTCTATTTCACCCTGGCCCTGCAGCCCGAGCGCTGAAACGAAACAGCCTGGCGCCGGCGCGATGCCTGGCGTATCAGGGGCTGGGGGCCGCCAGATTGATGTTTTCGTGCTCCGCCACCATTTCGAGCGCATGCTCGAACAGCGCCCGTGCGGAGCCTGAAATGGCATGCAGGCGGGCATGGAGCTGCGCATCCTTGCCGGTCTTGTTCAGGCACTCCTGGCTGTACTGCTCAAAGCCGACCAGCTGGGCGATGAGCTCTGCGACATGCCGGGGGCATTCACACTGCATGTCGGTGGAAATCCCGGCCACCCGGGTCAGCGTTTCGTCGGAATACTTTCGCGCCGGAATCAGGGTGTCGGCCTGGGCGCCATCCGGGGTTTTGGCCGCGCCCACCCAGATCACCGAGCTGATCAGGTCGGACAGCTCGAAGTCCGACACCGGCGCGCGCCGCACCAGGATGCCGGCCGCCCGCAGGGTCTGCACGACGGCTTCTTGCGCAAAGCCGTAGACCAGCACCGTCTGCAGCACCCCGTGCTGCCGGGCCAGCGCCTGGATCTGGGTGCAGATGTTGGGCTGCAGGGTGTTGACCCGGACCAGCAGCATCTGGGGCTTTTCCTGGAAATCGGCAGCGCAAGCCTGGGCGAGGTTCGGAAAACAGTCGGTCACCCGCAGCGTGACGCCGCGCAGCTGATGGGTGAACCTGCCCGAGGCAATGCGCCCGGCAATGCCCGACCCGACCACCGCCAGCGACACCGTGCTGCCCGCCCGGCCGGTGGCGGCTTGCGGCGCTGCAGCCCCCGGCGACGGCAGTTTTTCCAGCGCAGCCGCTTCCAGGGCGGCAATGGCGCTGATGGCATACCCGGATTTGCTGAGCTGCTTCAAAAGCCCGGCCTTGTGCACATCGTGCTGGCTGTAGAGCCTATGCTTGCCCGCTGTTTTAGTGGGCGAAAACGCATGGTGCCTGACCTCCCAGATGCGCAGCGTGGAAACCGGTATGCCGGTCAGCTTGGCCACGGCGCCGATGCGAAACAGCGTGGGCGGCACGGAAGAAGTAGGCTGAGTAGTATTTGACATGGCTATTTGCGTAGATTTAACGATTTATAACCGATAAATCCCAGTTTATTTTTCATTTACTGTCTACAATCGTTCACATGATGTAGTTTTATCTAAAATACATCAAAATATCTACTCAGAAACTTTGAAAGTCAATCATGTTGATTCCAAAACGAACGCGGGTTGCTGTCGAATCACTGGTCTATATTGGCGCAAATGGTGCGCACCAGCCTATTCCGGCGCGCCAGGTGGCCCAGGCCCTGAGTGTTTCCCTGGCCGGGCTTGAAAGCATTCTGCGGGTGCTGCGGGAACATCGGCTGGTGTGCTCTTTCAGGGGGCCCGGCGGCGGATACCAGATAGACAGCGACCTGAAGAAATTCACGGTACTGGACGTGGTGAGGTTTTTTGAGGCCTCCCAGCCCAGGGTTGGCAAAGGCTCCGCATGCGACGATTTTGCCCTCGACTACCAGGAAGCATGCAAGAAGGCTTTCAATTCCGAGAACCTGCACGACCTGGTCAGCGCCGCCTCGGCAACCGATTCCCCGGTGGCCGCGGCCAAGCCGCGGTTCGGCCTGCGGCCCCTGCCGTCGCCGGTCTCGCCACGCGGGCCGAATTCGGTGTTTCAGCTTTATTCCTGCGATTCGGGCCTGCGCAACCAGGCGGCCTGAGAACAGGGGCGCGCCCACCCGCCCAGCCATGCAAGCCATCAAATGACCAGCGGGTCCACATCCATCGCCCAGCGCACCAGGCTTTTGAACTCGGCTTGCCGGCGAATGTCAGACAGCACCGGCTGCCAGGCGGCCAGAAAAGCCTGCAGCGTCTTGCGCGACCCGCTTTCCACCAGCATCTGGGCGCGCTCGATGTCGGCCACCCGCTGAATCGTCATCGGCACTGCGGAATAGGCGGTGACTTGGTCGTGGCCGGGCAGTTGCAGCGCCTGGGCGGCCTGCGCGGCGGCGTTCAGGAAACCCTGCGCGGTATCCTGGGTTTTGCCTTCGGCCCGGATCAATGCTGAAAACCCGAACGGCGCCAGGCCCGCTGCCAGCCGCTCGGCCAGTTCCCGGGCGGCAAAGGCTGGGTAGTCGTGCCGTTTCAGGGCCTCGAACAGCGGATGGTCGGGGTGGAAGGTCTGCACCCACATCTCGCTGGCGGTGCTGAAGCTGGCATCGCGGCCCGCACGGCCCGCCGCCTGCATCAACAGGCTGAACAAGCGTTCCGGGGCCCGAAAGTCGCTGGAAAACAGCGCGCCGTCCGGGTTCACCGCCGCCACCAGCGTGATGTGGCGAAAGTCGTGCCCCTTGGCGATCATCTGGGTGCCCACCAGCACATCCACCTCGCCCGCATGCACGCTGGCGAGCTGCGATTCCAGCGCGCCCTTCAGGCGCGTGCTGTCGGCGTCGATCCGGGCAATGCGAACCGGGCTGCCATCGGGCCGCCGAACCTCCGCCAGCAGTTCGGCCAGGTGCTCTTCCAGCCGTTCGGTGCCGCGCCCGACCGGGGCGATGTCGATGTTGCCGCAGCCAGGGCAGGCGCGCGGCACGCGTTCGGTGAAGCCGCAGTGGTGGCAGCGCAGCGTGCGGTCGATCTTGTGGAACACGCGGTAGGCGCTGCAGTGCGGGCAGTCGCTTTTCCAGTCGCAGTCCAGGCAGGCCAGCACGGGCGCATAGCCGCGCCGGTTCAAGAAAATCATCGATTGCTCGCCGCGCGCCACCCGCCCGGTGATGGCGGCCAGCAGCGGCGGCGCAATCACGCAGTGCCGGGGCTGATGGTTCATGTCGATGCGCCTGACGGTGGGCAACTGCCCCGCCGCGCCCGGCGCCGTGCCTATCCGCGCAGCCATGGTGAGCAGCTGGTAGCGGCCGGCCAGGGTGGCCTGCCAGCTTTCCAGCGACGGCGTGGCCGAGCCCAATAGCACGCGGCAAGTTCCGGCCCCCACGCTTGCCACTTCGTGTGCGGCGCTGCCCTCCGGGGGGGGCGCTGCGCCTGCGGTCTGGCGAAGCCAGTCCCGCGGCCCCTGCTGGTGAGGAATGCTTGTGGCCGTATCTGTCGGCAGTTGCACGCTGTCCGCTTCGCGTGCTGCAGTTGTTTCCAGCCGGGCGCGGTAGACCGCCAGGTCGCGCGCCGAATAGCGCGCGCCTTCCTGCTGCTTGTAGCTCGGGTCGTGCTCCTCATCCACCACCAGCAGTCGCAAATTAGGCATGGACGCGAACACCGCCATGCGGGTGCCCAGCACCAGCCGCGCCTGCCCCGAGTGCGCGGCCAGCCAGCCCTTGAGCCGCTGGGCGGGCGTGAGGCCGCTGTGCATCGGCACGACGCGTTCCCTGCCCAGGTGGGCAAACCGGGCCTCGAACCGGGCTTGCAGCTGCGGCGTCAGATTGATCTCGGGCACCATCACCAGCACCTGCGCCTCGGGGTCCTGCGCCAGCACCTTGGCAGCGGCGCGCAGGTAGACCTCGGTCTTGCCGCTGCCGGTCGCGCCAAACAGCAGCGCGGGCCGCTTCCTGGCGCTGGTTTCAGCATCAAATTCGGCTATGGCGGTCGCCTGCTCTGCGGTGAGTGCCATTGAATCAGCAGTTTCTTGCGCATGGCTGGTGTCCACGACCGTTCGCTTGAGCCGGCGGGCCAGCTGCAGGGTCGTCATGTCGCGCATCTGCGGCGGCAGGGCGGCCAGCGCCACTTCGCCCAGGGAACGCTGGTAATACCCGGCGGTGAACCCCACCAGCTGGCGCCATGTGCCTGAGAGCGGCGCCAGTCCCTCCAGCGCGCTGGCAATGTCGCGGATGTTTTCCTCGGCCATGTCGCCGCAGTCCGGCAGTACGTTCCACACCACGCCCAGCACCTCTCGCCGGCCAAACGGAACGCGCACCAGCATGCCCGGAACCAGCGGCAAGGCACTGCGGTAAGTCAGCGGACCGGCAATGGCACTGTGCGCCGGCATGGCAACCACTATCTGAAGCCAGTAACTCATAGCTTCGCGCCATTCGGGACAGTTACACCGCAGTTACATTCACACAATTCGCTAAGTACTTGATTTTTCACAGGTTTGGAGTTGTCCAGATTTTCTGTGGATAACTTTGTTGATAGCTTGTTGCAAGCGGCCGCTGAGCCTTGTAAATCAAGGCCTTGACCACATTGCCCGGGAAAAAGGCATTTTAAAGTTTCCTTATGAATCAACGACTTGCGAATGCTATGGGTTTGATAGTACGGTGCCGTGCCGAAGCTCGACCTTAAAAAGCTGTACCACAGGATTTGTGCATAAGTCTCTCCCGCGATGCTATTTTTTTGTGGTAAAGGGCGCCAGAAGCAGTCAGTTTTCGCAAATTCGCCGACGAAAATCGGGACTTCAGGCCTTCACGGCGCGCATGCGGCGGGAGTGCGCATGCACCGCCCGCACCAGGGTTTCAACGCTTTCAGGCGGCGTGAACTGGCTGATGCCATGGCCCAGGTTGAAAATCTGGGTCGGCCCGGTCTGCGCCGGGTCCAGGTGCGGCGCGCCGAAGCTGTCGAGCACAGTGGCCACCTGCGCTTCAATTTGCGCCGGGTTGGCAAACAGCACGTTCGGGTCCAGGTTGCCTTGCAGGGCCTTGGCGTTGGGACCGTTCTCGCCGACCAGCGCCCGGGCTTTGGCCAGGTTCACCGTCCAGTCCAGGCCCAGCACATCGCAGTCGAGCTGCTTCATGCTTTCCAGCCACTGGCAGCCGCC
>JAQGMZ010000258.1 GCA_028292045.1 Polaromonas sp. | reverse complement strand
GGTGGTGGTCGAGCTGGTGGCGTCCAGCGAAGGGCTGGGCTACCTTATTGTCTATGGCCGGCAACTGTTTCAGCTCGACCTGGTAATGGCCGCCGTGATCGTGGTGGGCGCCATCGGGTATGTGATCGACCGCCTGTTCGACCTAGCGGAGCGGCATGTCGCTGGTGCGCGCAAAACCGACGCGCAAGGAGGTGTCTGATGAGTAGCAACCCACCCTGCAGCCTCGAGGCGGCTGAACTCGTGACTGCAACACCCTTGCCCACGCAAGGCGCCGGGCGCTTGCGCGGCTTGGTGCTGCCAGTCGCCGGCCTGGTTTTGTGGTTGCTGCTGGCGCGGCTGGAGCTGGTGAACTCCGCGCTGCTGGTCTCGCCCGCCAAGGTGCTGGAAACCGGCTGGGACATGATCGTCAGTGGCCGGCTCTGGCGGGCGCTCAGCGCCAGCCTGGCGCGTGAGCTCACCGGGTTTTTCATCGGCACGCTGTCGGGCCTGGTGCTCGGTGCGCTGCTGGGTTTGTGGCCGCGCTTTAACCGGATGGTCGGCCCGAGCTTCAATACCTTCAAGCAGATTTCGCTGTTTGCCTGGATTCCGCTGATCTCGGTCTGGTTTGGCCTGGGCGATGTGGCCAAGGTGGTGTTTCTCTCGCTCGCGGCCCTGATCCCGGTCGTGGTCAACACCTGCGCCGGCATCAGCCAGACACCGGCCAGACTGCTCGAAGTCGCCCGCGTGTATGGCTACACCCGGTGGCAGACCGTGACCCAGGTGGTGCTGCCATCGGCCATCCCGTCGATTTTCACTGGCGTGTACCTGGCGCTGATCTATTCATGGCTGGCCACCATTGGCGCCGAATATTTGCTGGTGTCGGGGCGTGGTGTCGGCAACCTCTTGATCGAAGGCAGCGAGCAGTTCCGCATGGATATGGTGATTTTGGGCATGGTCGTGATTGGCGCCGTGGGCTGGTCGCTGAACGCTGCCGCGCGCAGTTTGGAGCGCCGACTGGGACGCTGGAGCGGCCAGGCTTGAGCTTTTAAAGCCTGTCTGTTTTTGCGAACTCAATTTTCCGACTTACCTTGAAAGAGCCTTCATGACCACAACCACCCTTGCGAACGACCTTGACATCCGCGGCCTCGGCAAGCGCTACGCCAGCACCCAGGCCAAAGGCGGCAGCCTGCAGGTGCTCCAAGCCATTGACCTGCACATCCCCAGCGGCCAGTTTGTCAGCATCGTCGGCGCCAGCGGCTGCGGCAAATCCACCCTGCTGCGCCTGATCCTGGGCTTGGACGCGGACTATGAAGGTCAAATTTTGCTGGATGGCGCCCCTATCACTGGCACCGGCCGCGAGCGGGGCATCGTGTTCCAGGACCACCGCCTTTTTCCCTGGCTATCGGTGGAGCAGAACATCGCCGTGGGTCTGCGCAACGCACCGTTCACGCAAGATCAAAAGCGTGATCTGGTGAGGCAGCATGTGGCACTGGTCGGGCTGGAAGGCTTTGAGCGCTCCTTTCCGCACCAGATCTCAGGCGGCATGGCGCAGCGCGTCGCCATCGCGCGTGGCCTGGTCAACCGGCCCCGCGTGCTGCTGCTCGACGAGCCATTTGGCGCGCTCGACGCGCTCACGCGTTCGCGCCTGCAGGGCGAGCTGCAGCGCATCTGGCAAAAAGAGCGCATCACCATGCTGCTGGTGACCCACGACGTGGAGGAAGCCGTTTTCCTGGGCGACCAGGTGGTGGTGATGCAGCCCTATCCTGGCCGCATTCGCCGCATCGTGCCTGTAGAACTGCCGCACCCGCGCAACCGCAGCGACCCAGCCTTCATTCGCATCCGCGATGATGTGCTGAGCGACTTCTTTGATGCTTCGGCGGTCGGTCCGAGTGAAACCGTGCCAACCAAACCCGGTTTTTCACCGCGGGGCAGTGCGGTGCAACTGGCCTGGTAGCCTGTGGCGGAAATGCCGTTGAAGAGCCTCGAAAAACTATTGAGCGATTTCGGTTAAGGATGTGACGACTATTCACTCCCCTCTACTCAAAAGCACAGTTGAAAGTCAGCTGTCTGCAGGGTTGGTACGGGGCCAAAAATTGACCCCGAGCTGGGGTGAGACCTCTGCAGGTCATCTGTACTAACGTATGCTTTTGGGCCTTATCTTAGGGCAGTGTCGTGTGTTTTCTAAATGCTCGCTATATTTTGCTAGGTACCTAGCTGGTGTTGACGCGAGTAACCCGCTTGGCTGTTG
Organism: Polaromonas sp.; assembly: GCA_028292045.1. Taxonomy (GTDB): domain Bacteria; phylum Pseudomonadota; class Gammaproteobacteria; order Burkholderiales; family Burkholderiaceae_C; genus Polaromonas. The sequence continues at coordinate 5,797 of JAQGMZ010000258.1, read as the reverse complement.
TGTTGATCGTTCTCACTGCTCCACAGCAGCCATTTCTTAAAGCAAAAAATTGCTACCGTCGTTCATCTCAGAAAAAAGCTACCGCCATTAGACAAAACATGAGCAATATAAAGCTATAGGGTTGCAACCATAGTTGATTCATCAAAGTGCCCCAAATCCATGCATAACGCACCAAAACCGCGCATGACTTGCATTTGAAAATTCGATTTCGAAGTGATGTACCAGAATTTCTGGCATGACTCATGCTTGTTGTAAAGCGCGGGCAACCAACTCGGTTTGCTTATCAAAATGGACGCTAGGGTTCCGGTTCTTTTTATAAAGGAATGTCTGGTCCGAGAGCAGCCGGCCAGCAGGGGCAAATACCACTGCAGGCTCCACGGCGGGACAAAAGCCCGGGAGATCTCACTTCGTGATCGAGGTGGTCTCCCGCATTTGTCTCACTATTTTGGAGTCTTGCCATGTCTGCTTCTCTCATCTCGATGTCTCGTTCGTTCAAGCACAAAGTTGTCGGTGCCTGCTTGGTGGTGGCCGGTATCGGTGCAACGGCTGTGCCGATGCCCGCAGCCGCCGAAGTCAAGGTCGGCGTCTCCGACTGGCCCGGCTGGGTGGCCTGGTACGTGGCCGAGCAAAAGGGCTTTTTCAAGAAGAACGGCGCCGACGTCAAGCTGGTCTGGTTTGCCAACTACACCGACTCCATCGGCGCCCTGTCCTCGGGCCAGCTCGATGCCAATTCCCAGACCTGGTCCGACACGCTCGGCCCCCTGGCCAAGGGCCTGCCGCTCAAGGCGATATTGGTCAACGACAACTCGGCCGGCAACGACGCGCTGATGGTCGGCCCGAAGATCACGTCCTTCGCCCAGCTCAAGGGCAAGAAAGTGGCGCTGGAGCAATTCAGCATTTCGCACTTCGTGCTGGCCACGGCCCTAGCCAAAAACGGCATGAAATTGGGCGACGTGAAGATCGTCAACCTGTCGGCCGGCGACGCCGCTGCCGCCTTCATCAGCGGCAAGGTCGATGCCGCGGTGCTGTGGAACCCCTGGGTGAACCAGATTGACAAGAGCGGCAAGGGCAAGTCGCTGTTCACTTCCAAGGACATGCCCGGCCTGGTGCCCGACCTGCTGGTGGCGCAGGACAAGGCTATCCAGACCAAGCGCAAGGAACTGGTTGGCATGATCAAGGCCTGGTTCGAGACCGAAAAATTCATCCGCGAGCAACCCGCCGAAGCCGCCAAGATCATGTCCAAGGTGGTCGGCATGACGCCTGAGGAATACACCGTGTTCCTGCCCGGCACCAAGTTTTTCGATGCCGCCGCCAACACTCGGGCCTTTGATGCCAAGCAGGCGCAGTCGCTCGCCAGCACCGCGCCCACCATTGCTGCCTTTTTGACCGAATACAAGCTGATCGAAGGCAAGCCCGATGTCGGCAAAGGCATCGACGGCTCGCTGCTGCAAGACGCGCTGAAGTAAAGGAAACGTGTGATGTGGTCCATACGACTGGCGATCTCTCGCCGCAGTTATGGCTTGCTGGCGCTGGTCGGCCTCTTGGTGCCGTTGCTGGGCTGGGCGCTGGTGAGCAGCTTTGCCGGGGTAAACCCGGTGTTCCTGCCCGGCCCCGGCAAGGTGTTCACGCGCATCATCACCTGGGCTATGGAGGACGACCTGCTGGGCGATGCCTTCATCAGCACCATGCGGGTGGTGGCGGGCTGGGCCTTGTCGGCGCTGCTGGCGGTGCCGCTGGGCCTCTTGATCGGCAGCTGGCGCGCGGTGCAGGCGCTGCTCGAACCCCTGACCGACTTCATCCGCTACATGCCGGCCGTGGCCTTCATTCCGCTGGTCATGCTGTGGGTCGGCATCGACGAGGGCGCCAAAGTGGCCATCATCTTCATCGGCACCTTCTTTCAGATGGTGCTGATGGTGGCCGAGGACGTGCGCCGCGTGCCGATGGCGCAGATCGAGGCCGCGCAGACCATGGGCGCCACGCGCCGCGAGGTGCTCGAAAAAGTGATCCTGCCGTCGGCCAAGCCGGCCTTGCTCGACACCCTGCGCGTCACCATGGGCTGGGCCTGGACGTACCTGGTGGTGGCCGAGCTGGTGGCAGCCAATTCTGGCCTGGGCTTTGCCATCCTGAAGGCTCAGCGCTTTTTGCAAACCGACAAGATCTTTGCCGGCATCTTGCTAATCGGCTTCATTGGCTTGGGCATTGACCAATTGTTCCGCCTGCTGCACCGCAAGGCTTTCCCCTGGCTTCACGCAAGGTAGGCACCCCATGAAAATTGAATGCAAAAATGTTTGGAAGTTCTTCGGCGAGGTGCCCAAGCAGACCACTGCGCTGCAGGACGTGAGCCTGGGCATTGCCGACAACGAATTCATCACCCTGGTCGGCGCTTCGGGCTGCGGCAAGTCCACCTTGCTGCGCACGCTGGCCGGCTTGGAAACCCACAGCCGCGGCGAGTTGCTGGTGGACGCCAAAGCCATCACGGGGCCGGGCCAGGACCGGGCCATGGTGTTCCAGCACTACAGCCTCTACCCCTGGCTGAGCGTGTCGCAAAACATCCGTTTTTGCCGCCAGCTCGGCGCCCATACCCAGAACCGAAGCAGCGCCGACGTGGAGGCCGCCTCGGGCCGGGCAGATGCCCTGCTGCAGCTCATGGGCCTGACGGCTTCAGCCGGCGCCTACCCGAACCAGCTGTCGGGCGGCATGCAGCAGCGCGTGGCGATTGCGCGCGCCCTGATGGGCAAGCCGCAAATATTGCTGATGGACGAGCCTTTCGGCGCGCTGGACGCGCAAACCCGCGAGGTGATGCACGATTTGATCCTGCATGTGCACCGCCTGGAGCGCACCACCATCGTCTTCGTCACCCACGATGTCGAAGAAGCCATCTACCTCGGCCACCGCGTCGTGCTGATGGCGCCGCGACCAGGGCGCATCGACTCGATCTACGACGTGCCGCTGCCGGCCCGGCGCGAGCAGGACATGAAGCTCGCGCCGGAATTCACACGCCTCAAGCGCCAGCTGCTCGACCGCATCCGCGAAACCTCCGGCATGAAAACCGACCTTGAACAACTCCAGCGGCTCAGCCAAGCGGCCGACGTAAGGACTACCCCATGAACCCCATCCCCGCCAACCGCCTGCTGTGGGAGGAACACCTCCCCGGCGGCAACCACTGGTCCGGCCGCCTGCGGCGCGGCACGGCCCTGCGCCTAATCGACCTGCAGGGCGGCGCCAACGTGTCGGCCCTGTTCTACAACGCCGAGCAGCCGCTGGAGCGCTACAGCATGCCCGACACCCTGAAGTCGCAGCACACCGGTTTCCTCGCCGCAGACCATGTCTGCCAGTCTGACATGGGGCGCGTGCTGTGCTCGATCACCGCCGACAGCCTGGGCTGGCACGACGCCTGGTGCGGCGTCAGCGACGCGGCCATGGTGCTGGCCCGCTACGGCGAAAAGCGCTACCAGCAGCACCGCAACGCGATGCACCGCAACGGCCGCGACAACCTGCTGATCGAGCTGGCCAAGTGGGGCCTGGGCGCGCGCGACCTGGTGCCCGGCATCAACTTCTTCAGCAAGGTGGTGCCCGATGCCGACGGCGCGCTCAGCCATGTGCCCGGGCACAGCGCAGCGGGCAGCTTCGTCGATCTGCGCTTCGAGATGGACACGCTGGTGGTGCTCAGTTCAGCGCCCCATCCGCTGGACGCGGGCGCCGACTACGCGCCCGCCGACGTGCAGCTCGCCGCCTGGCGCGCCGACCCGGTGGCCGCGGACGACGCCTGCCGCCTCCAGTGCCCGCAAAACGGCCGGGCCTTTGTCAACACCGAACGCTACTGTGGAGCCGCAGCATGAGCAAGCTACTTGAAAGCCCCCTAAGCCCGGAACAGGCCGTGCTGGACCAGACCTGCCTGGCCGGCGAGCCGTGGATGGCCACGGTGCGCGCCGGGCAGACGCTGCGCATCCTCGACCTGGCAGGCAACCAGGCGGTGGACACGCTGTTCTACAGCGCGCTGGACGCCGCAGAGCGCTACAGCGCCGCAGACACCATCGCCCGCAACGGCCAGCTCTACCTGGGCTTGGGCTCGCGGCTGTACTCCAGCGCGGGCCGGGTGATGCTGAGCATCACCGCCGACACCTGCGGCCGACATGACACCCTGGGGGGCGCCTGCTCCAGCGAGAGCAACACGGTGCGCTACGCGCTGGACAAACGCCCCATGCACAGCTGCCGCGACAGCTTCATGCATGCGCTGTGCCATTGCCGCGAAGCCGGCGCGCTGGGCCTGGGCAAGCGCGACATCGCGCCCAACATCAATTTCTTCATGAACGTGCCGGTCACGCCGGAAGGCCAGCTGAGCTTTGCCGACGGCATCTCGGGCGCTGGCAAGTACGTCGAACTCAAGGCCGAGATGGAGGTGGTAGTGCTGATCTCCAACTGCCCGCAGCTCAACAACCCTTGCAACGGCTACAACCCGACGCCGGTCCGGCTGCTGGTATGGGATTGACTAGATTGCTATTCAAATAATAGCTGCTTTCGCTGACTCGATATCCGCAAAAAGCCGATTTAGCTTTAATTTCTTCATCACCAGCTCACGGGACGACCCGTGGCGCCGCATCACTCCGGCGGGACGGCCCGCCCCTAGGGATTCCCATGTTCGATACCGTCTTGATCGCCAACCGCGGCGCCATCGCCTGCCGCGTCATCCGCAGCCTCAAAGCCCTGGGCCTGCGCTCGGTGGCGGTGTATTCCGAGGCCGACGCCGATTCCCTGCATGTGGCGATGGCCGATGCCAGTGTCTGCATCGGCCCGGCGCCTGCCGCACAAAGCTACCTGGACCCGCAGCGCATCCTGGATGCTGCCCGCGCCACTGGCGCCGGCGCCATCCACCCCGGCTACGGCTTTTTGTCAGAGAACCCGGACTTCGCCCAGGCCTGCGAAGACGCGGGCATTGCCTTCATCGGCCCCACGCCCGCGCAGATGCGCGCCTTTGGCCTCAAGCACACGGCGCGCGCGCTGGCCGAGGCGCAAGGCGTGTCCCTGCTGCCCGGAAGCGGTCTTCTGATCAACCTGGCCCAGGCTCACAGCGAGGCAGCGCGCATCGGCTACCCGGTCATGCTCAAGAGCACGGCGGGTGGCGGCGGCATCGGCATGCGGCTGATCCGCAGCGATGCGGAAATGGCGCCGGCGTTCGAGGCCGTGCAGCGGCTGGCGCAGGCCAACTTCAAGGACGCCGGCCTGTTCGTGGAAAAGTTCGTCGAGCGCGCCCGCCACATCGAGGTGCAGCTGTTTGGCGATGGCCGAGGCCGGGTGGTGTCGCTGGGCGAGCGCGACTGCTCGGCCCAGCGCCGCAACCAGAAAGTGGTTGAGGAAACCCCTGCGCCCGGCCTGGATGACGCGACCCGCGCCGCGCTGCAGCAAACCGCTGTGCGCCTGGCCGAAGCGGTGAACTACCGCTCGGCCGGCACGGTCGAGTACGTGCTCGATGCCGACACCGGCGCGTTTTATTTCCTCGAGGTCAACACCCGCCTGCAGGTCGAGCACGGCGTGACCGAGCAGGTCACCGGCATCGACCTGGTGGCCTGGATGGTGCGCCTGGCGCGCGGCGACGACTTTGCGCTGCAGGTGCCCGCGCCAACGGGCGCATCGATCCAGGTGCGGCTGTATGCCGAAGACCCGGCGCGCAACTTCCAGCCCTGCGCGGGCGGCTTGACCGAAGTGGTGTTTCCGGCCGATGCGCGCATCGAGACCTGGGTAACCACCGGCAGCGAAGTACCGCCGCACTTCGACCCGATGATCGCCAAGCTGATCGTCA
>JAQGMZ010000236.1 GCA_028292045.1 Polaromonas sp. | reverse complement strand
CATCGCCATCAGCCAGGCTAGCGACATGGACTTTGGCAGCGCTGTATCACTGATTGCAGCTGTTGACGGCACCTCGACCATCAGCCTGAGCTGCCCCGTCAACACCAGCTGGAGGGTCGGGCTCAGCGATGGCATGAATGCCGTGATAGTCGGGCAACGACGCATGGCGGGCCCTGCGCCTGATTTCATGGGCTATGAGCTGTACCGGGACAGTGGCCGCACCCAGCGTTGGGGTAACAACACGGCGGGCGGCACCAATACTGTCAACGGCTCCGGCGCCAGCCAGGCCAACCCGACGGTATTGACGGTGTATGGCCGCGTGCCTGCGCAGGCTGATGGCGCACCGGGTGCGTACAGCGATACCGTGACCGTTACTTTGACCTATTGACGCTTTATGGCTGGGAGATGCGAGCTGCCCCGATAATTCCGCTTGAAGCAGGGCAAAGTGTCCCTAACTCAGGGTCAGGCGTTTGACCACCATATCGTTCACCTCAACAAAACATACCGTCATTCCATGAGCAAACAAACTCTTTCCTTCCAGGCCGAAGTCGCCCAGCTGCTCAAGCTCGTCACCCATTCGCTCTATTCCAACCCCGAAATCTTCCTGCGTGAGCTGATCTCCAATGCCTCCGACGCCTGCGACAAGCTGCGCTTCGAGGCGCTGAACAACAACGCCTACTATGAGAACGACCCCGACCTGAAGGTCCGCGTGAGCTTCGATGCCAAGGCCAAGACGCTGACCATCACCGACAACGGCATCGGCATGTCGCAGCAGGAAGCCATCGAGCACTTGGGCACGATTGCCAAGAGCGGCACCCGCGATTTCGTCTCGCACCTGTCGGGCGACCAGAAGGCCGACTCGCAGCTGATCGGCCAGTTCGGCGTCGGCTTTTACTCCGGCTTCATCGTCGCCGACAAGATCACGGTCGAAAGCCGCCGCGCCGGCCTGCCAGCAGAGCAGGGCGTGCGCTGGGTGAGCGAAGGCACGGGCGAGTTCGAGGTCAGCGAGATCGAGCGGACCGAGCGCGGCACCAGCATCATCCTGCACATGAAGGACGACGCGGCTGAGTACCTCAACGCCTGGAAGCTCAAAAGCATCATCAACAAGTATTCCGACCACATCTCGCTGCCCATCCTGATGGCGAAAGAGGAATGGAAAGAGGGCGAGGATGACCAGCCCGGCGAGATGGTTGCCACCGGCGAATGGGAAACCGTGAACCAGGCGGCCGCGCTCTGGACACGGGCCAAGAAAGACATCACGCAAGAGCAGTACGACGAGTTCTACAAGCAGATCAGCTACGACCAGCAGCCGCCGCTGTCCACCACCCACAACCGGGTCGAGGGCGCGACCGAATACACCCAGCTGCTGTTTATCCCGGCCAAGGCGCCAATGGATTTGTACAACCGCGAGAAGGCCGCCGGCGTCAAGCTCTACGTCAAGCGCGTCTTCATCATGGACGATGCCCAGGCGCTGCTGCCGAGCTACCTGCGCTTTGTGAAAGGCGTGGTCGATTCGTCCGATCTGCCGCTCAATGTGTCGCGCGAGCTGTTGCAGGAAAGCCGCGCTGTCAAGGCGATCCGCGAGGGCAACACCCGCCGCGTGCTGTCGATGATCGAGGACCTGGCCAACAACGACGCCGAGAAATTCACCACCTTCTACGCCGAATTCGGCGCGGTGCTCAAGGAAGGCCTGGGCGAGGACCATGCCAACCGCGAGCGCCTGGCCAAGCTGCTGCGCTTTGCCAGCTCGACCACCGACACCGCCAGCGTCGGCTTTGCCGATTACAAGGCCCGGATGAAGGAGGGCCAGGAGGCTATTTACTACATCACTGCCGACACTCTGGCCGCCGCCAAGAGCAGCCCGCAGCTGGAGATCTTCCGCAAGAAAGGCATCGAGGTGCTTTTGATGGCCGACCGCGTCGATGAGTGGGCGCTGAATTACCTGAACGAGTTCGACGGCACGCCGCTGCAGTCGGTCGCCAAGGGCGCGGTTGATCTGGGCAAGCTTCAGGACGAGGACGAGAAAAAAGCCGCCGAAGAAGCCCAGACCCAGTTCAAGCCGGTTCTGGACAAGCTGAAGGATGCGCTGAAAGACAAGGCGTCCGACGTTCGGGCCACCTCGCGGCTGGTCGATTCCCCGGCCTGCCTGGTGGTGCAGGATGGCGACATGTCCACGCAGCTCGCCCGCATGCTCAAGCAGGCCGGCCAGGCGGTGCCCGAAATCAAGCCGATCCTGGAGGTCAATGCCCAGCACGCCCTGGTGCGAAAGCTCGAAGCCAGCAGCGAGTTGCCCAGCTTCGACGACCTGGCCCACATCCTGTTCGACCAGGCCCTGCTGGCCGAGGGCGGCATGCCCGCCGACCCGGCCGCCTATGTGCGCCGCGTCAACGCCTTGCTGGTGTGAAACTGAGGCCACGGCAACCCTGATGCAAAGGCCCTCCGGGGCCTTTTTTCATGGCCGCTGGGTGCCGGCGGCGGGTGCGGACTGGGCGCTGCCGGGCTGTGTAGGACGGCACCGGTCACGGTTGTCGATGCCAGAGCGGCCTGCTTTCGCAAAGCGTGCAAAGCTGCAAAACTGCAGCGGAAATGAGGCGCAAATGAGGCGGCGCGTTGCCGCTTTTTTGCCGCGCCAGCGATTCACCTTGCGGAGCCCGCCCATGCCACTGCACACTGCCTTTGCCCTGCTGCTTGCCAGCCTGCTCACTGCCTGCGGCGGTGACAACACCGCCTCCAACGTCAAGGCCCCCGGCGCTGCCGAATCGCCCAGGACCCGCGTGCTCGAGGCCGGCGCCGCTGCGCTGCAGAGCAAGCCGCCCATCGAAGCGCTCAATGCCTACCTGGACGGGTTTCACTTCTACAGCGGCCGCATGCAGTCGCAGATGGAGGCCCATCATTACTGCGCCAATGTCAATGAAGACGTGACGCAGTGCGTCATCTACGACGGCAACGGCAAGGACGCCAAGCTCATGGGCGTCGAATACATCGTCAGCCGGCGCCTGTACGGCAGCCTGCCCGCCGCCGAAAAACCGCTCTGGCACAGCCATGTGCACGAGGTCAAGTCCGGCCAGCTCATTGCGCCTGGCATACCGCAGGCGGCCGAGCACGCGCTGATGGAAAAACTGGTCGGCACCTACGGCAAGACCTGGCACACCTGGCACACCGACCTGGACAAGGCCCTGCCGCTGGGCATTCCCCAGCTCATGATGGGTTTCACAGCCGATGGCCAGACCGACCCCGCGCTCGTCACGGCGCGCGACCAGCGCTTTGGCGTCAGCAGCGCCGAGAAAAAGAAAGACCGCGAATCCATTGCCGCACCCGCCATCGACCCCGGCGCCGATGCCTGGCAGAAGGGGAAATCGGTGCAGCTGGCTGACCCCACAGGGGCCGAGCACGGCCATGCCCAGGGCGCGCAGACCGCGCCGCCCCAACCGCAGGGCGCTAAAAATTAGCTGGCGGCTTCAAGCCACCAGCGGCCCCGCCTGCATGGCCTCGGTCTGCTCGACCAGCATGTCGACCTGGCCTTTCCAGTAGTCGCTCGAGCCGAACCACGGAAAGTTGATCGGGAAAATCGGGTCGTGCCAGCGCTGCGCCAGCCAGGCGCTGTAATGCACCAGGCGCAGCGTGCGCAGCGGCTCGATCAGCCTGAGTTCGCGCCGGTCGAATTCGCCGAATTCGTCGTAGCCGTCCACCAGCGCGCCCAGCTGGCGCAGCTGCTGGGCGCGGTCGCCCGACAGCAGCATCCACAAGTCCTGCACCGCTGGGCCGCTCCGGGCATCGTCCAGGTCGACGAAGTGCGGGCCTGCCAGCGCCCGGCCTTCGGGCGTCCACAGGATGTTGCCCGGGTGGCAGTCGCCATGCAGCCGCAGCTGGCGCACCCCGGACGCGTTGTCAAACACGCCCTGGGCGACGGCCATGGCCTCTTCAAACGCCTTGCGCCAGCGCGACTCCATGTCCAGCGGCAGGTAGCCGCCCGCCAGCAGCATGTCGTGCGAGGCCTGGCCGAAGGTTTGCAGGTTCAGGGCGGGCCGATGGCTGAACGGACGGGCGCTGCCCACGGTGTGGATGCGCGCCAGGAAGCGGCCGATCCATTCCAGCACCTCCAGGTTGTCCAGCTCCGGCCGGCGGCCGCCCCGGCTGGGCGACACGCTGAAACTGAAGCCGTTGAAATGGTGCAGGGTCGAGCCGTTCAGCGACAGCGCGCCGACCACCGGAATTTCAGCGGCCATCAGCTCGGCGGCAAAAGCGTGTTCTTCCAGGATCTGGTCGTCGCTCCAGCGGTCGGGCCGGTAAAACTTGGCAACCACCAGGTCGCCCGCCAGCTCGGCGCTGCCCACGGGGCTTTCCAGGTGGGCCTGGTAGACCCGGTTTTCATAACTCGACAGCGCCATCAGGCGGCCGTCGCCCATCAGTCCGACGCTGGCCAGCGCGTCGAGCACCACGTTCGGTGTCAGGTGTTCGTAAACATGGACGGTGTCGCGCACCGCCGCAGCCTTGTTGAATTCAGTCATGCCCGGATTGTCGTTCTCCTGGGAACGGGCTTCAAGCAGGCCGGTGAAACGAAAAAAAGCCCACCGGCTGCAAACCGATGGGCTGTGCGCGCAGGCCTTGCGCCCGCGACCTGGCGTTCAGGCTTATTTCAGCGTGATGGTCACTTCGATGTTGCCGCGCGTGGCGTTCGAGTACGGGCACACCTGGTGGGCGGCGTCCAGCAGTTCCTGGGCGGCGGCCCGGTCCATGCCGGGCAGGGACACATCCAGGCGGGCGGCAATGCCGTACGCGTCAGGAATCTTGCCCAGGTCAACGCTGGCGTCGATGCTGACGTCCTCGGGCAGCGTGATCTTCTTCATGCCGGCCACGGCCTTCATGGCGCCCAGGAAGCAGGCCGAATAGCCGGCGGCGAACATCTGCTCCGGGTTGGTGCCGGTGCCGGCGGTGCCGGGCGAGCTCAGCGAGACGTTCAGGCGGCCGTCATCGGATTTGGCCTGGCCGTCGCGGCCGCCGGTGGTGTGCGTGTGGGCGGTGTACAGCACTTTGTCGAGTTTGGTGGTCATGGTGAATCCTTTGGAAAATGCCTGTAGGTAGAGGCGGGTTGAAAAAACTAAAAAGCAAGGAGCATCAGGTGCTGGCCAGGCGCTGGCGCAGGGACTGGAGTTGCCGGGTCAGCGCAACCAGTTCGGGGATTTCGCATTGCGTGGCGCTCAGGATGCAGCCGGGAATTCGGGCAGCCGCCGCTTTCAGGGCGCGGCCGGCGGGTGTCAGCGTGATGTGGACGCGGCGCTCATCGTCCACGGCGCGCAGGCGGGACACCAGCCCCAGCGCCTCAAGCCGCTTGAGCAGGGGCGTCAGGGTGCCGGAGTCCAGAAACAAGCGGTCACCCAATGCGGACACCGATAAACCGTCCTGTTCCCACAGCACCAGCAGCGCCAGGTACTGCGGATAGGTAATCCCCAGCGCCCCGAGCAGGGGCTTGTACAGGCGCGTCATGGCCAGCGACGTCGAATACAGCGCAAAACACAGCTGGTTGTCCAGCTGCAGCAAGGCGCTGGCATTGTCGGTGGCGGGCAATCGGGTTGGCATGGGTTGAATCATATCGCACAATTTAATTGTGTGCAATTTAGTTGTCGCCTGACGCTGCCGCAGGGCCATCGCGGCCATCCCCGGGCCTGCGCAGCGCCGGCACTAAACTCCAGGAGCCATGCAAAAAAACCGCCCCCTTTCCACCGCTAGTTCCACGGCTACCCCCGCCACATCCACCCGCAGGGCTCCAGCCATGCCCCACGCCCCCAAGGCAGGGCAGGTCATTGAAGAGCTGCGGCCCGGCCAGTCGATCGAGCTGCTCAAGGAACTCCACATCCTGACCCGCGAGGGCAAGCTCAACCAGGACACCCGGCGCAAGCTCAAGCAGGTTTACCACCTGTACCAGTTCATCGAGCCCCTGCTGAACGAGGCCGGCGCGAACGGGCAGGGCTTTGCGCTGGCCGACCATGGCGCCGGCAAGTCCTACCTGGGCTTTATTTTGTACGACCTGTTTTTCAATGTGGCGCACGCCGGCAAAAAGCCCGGCGGCCATATCTACGGGATTGAAACCCGCCCCGAGCTGGTCGAAAAATCACGCGGGCTGGCCGCGCGGCTGGGCTTTGCGAACATGACTTTCCTGAACCTGTCGGTGCAGGAGGCGACCGTGTCCAGCGCGCTGCCGCCCACCGTGGACATCGTGACCGCTCTGCATGCGTGCGACACCGCCACCGACGACGCGATCGCCTTCGGCCTCGCCAGGCGCGCGCGCCACATGGTGCTGGTGCCGTGCTGCCAGGCGGAGGTGGCCGGCGTGCTGAAAAAGTCGCGCGCCCTGAACCTGAACAAAAGCCCGCTGGCCGAACTCTGGCGCCACCCGCTGCACACCCGTGAGTTCGGCAGCCAGATCACCAACGTCCTGCGATGCCTGCAGCTCGAAGCCAACGGCTACCAGGTCACGGTGACCGA
>JAQGMZ010000217.1 GCA_028292045.1 Polaromonas sp. | reverse complement strand
CAGTGCGAACCGGTTTTCGTTTAAACCCACAACGCACCAATTTAGCGCTATTTGACGGCGCATTTCTTGCTTTAGTTTGGTGCAAATTCTGGAATAAACCAGATTCACGCACTGAAACATCACATATCACGGAGAAATATAGTTATGGAAGCACTAAAACAGGGCTCGGATGCCTTGTTCATTTTGTTGGGCGGCGTCATGGTGCTGGCCATGCATGCCGGGTTTGCGTTTCTTGAACTGGGAACCGTCCGCAAGAAGAACCAGGTCAATGCGCTGGTCAAGATCCTGGTGGATTTTTCAGTATCGACCGTGGTCTACTTTGCTGTCGGCTATGGCGTGGCGTACGGCACGCATTTTTTTGTGGGCGCGGAAACACTTGCCGCCAAAAATGGCTACGAACTGGTCAGGTTCTTTTTCCTGCTGACTTTCGCAGCCGCCATCCCGGCGATTATTTCCGGCGGCATTGCCGAACGCGCGCGGTTTTATCCCCAGTTGATTGCCACCGCCGTGATTGTCGGATTTGTCTATCCGCTGTTTGAAGGCATTGTCTGGAATCAGCACTTTGGCGTGCAGGCCTGGATCAAGACACTCACCGGTGCCGAATTCCATGACTTTGCCGGCTCTGTCGTCGTTCACGCGCTGGGCGGATGGCTGGCGCTTCCGGCGGTTCTGTTGCTGGGCGCCCGCCGCAACCGCTACCGCAAGGATGGCGCGATGTCGGCGCACCCGCCGTCAAGCATTCCCTTCCTGGCGCTGGGCGCCTGGATTCTGGTGGTGGGCTGGTTTGGCTTTAACGTGATGAGCGCGCAAACCCTGGACAAGATTTCAGGCCTGGTGGCGGTCAATTCGCTGATGGCCATGGTGGGCGGAACGCTGGCAGCGCTGGCCTTTGGCAAAAACGACCCCGGTTTTGTACACAACGGACCGCTGGCCGGACTGGTGGCGGTCTGCGCAGGTTCAGATGTCATGCACCCGCTGGGCGCTCTGGTGGTCGGCAGCGTGGCGGGCGCCGTCTTTGTGCTGATGTTCACCCTGACCCAGAACAAATGGAAAATCGACGACGTGCTGGGTGTCTGGCCTCTGCATGGGCTGTGCGGCACCTGGGGCGGACTGGCTGTGGGAATTTTCGGCAGCAAGGCGTTTGGAGGCCTGGGCGGCGTCAGTTTTGGAGCGCAGCTGATGGGAACCGCCATGGGCGTGGCATGGGCAGTGCTGATGGGGTTCGCTGTGTACGGCGTCCTGAAAAAGACCATGGGGCTGCGCCTGACCCAGGAAGAAGAGTTTGAGGGAGCTGACCGCTCCATTCACCGGATTGGTGCAACGCCTGATCAGGAAGTAAATTGGTAACAAAATGAAATAAGGGAAACTTTAAAATTCAACACTATTGGGTTGTTGGACTGTTTGCGTAGTAACCGGCTGTTTAAATTTAAATAAATGTTCAAAATGCACGCGTTTTCACCTACCCATTCTTGACATTCCCGTTTTTCTACGGGCTGGCTGGCGTTGTTTTTTACTGAAGTGGCGCATAATATCCGGGTGCAAATCCAAAGTTTGCATTTGTTAGGTGATCGGTCAGTTTCGCGCGCCACAGCGGTACGTAGTTGATTTGTTGTGCTTTCGGGACCCCATCGCTTTTATTTATGTGTTTTAGAGGAGTCCCTTCATGGGCAACAAACTATACGTCGGCAACCTGCCTTACTCGGTGCGTGACGAAGACCTGCAACAGTCTTTTGGCCAATTCGGTGCTGTCACCAGCGCCAAAGACATGATGGAACGCGACACCGGACGCTCCAAAGGCTTTGGTTTTGTCGAAATGGCCAGCGATGCAGAAGCACAAGCAGCCATCAACGGCATGAACGGCCAGCCTTTGGGCGGCCGTAGCGTTGTTGTCAATGAAGCACGCCCGATGGAGGCACGTCCTCCACGCACCGGCGGCTTCGGCGGCGGTGGTGGCGGCTACGGTGGCGGCGCTGGCGGCGGCGGTGACCGTTCCGGTGGCGGTGGATACGGCGGCGGTGGCGGTGGCCGTTCTTCCGGCGGCGGCAGCGACGGTGGTTTCCGTAGCCCGTACGGCGGCGGCGGCGCTGGCGGCGGACGCTCTGGCGGCGGCGGTGGTGGTGGACGCGGCGGCTACTAAGCCCTGCAGTCACTGAACAGGCCTTGATTTTTAAAGTAAGGGTCTGATAGAAAAGGTTTCAAGACTCCGGTTTTGAAACCTTTTTGCATTTCAGGGCGGCCTCTTCATGCATACCGGCTCGGCAAGCTGCCGGCAAGCAATGAATTGCGCAGGCCAGTCGGAAAAGCATGGCCTCCATCCCTTGTGCCAACCGCATCAGGGTTTGGCAGGCCGGCTGGGCGAATTGGGAACCAGCACGCCGCGCACGCGGCCGGTCAAGACCGCTACCTGGTCCAGGTTGTTGTAACTGAAGACATTGCCGGTGAACTGGTCCGAGCCGCGGATCAGCAATACCGGCTGGTGCGACTGCACGCGCTCCTCGTTCAGGAAAGCATGAAGAAACTCACCCCGAAACTCCAGCCGCGGTGTCTGCTTTCCCTGCGCATCCTGGCTGGCTTCGCGCACGATCCGCGCATTTCCCGTCAGCTGTACCTCGGAGCCATCACCGTTGGAATAAGCCCGGTTGGCGGTTGCCGTGGTGAGTTGCCTGTTCATGTTGACGCTGTTGATGCGGGCCTGGTCGATCTCGAGAATATCGGTGTCGACGAAGTGCCTGGCCTCTGCCCCGGCAATCTCGCTTTTCAGCTTTCCGTCTTCGCCGAAGGTTTTGATCGTGAAATGCTGCATGAAGTAATCCACTTCATGGCCGACCTGCCTGGCGGCCTCCGGCGCGCTGAAGGTCGGCGTGTTGCGCACCAGCCAGTAGGTTCCCAATGCCAGCAGGCCCATCATGACAAGCGGCATATACATGGCAATTTGGTCCCACAGCGATAAAAACCGCCGCCAGCCCTTTTTTTTCGGCATCGGCGGGCTTCCAGCCGGGGTGCGCAGGCCAGGCAACAAGGGCTTCATGGAAGATAGCCATTCAGCAGGCCGGCGTAGCGGCCGCTGGCAACCAGCAGCAGATCGCAAAATTCGCGGGCTGCGCCATGTCCGCCATCGGCCCGGGTGACATGGTGGGCGCGTGAACTGACTTCAGGATGGGCATTGGCGGGCGCGCAGCTTAATTTCGAGCGGCCCATGACCGGCAAGTCCGGCCAGTCGTCGCCCATGGCCGCCGCCGCATCCCAATCCAGCCCCAGGATGTCGAGCGTCTGCTCGGCGGCGGGGCGCTTGTCCTCGGTCCCGAAATGGCAATGGACAATGCCCAGCGCCTGCAAGCGGGCGCGCAGCACCGAACTGTCGCGTCCGGTGATCACGACCGGGGTGATGCCGGCTTTTTGCAGCAGCTTCAAGCCGTGGCCGTCGAGCGTGTTGAAGCGTTTGATGATTTCGCCGGAGGCCCGGAATCGTTCATGCTGCTGCGCATGTTCATGCCCGTCGGGGTATTCCGAGAAATACAGCCCGCCATCGGTGAGTACGCCGTCCACGTCAAAAAACGCCACCTTCACGCCCTGCCCCCGCAGCAGCAGTTCAGGGGGAAAATGCAGGGCGGGCACCGGGTTGTGTGTTGGCTGCGCTGGCATGTCAGATCACCTTGGCGCGCATCAGGTCGTTGGTGTTCAGGGCACCGCACAGCTGTCCGGATTCTTCCACCACCAGCACGCTGTTGATGCGGAACTGCTCCATCAGCGCCACGGCATCCACCGCAAGCGCGCCCTTCAAGACCACGCGGGGATGGGCATGCATCACGTCGGCGGCGGTGAGCTTGCGCAAATCCCCGCCTTTTTCAACCAGCCGGCGCAGGTCGCCGTCGGTAAAAATACCGATCACCTGCTGGCGGCTGTCCACGACGGCCGCAGCGCCCAGGCCCTTGGCGCTCATTTCGCGCATCAGTTCGGTGAACGAGGTGTCTGCCGTCACTTGCGGCACCGCCTGGCCACTGCGCATCACATCGCTCACATGGGTCAGGAGTTTGCGGCCCAACGCGCCACCGGGATGCGAACGGGCAAAGTCTGCTTCCCGGAAACCGCGTGCATCCAGCAGCGCAACAGCCAAGGCATCGCCCATGGCCAGTTGCGCCGTCGTGCTGGCCGTTGGCGCCAGGTTCAAGGGACAGGCTTCCTGGGCGACGCTGGTGTCCAGGGTGATGCGGGACTGTGCGGCCAGCGTGGACTGGCGCCCACCCGTCATGGCGACCAGCGCCACGCCCAGCCGGCTCAGCACGGGGAGAATTGCCACCAATTCCTCACTCTCGCCGCTGTTGGAAATAGCCAGCACCACATCGTTTGCCTGGATCATGCCCAGATCGCCATGGCTGGCTTCAGCCGGATGCACAAACATGGCCGGGGTGCCGGTGGACGCCAGCGTGGCGGCGATTTTGCGGCCGATGTGGCCACTTTTCCCCATGCCCATGACAACCACCCGGCCGGGGCAGGCCACGATCAGGCCGACAACCTGCGCAAACTCATCGCCAACCCGGCTGGCCAGTTCCATCACCGCGGCCGCTTCAATTTCAAAAGTTTTCCTGGCCAGGGCCAAAGCCCGCCCCGCATCGATAGTCGCAGCATCAAAATTCATGGCTGCATTCTATCGATGCTGCTGCCCCTGGCCGTGCCAGCAGGCCCGTCCGGCGGTCCAGCCGCTTCAAAACCTTCAGCTACCATCAAGCCATGAGTGCGCTTGAACTGACCCTTTTGTACCTGCTGGCCGCAGTCGTGGGGGTGGTGATCTGCCGTTCATTCAAGCTGCCGCCCATGCTGGGCTACCTGGCTGTCGGCGTGGTGATTGGCCCGCATGCGCTGGCCTTGTCGAAAAATTCTGACGGCGTACGCCATCTGGGCGAGTTTGGCGTGGTGTTCCTGATGTTCGTGATCGGGCTCGAATTCAACCTGCCCAAGCTGCGTTCGATGCGCCGCCACGTGTTCGGGCTCGGCCTGCTACAGGTGGCCCTCACCTTGCTGCTGGTCACGCTGGGCTCTATTTTTTTCGCCGTTCTGGCGCCCACGCTGTGGAGCATGCCGTGGCAGACGGCGCTGGCGCTGTCGGGCGCCATTGCCATGAGCAGCACCGCCGTGGTGGTCAAGCTGCTGGCCGAGCGGATGGAAATGGCCTCGGAGCATGGCAAGCGGGTCATGGGCGTGCTGCTGTTCCAGGACTTGGCGGTCGTGCCCCTGCTGGTGCTGATTCCGGCGCTGGGTTCGCCTGCCGACGAACTGTTCATCGGCCTGGGCATCGCGGCGTTGAAGGCAACCGTGCTTCTGGTCCTGCTGCTGACAGGCGGCCAGCGGGTCATGCGCTGGTGGCTCACCATCGTGGCTAGGCGCAAAAGCGAGGAGTTGTTTGTTCTGAACCTGCTGCTGGTCACACTGGCGCTGGCCTGGCTGACCGAACTGGCCGGGCTGAGCCTGGCGCTGGGCGCCTTCATCGCGGGCATGCTGATTTCTGAAACCCAGTACAAACACCAGGTGGAAACCGACATCCGGCCTTTTCACGATGTGCTGCTCGGGCTGTTCTTTATCAGCGTCGGCATGATGCTGGACTGGCACCAGGTGGTGGACCACTGGGCGCTGGTGCTGGTGCTGTTGACTTTGCCGGTGCTGTTCAAGCTGGTGCTTGTCACGGTGTTGGCGCGCGCCCTGGGCGCCACGACGGGTGTGTCGCTGCGCACCGGGCTGTACTTGGCGCAAGCGGGTGAATTTGGCTTTGTGCTGCTGTCGCTGGCGCAAGGCAGCAGGCTGATACCGCCTGCCCTGATGAATCCCATCCTGGCCAGCATGGTGCTGTCGATGCTCGCCACGCCCTTCATCATCCTGTATTCCAACCGCATCGTGATGAAGCTGGTGTCCAGCGAGTGGCTGCAGCAGTCGCTGCAGATGACCGCCATTGCCAGCAAGTCGATGAACGCCAACCGGCATGTGATTATTTGCGGCTACGGCCGCTGCGGCCAAAACCTGGGCCGCATGCTTGAACGGGAAAACATTCCTTACATCGCCCTGGACCTGGACCCGGACCGGGTGCGACAGGCAGCAGCGGCGGGCAGCACGGTGGTGTTTGGCGATGCCGTCCGCCTGCAGGCCCTGATTGCCGCCGGACTGGCACGGGCCAGCGCAGTGGTGGTGACTTACCTGGACACGGGCAGCGCCTTGAAAGTGCTGGCCAATACCCGCACCCACGCGCCTACAGTGCCGATCATCGTGCGTACGGCCGATGACCGTGACCTTGAAAAGCTGATGGCCGGCGGTGCAACGGAAGTGGTGCCAGAGGCCATCGAAGGCAGCCTGATGCTGGCCAGCCATGCGCTGGCGCTGGTGGGTGTGCCGATGCGCCGTGTGATCCGCGTGGTGCAGGACCAGCGCGATGCGCGCTACAACCTCCTGCGCGGCTATTTCCGGGGGGCTGACGACGACACGGCGGACGAGCTGGAGCAGGAGCGCCTGTCCACGGTCATGCTGGTCCCGGGACTTGTTTCGGTGGGCCAGACACTCGGGGAAATCGCGCTGCAGACCGTGGAGGTGCGGGTGGTCAGCTTGCGCCGCAAGAATGGAAAAACGTTGAAGGCGCAGGACGACACCCGCCTGGAAGGCGGCGACACGCTGGTCCTGTCGGGCAAGCCGGAAGCGCTCGCATTGGCAGAGCAGAAACTTTTGAGCAACTGAAGGTTCAACCCTTCATGCAAAGACGAATTTTTGCCAGCAGCTTGCTGGTTTCCCCCTGGTGGGCGCATGCCCAATCCGATGCGCTGGCCCGACGTTTGCGCGCCGGGGCCTGCGTGGTCGTGCTGCGCCATGCGCAAACCGATCCGGGCATTGGCGACCCGCCGGGCTTCCGGCTTGACCGTTGCAGCACCCAGCGCAACCTCAGCGATGAAGGGCGGCGCCAGGCCCAATCCATTGGCCGATGGTTCGCCTCCCGCAGCTTGGCGCCCCAAGCCGTACAGTCCAGCGCCTGGTGCCGTTGCCGGGACACGGCCGACCTGGCCTTTGGGCGGCATGCGGTGTGGCCGGCGCTCAATTCATTTTTTGGGCAGCGCGGCGCCGCAGATCCCCAGACGGCGCAGTTGCGCGCTGCACTCCAGCGCGTGCCGGCAGGCCAGTTCGAGGTGTGGGTCACGCACCAGGTCAACGTGACCGAACTGACCGGCGAAGGAATCGCCATGGGCGAGGGCTTGATACTCGACGCCACGGGAAAAACCGCCGGGCGCAGCCAATTCGTCTGAAGTCCGTTCGTTTTCACTGAACTACTTGCCGATGCAGAACTTTGAAAAAATTTCTCCCAGCAAGTCGTCGGCGCTGAATGCGCCTGTGATGGAACCCAGCTGCAACTGTGCCTGGCGCAGGTCTTCAGCCAGCAGGTCCAGCGCAGGCGCAGGCGAAGCCAGTTGCTGCTGCGCGCTCAGCAACCCGGTTTGAACCTTCCGCAAGGCCGTGACATGGCGTTCACGCGCCATGAAAACACCCTCGGGCGAAGCCTGCCAGCCCACCGCTTCCAGCAACTGCGCGCGCAAGGCCTGCAGGCCTGTGCCAACCTTGGCAGAAATCAGCACACCCTTGTTGACCTGCCGCACGGACGCTGCGCTGGCCAAGTCAGTTTTGTTCCAGACGTCGATGACCGGCGTATTTTTGGGAAGTTTTAACGCCAATGCCGCCGCCAGCGCAGCATCTTCAGCTTTGTATTGAAGCGCATCGTCCGGATTGTGCTGCTGGCTCTGGCGCGCCAGATCGTGCAGGAACAGCACCGCGTCTGCGCTTTCTATTTCGTTCCATGCCCGCTGGATGCCGATTTTTTCAACCTCGTCAAGCGCTTCGCGCAGCCCTGCCGTATCGACCACATGCAGCGGCACGCCTTCGATCTGGATGAGCTGCGACACCTTGTCCCGCGTGGTGCCCGCTATGGGCGTGACGATGGCGAGTTCAGCGCCGGCCAGGGCATTGAGCAGTGAGCTTTTGCCCACATTGGGCTGACCGGCAATCACCACCTTGATGCCTTCGCGCAAGATGGCGCCTTGCGTGGCCCGCTGCATGACGCTGGCCAGCGTGGCCTGAAGGCGCGCAAGCTGGCCCTGCGCATCCGCTTGCTGCAGGAAATCAATGTCTTCTTCGGGAAAGTCCAGCGTGGCCTCGACCAGCATGCGCAGGTGCACCAGCTGCTCCAGCAGCGTCAGCACCGCTTGCGAGAACTCGCCCGACATGGAACGCGCTGCCGAGCGGGCGGCCGTTGCCGTGCTGGCATCGATCAGGTCGGCAATGGCCTCGGCCTGCGCCAGGTCTATCTTGTTGTTGAGAAAGGCGCGCTCGGTGAATTCGCCCGGCTCGGCCACCCGCAGTTCCGCAAGCACCGGCTCGCCGTTGGCCGGGTGCAGCGCTGCCGCGGCCTGCAGGCATTGCGCCAGCAAGAGTTGCAGCACGACCGGCCCGCCATGCGCCTGCAACTCCAGCACGTCTTCGCCGGTGAAGGAATGGGGGGCGGGGAAAAATATCGCCAGGCCCTTGTCAATCACCTGGCCTTGCGCATCGCGAAAAGGCAGGTACGTGGCCTGACGCGCCAGCAGTTCACGCCCGCACAGCGCCTGCACCACGGGCGCGATGCGCTGACCGGAGATGCGGACAATGCCGACAGCGCCGCGGCCCGGGGCAGTGGCGATGGCAACGATGGGATGGTGGTGGCGGGCCAGCATGAAGCCTCCAATGAAAAAGGGCCGCTGAGCGGCCCTTTTATTTACTTGAACTTGGGCAGGTTGAACTGCGGCGGAACGCCCATCCGGGTGTTGATGACCCACTGCTGGGCAATCGACAAAATGTTGTTGGTGATCCAGTACAGCACCAGGCCTGCCGGAAAGAAGAAGAACATCACGCTGAAGATCAGCGGCATGAACCACATCAGCTTGGCCTGCATCGGGTCAGGTGGCGCCGGGTTGAGCGCGGTCTGCAACATGGTGGTCATCGCCATCACGACCGGCAGGATGTAGTATGGGTCCGGCGAAGACAGGTCCCTGATCCACAGCATCCAGGGTGCATTGCGCATCTCGACACTCGACAGCAGCACCCAGTACAAGGCGATGAACACCGGAATCTGCACCATGATCGGAAAACAGCCGCCCATCGGGTTGACTTTTTCCTCGCGGTAGATTTTCATCATGGCCTGCTGCATTTCCTGCGGCTTGTCCTTGAGCCGTTCGCGCATTTCCATGATCTTGGGATTGATGGCCTTCATTTTGGCCATGCTGGCGTAAGCCTTGGCATTGAGCCAGTAGAAAGCAATTTTCAGCAGCAGCACCAGCGCCACGATGGACCAGCCCCAGTTCTGGATGAAGCTGTGCAGCTTGTCGAGCAGCCAGTACAGCGGCTTGGCCAGGATGGTCAGCCATCCATAGTCCTTCACCAGTTCCAGGCCAGGCGCCAGGGACTCCAGGACTTTTTCTTCCTGGGGACCGACGAAAAATTTCGACTCCACCGTCTTGGCCGCGCCGGGGGCAATCGGCTCCAGCGGCGTGATCATGCCGACGGCATACAGGTTGGTGTCGACCTTGCGCAAAAACAGATCGCGCTTCAGGCCGTCAGGCAGTATCCAGGCCGATGCAAAATAATGCTGGACCATGGCCACGTAGCCATTGGTGGCCTGCTTTTCAACATCCACCTTGTTGTTTTCAATGTCCTTGAATTCCACCTTCTGGTATTTTTTGGCTTCGGTGTAGATTGCCGGGCCGGTGAAAGTGGAATAAAACGAGGATTCGCCCGGCGGCTTGTTGCCGTCGCGCACCAGTTGCAGGTAAAGCTGCGGCGCCACCGGCGTGCTGCCGGTGTTGATGACTTCATGGCGGACTGCCATGTCGTAGGCACCGCGCTGGATGGTGTAGGTTTTCAGCAGCTTGACGCCGCCAATGTCGGGCGATTCGAATTTCACCTGCAACTCGTTTTGCCCGTCCTTGAGCGTGCGCTCGCCCGGCACGACGGTCATCAGCGTTTTGTGGGTGGGGAACGCACCGCCGGTGCTGCCCGCAACCAGGCCGGTTTGCGCCACATAGACACGGTTGGCGCTTTCATCCAGCAGCACGAAACCGTCATTCTTGCGGTCCATGTCCTTGTACTTGTTGAAGGCGCTGTGAACCAGGGTTCCGCCTTCACTGTCGAAAGTCAGGGAAAGTACGTCGGTGTTGACCACCAGGCGCTCTTTCGTCGCCGAAGTCGCGGGTGAAGGCGCACCCGTCGGCACATCGGCCGGCGAACCGGTTGCCGAGGTGGCGGCAGGCGACGGCACGGCCTCCGAACTGCCGGATGACTTCACCGAAGGTGTCGCCGACGATGCGGCAGTCTGTGTGCTGGACGGGAAAAAAGTGGCTTTCTGGCCATTGAAGACCTGCCACTGATCCCACAGCAACACCATGGAAAAACCAAAAATCACCCACAAAATGGTGCGGCGAATGTCGTTCATGACGGCGTCTTTTTAGAAGGAATGGAAGTCGCCGGCTTGAACAGGCGAATGAAAAAAGAGGCTGATTCTGGCTGCGGAACCGGATCATGTCCGCCTTCGCACCAAGGGTGGCAACGGCCCAGGCGGCGCAAGGTCAGGTAACTTCCGGCCAGTGCGCCATGCTGGCTCAGCGCCTGCAGGGAATAAGCCGAACAACTGGGTTCGAACCGGCAGTTCGACCCTAAAGCGGGACTGATCAGCAGCCGGTAGGCCTGGACTAGGCCGATCAAGGCCTTTTGCGGCAGACCGGTCAGGGTAGCTAGACAAGTATTCATGCCGACCTGGCTCCTGCCTGCATCAAGACCTGGATTTCAGTCCGCACGGCCAGCTTGAGCTGGTCAGAGACGGCGCTGACAAATTGAGCCACCGCAAAACCGCTTCGCAGGCGTACCACGAACGCCGCATTCGGGAAAAGCGGTGAAAAATCAGCACTCACGGTGTATATCTGCCTTTTGATGGCATTGCGGGTCACGGCGCGTTTAGCCCAGCGTTTGGGAACCATGGCGCCCATCCACACATCCTGGACAGGAAACAAGCAAACCGGGTCAGCCGCCTGCTGGCTGCGGCTGCCTGACGCTTGAGCCTCAAGCCTTGTGCAATGCAATGCGAAATGCGGTGTTTTCGCATTAACGGTTCCTGCCAGTACAGACTGGAACTGCGCCCGGGTTTTAAGCCG
>JAQGMZ010000213.1 GCA_028292045.1 Polaromonas sp. | reverse complement strand
GGCACCGAAGCCTCGGGCACCGGCAACATGAAGCTGGCGCTCAACGGCGCGCTGACCATCGGCACCGACGACGGCGCCAACATCGAAATCCGCCAGAACGTGGGCGACGACAACATTTTTATCTTCGGCCTGAAAACCCCCGAAGTGCGCGCGCTGCAGCAAAGCGGCTACCAGCCGATGCGCTACTACGACAGCCTGCAGGCGCTCAAGAGCGTGCTCGACGCCATTGCCGGCGGCCAGTTCAGCCCTGGCGAGCCGGGCCGCTACCGGGCGCTGGTCGATTCGCTGCTGTGGGGCGGCGACCATTACTTGCTGCTGGCCGATTACGAATCGTATGTGGCCACCCAGTTGCGCGTAGATGCCCTGTACCGCGAGCCAGCCCAGTGGTGCGAGCGGGCGATTGCCAACGTGGCCGGCATGGGCGTGTTTTCGTCCGACCGCACGATTCGCGAATACGCCCGCCAGATCTGGAACATCGAACCCGCCACGCGCTGAACTTCTTGCCCCCAGCAACCGAGGACTGCACCATGGTGAACCCGACCGACATCGACCTGATCTGCAGCGCCCGACACGGCGACCCGTTTTCGGTGCTGGGGCCGCATGCCCAGGCAGGCGGCATGTCGGTCCGCGCCTTCCTGCCGGGGGCGCGGCAGGTCGGCGTGCTCGATGCGCTGTCGGCCCGGCCGGTCGGCAGCCTGGCGCGCCGGCACGGCGACGGTTTTTTTGAAGCCGTGGTGGACCTGCCCGCAACGGCCTACCGACTGCAGGTCGAATGGGACAACGGCGCGCTGGCCGTCATTGACGACCCCTACCGCTTTGGCCCGGTGCTGGGCGATATGGATGTCTGGCTGCTCGGCGAAGGCACGCATTTGCGGCCCTGTGAAATCCTGGGGGCCAATGCGCGGGTGATGGACGGCGTGGCCGGCACCAGCTTTGCCGTCTGGGCGCCCAACGCATCGGGCGTCAGCCTGGTTGGCGGCTTCAACCTGTGGGACGGCCGGCGCCATCCGATGCGCCTGCGGCGCGAATGCGGCGTCTGGGAGCTGTTTATGCCCGGCGTGGACATCGGCGCGAAATACAAGTTTCAAATCCGCAGCGCCCAGGGCGATGTCCTGCCGGCCCGGGCAGACCCGTATGCGCGGCAGGCCGAGCTGCGGCCGGCCACCGCCAGCGTCGTCGCGCCCATGCCCGCCTGCCAGCCCGCCTCGCGCGCGCGCCAGCAGGCCAATGCGCTGGACGCGCCCATCAGCATTTATGAAGTCCACCTGGCCTCGTGGCGCCGCATGGACGATGCGGCCAGCGGCATGCAGCGCTGGCTGAGCTGGGACGAGCTGGCCGACCAGCTGGTGCCGTATGCGACCGGGATGGGCTTTACCCACCTCGAATTGCTGCCCATCAGCGAACACCCGTTCGACGGCTCCTGGGGCTACCAGCCGATCGGCCTGTATGCGCCGACGTCGCGCTTCGGCGACAGCGCCGGCTTTCAGCGCTTCGTGGCGGCCTGCCATGCCGCCGGCCTGGGCGTGCTGCTCGACTGGGTGCCGGCGCACTTTCCCACCGACGCCCATGGCCTGGGCAACTTCGACGGCACGCCGCTGTACGAATACGCCGATCCGCGCGAAGGCTTCCACAACGACTGGAACACGCTGATCTACACCCTGGGCCGCACCGAGGTGCGCAATTTCCTGATCGGCAATGGCCTGTACTGGCTGGAGCGCTTCAATGTCGATGGCCTGCGGGTCGATGCGGTGGCGTCCATGCTCTACCGCGACTACAGCCGCCAGCCCGGCGAATGGATTCCGAACATTCATGGCGGGCGCGAAAACCTGGAAACCATCGAATTTTTGAAACGCCTGAACGAGGTGATCGGCGCCGAGCGGCCGCAGGCCGTGACCATGGCCGAAGAATCCACCTCGTTTCCCGGCGTGTCCCGCCCCACCTATGCGGGCGGCCTGGGCTTTCACTACAACTGGAACATGGGCTGGATGCACGACACGCTGCAGTACATGGCCCGCGACCCGGTGCACCGCCGGCACCACCAGGGCGAAATGACCTTCGGCCTGGCCTATGCCTTCAGCGAGAACTTCGTGCTGCCGATCTCGCACGACGAGGTGGTGCACGGCAAGGGCTCGCTGCTGGGCAAGATGCCGGGCGACGCCTGGCAGCAGTTCGCCAACCTGCGCGCCTACCTCGGCTTCATGTTCGGCCACCCCGGCCAGAAGCAGCTGTTCATGGGCTGCGAGTTTGCGCAGGCGCGCGAATGGATCCACGACCAGAGCCTTGACTGGCACCTGCTGGCGGACGACCGGCATGCCGGCGTGCAGCGGCTGGTGCGCGACCTGAACCAGTTGTACCAAGGCACACCGGCGCTGCACCAGCTCGACTTCGTGCCCGAAGGTTTCCAATGGATGGACCACCAGGATGCGGCGCATTCGGTGCTCGGCTTCGTGCGGCGCGGCCTGGATGCGCAGCGCCTGATGCTGGTCGCCTGCAACTTCACCCCCACGGTGCAGACCGCCTACCGCCTGGGCGTGCCGCAGCCCGGCGAATACCGCGAGCGGCTCAACACCGACTCGGCCCATTACGGCGGCAGCAATGCCGGCACGCCGCTGGGCGCCGCCACGGCCGAAGCGGTGCCCTGGCACGGACAGCCTTATTCTCTGCTGCTGACGCTGCCGCCGCTGGCCACCGTCTTTTTCGAATGGAATGCATGAAGTTAGAGTTACTGCCCGGCCGGCCGTGGCCGCTGGGCGCCACCTGGGATGGCGAGGGCGTGAATTTTGCCGTGTTTTCGGCCCATGCGCAGGCCATGGCCCTGTGCCTGTTCGACGACGACGGCACGCTCGAGACCCACGGGCTGATGCTGCCGGCCCACACCAACGACGTCTGGCACGGCTACCTGCCCGGCGCGGCGCCCGGCCTGGTCTATGGCCTGCGCGCCCATGGCCTGTGGCGGCCCGACCGGGGCCACCTGTTCAATCCGCACAAATTGCTGCTCGACCCGTATGCGCGCGAGGTGGTGGGCAAGCTTGAATGGCACGATGAGCACTTCGGCGCCGACCGCCAGCATCCGCTGCACATGGACACCCGCGACAACGGCGCCCTCGCGCTCAAGGCCCGGGTGGTGCACGACGGTTTCGACTGGCAAGGCGACCGGCCGCCGGGCGTGCCGCTGCAGGACACGGTGCTGTACGAAGTGCACGTCAAGGGCTTTTCCCAGCTGAACCAGCAAGTGCCCAAAGCCCTGCGCGGCAGCTATGCCGGGCTGGCGCATCCGGCATCGCTTGCGCACCTGCAGCGCCTGGGCGTGACCGGCGTCAGTCTGCTGCCGGTGCATTACGCGCTGGACGAGGAACGGCTGGCCGGCATGGGGCTGCGCAACTACTGGGGCTACAACACGCTGGCGTTTTTTGCGCCCAGCCCGCGGCTGGCGTCCAGCCCGGACGGACAAGCGATGCGCGGCGAATTCCGCAGCATGGTCAAAATACTGCATGCGCAGGGCATCGAGGTGCTGCTCGACGTGGTGTTCAACCACACCGCCGAATCGGGCGGCGACGGCCCGACGCTGAGCTTTCGCGGCCTCGACAACGCCAGCTACTACCGGCACCCGGCTGAATCGCCGGGGGCGTTCGAGAACCACAGCGGCTGCGGCAACACGCTGGACATCCGCCAGCCCCGGGTGCTGCAGCTGGTGATGGACAGCCTGCGCTACTGGGTGGGCGACATGCATGTCGACGGCTTTCGCTTCGACCTGGCGCCCGTGCTGGGCCGGGGCGACCACGGATTTTCGCCGGGCGGCGCATTCTTTACCGCCGTGGCGCAGGACCCGGTGCTCTCAAGGGTCAAGCTGATCGCCGAACCCTGGGACATTGGGCCTGGCGGCTACCAGGCGGGCAACTTTCCGCGCGGCTGGCTGGAGTGGAACGACCATTTCCGCGACGCCATGCGCGGCTTCTGGCTGGAAGGTAAAAGCAGCGCGCCGTCGCGCGGCGACTTCGCGCTGCGCCTGTGCGCCTCGTCCGACCTGTACCAGCCGCGCAACCGGGCGCCCGCCGTGTCGGTCAATTACGTGGTGTCGCACGACGGCTTCACGCTGCGCGACCTGGTGAGCTACAACCAGCGCCACAACCTGGCCAACGGCGAGGACAACCGAGACGGCCACGGCCACAACCTGAGCAACAACTGCGGCATCGAGGGTGAAACGGACGACCCGCGCATCAACGCCCTGCGCGGCCGCATGCGGCGCGCCCTGCTGGCGACCACGCTGCTGGCGCAAGGCACGCCCATGCTGTGCGCCGGCGACGAGCTGGGCCACAGCCAGCGCGGCAACAACAACCCTTATTGCCAGGACAATGAAATCACCTGGATCGACTGGGCCGAGGCCGACCCCGACCTGATCGACTTCACCGCCTGGGTGCTGTCGCTGCGCCGCCAGTTGCTGCCCTTCGGCAACCGCTGGTACAGCGGCCTGACGGACACGCTGGGCCTGCACGACCTGACGTGGCTGAACAGCCATGGCGAAGTGCTGCAGGGCGAAGGCTGGAGCGGCAGCAGCCAGCGGGCGCTGGGTTGCCTGATCGGCCAGCCGGGCCGGGCCAAGGCGCCGCTGCTGCTGCTGGTCAATCCCGATGCCGGGGACCATGGCTTCATGCTGCCCGCCGGTGTCTGGCAGGCCGTGCTGGACACGGCGCACCCGCGCGGCCTGACGCGCTGGCAGGGTCAAGGCGAAGCGCCGTTGCTGCTTGCCGCCCACAGCCTGCTGCTGCTGGTGGCCGCCGGCACCGTGATCACCGATTGACCCGCCGCACCATGACTGCCCCATGACCTTTCCCCGCGCCAGCGGCGTGCTGCTGCACCCTACTTCATTGCCCGGCCCGCATGGCTCGGGCGACTTCGGACCTTCGGCTTTTCACTTTGTCGACTGGCTGGTCACGGCGCGGCAATCGCTGTGGCAGATCCTGCCGCTGGGCGGCATCGGCCCCGGCAATTCGCCCTACATGAGCAGTTCGGCCTTTGCCGGCAACCTGCTGCTGGTCGATCTGGCCGAACTGCAGCAGCACGGCTGGCTGGACGAATCCGACTTGCAGCCCTCCGCCGACTTTCGCGATGAGCGGATTGAATTCGGCGCCGTCGTGCCCTGGCGCATGGCCCGCCTGACAAAAGCCGCCGCCCGTTTTGCGCAGCAGATCACCGTCGGCGACCAGGTGGATTACGCCGGCTTTTGCCTGCACCATGCCGGCTGGCTGGAGGACTATGCCCTGTACATGACCCTGGCCGAACTGCATGCCGGACGCGACTGGTGCGACTGGCCGGCGCCGCTGGCCCGGCGTGAGCTGCAAGCCCTGCAGCAGGCCGGTGCCGCGCAGGCCGAGCGCATCGCCTTCTGGAAATTCGGCCAGTGGTGCTTTTTCAGGCAATGGCAGGCGCTGCGCGCCTATGCCAATGCGCGCGGCGTGAAGATCGTCGGCGACGCGCCCATCTTCATCGCCTACCAGAGCGCCGAAGTCTGGGCGCGCCCGGAGCTGTTCGAACTCGATGCCGACGGCCGGGCGACCGTGATCGCCGGGGTGC
>JAQGMZ010000205.1 GCA_028292045.1 Polaromonas sp. | reverse complement strand
GGCGAGACAAAGCCCTGGAAGGCCGCGAACATCGAGCCCGACACGCCGCCGAAGGTCGCGCCCATGCCGAAGGCCAGCAGCTTCATGTTGCGGGTGTTGATGCCCATGGCCTTGGCGGCGATCTCGTCCTCGCGAATCGCCATCCAGGCGCGGCCGATGCGCGAAGTTTGAAGCCGGTGGCAAAGAATGACCGAAAAAATCACCAGCACCAGGAACAGGTAGTAGTACATCGACACCGAGGCGAACTCGAAGCCGAAAAAGGTGTGCGACTTGCCCAGGTCAAAGCCGAAAAACTTCATCGAATCGATCTGGTTGATGCCCTTGGGGCCGTTGGTCAGGTTGATCGGGCGGTCCAGGTTGTTCAGAAACACCCGGATGATCTCGCCGAAACCCAGCGTGACGATGGCCAGGTAGTCGCCGCGCAGCTTGAGCGTGGGCGCGCCGAGCATCACGCCGAACAGCCCGGCCAGCGCAGCGGCGGCCGGAATGATGGCCCAGATCGGCAGGTGCAGCCCTTCTGGAAAACTGGCTGCGATCCACGGAAAGGCCTCGGCCAGGTGCGGCGAGCCGAGCAGCGCGAACAGGTAGGCGCCTACGGCAAAGAAGGCAACATAGCCCAGGTCGAGCAGGCCGGCATAACCGACCACGATGTTCAGGCCCAGCGCCAGCAGCACGTACAGCAGCGCCATGTCGACGATGCGGACCCAGGCGTTGCCGCCCTGCTGCAGCAGCAAAGGCAGCACCAGCAAGGCCAGCGCGACGATCAGGAACGTAGCGATTTTTTTCGTTTTCATCAAGATTTCTCCTTGTGTGTCGGTGAAGTGACGGGCACTAGGCCCGGTCCGCCACACGTTCGCCCAGCAGGCCCGAAGGGCGCAGCGTGAGCACGACAATCAGCACGATAAAGGCAAAAATGTCGGAATACTGGCTGCCCAGGAAACCGCCGGTCAGCGGGCCGATGTAGCCGGCGCCGATGGCCTCGATCAGCCCCAGCAAAATGCCGCCCAGCACGGCCCCGCCCAGGTTGCCAATGCCGCCGAAGACGGCCGCGGTGAAGGCTTTCAGGCCTGGCAAAAAGCCCATGGTGTGCTGCACGGTGCCGTAGTTGGACGCGTACATCACGCCGGCCAGCGCCGCCAGGACGGCGCCGATGATGAAGGTCGCGGAAATCACGGTGTCGGGGCGCACGCCCATCAGCGCGGCCACGCGCGGGTTCTCGGCCGTGGCCCGCATGGCGCGGCCCAGCTTGGTGTAGTGCACCAGCCACATCAGGATCGACAGTGACACCGCCGTGGTGCCCAGGATGAACAGCTGCGTCACCGTGATGACGGCGCCGCCGAACTGGAAGGGCTCGGCCGGCAGCAGCGTCGGGTAAGGCTTGTAGTTGGGTTTCCAGATGATCATGGCCAGCGTCTGCAGCAGCAGGGACATGCCGATGGCGGTGATCAGGGGAGCGAGTTTGGGCGAGTTTCGCAGCGGCCGGTAGGCGACTTTTTCGATGGTGAAATTCAGCGCGGCGCAGACGATGAAGGCAATCAGCAGCGAAATCAGCAAAATCAGCCAGCCGGGCGTGCCGGGCATGGATTCCTGCATCAGGCCGATGATCGTCCAGCTGGTCAGCGCGCCGACCATCAGGACTTCACCGTGCGCGAAGTTGATCAGGTTGATGATGCCGTACACCATGGTGTAGCCCAGGGCGATCAGGGCATACATGCTGCCCAGTACCAGTCCATTGATGATCTGCTGAAGAAAAACTTCCATGACGCGCACTCCCTTTTGTTTGAATGGTCAACTCCGCTTGCGCCGCAAGCCGATGGGATCACCACGGGCTTGCGCGAGTTAACAAAAAGCCCGCCTCTTTCCCATACGTGAATGGGTGAAGGTGGCGAGCTATTGCGCGGATTGTATCGATTGGCCTCTAGCGAGAATCGCGCCAACAGGCAAGTTTTTTCGGGGTTTACCCTAGAGAAATTCCGTTCATCGCGCAATTGAAGTGTTTATCAGCGGGATTTGCGCACCATCAGTTTTTCTGATGGTTTCTCTGTTTCAATTCATGGAGCTTTTCAGCGATCCGTATCTCCAGGCCCCGGTTGACCGGGCGGTAAAAATGGGGAACGGCCATGCCTTCGGGGAAATAATTTTCTCCGGCGGCAAACCCATCCGCCTCGTCGTGGGCATAGCGGTAGTGCTTGCCGTAGTCGAGTTCCTTCATGAGCTTGGTCGGAGCATTGCGCAAATGAAGGGGCACCGGGCGGGTGCCGTCTTGCTTGATGAAGGCCTTGGCTTCGTTGAAGGCCTTGTAAACCGCATTGGACTTGGGCGCGACAGCCAGGTACACCACGCATTGCGCCAGCGCAAGCTCGCCTTCGGGCGAACCCAGCCGTTCATAGACTTCGGCCGCGTCCAGCGCCATGCGCAGCGCGCGCGGGTCGGCCAGCCCGATGTCCTCGCTGGCCATGCGGACCAGGCGGCGCGCCATGTAACGCGGCTCGGCACCGCCATCGAGCATGCGCATGAACCAATACAGTGCGGCATCGGGGTCCGAGCCGCGAACCGATTTATGCAGCGCCGAGATGGTGTCGTAGAACTGCTCGCCACCCTTGTCGTAGCGGCGCAGGCGCTCGCCCAGCACCTTGAGCAGCCAGTCGTCGGTGACCGCCGTGATTTTCTCGGCCCTGGCCGCCACGCTGAGCGATTCGAGCGTGTTGAGCAGCCGCCGGGCATCGCCGTCGGCATAGGCCACCAGGCGGCTGACCGCTTCATCTGCTATGGATTCGATGGCCGGAAGCGCATGCTCCGCCAGCACCCTGGCAACGATCTGCTGGAGATCGGCCTCGGTCAGGGGCTGCAGCACATAGACCACTGCGCGCGACAGCAATGCCGAGTTCACTTCGAACGACGGGTTTTCCGTGGTGGCGCCGATGAAAGTGAACAGGCCGCTTTCCACATGCGGCAAAAAAGCATCCTGCTGGCTCTTGTTGAACCGGTGCACCTCATCGACAAACACAATGGTGCGCCGGCCGCCCTGCGCCTGCCAGATGCCGGCCTGCTCGACGGCTTCGCGGATGTCCTTGACGCCGCCCAGCACGGCCGAAATGGTGATGAAATGCGCGTCGAAACTGCTGGCCATCAGCCGGGCTATCGTGGTCTTTCCCACGCCGGGCGGCCCCCACAGGATGCAGCTGTGCGGCTCGCCCGATTCAAAAGCTATGCGCAGCGGCAGCCCGTTGCCCAGCAAATGCTGCTGGCCGATGACTTCGCCCAGGCTCTTGGGCCGCAGCCGCTCGGCCAGGGGGGGATGGGAAGAAGGCTTTGCCATGAAAAAATGATTGCTGGTCGGCCCTGGGCCGTGCAGCCTGAAGTTGGGTTTACTGCCGGATCACGTCCGCCCCCTTGGGCGTGCTGAACTCAAAAGCGCTTTTGGCCAGCACCGGGTTGACCTCGACCTTGTTGAAGCTCAGCACCGACCGCTGGCCAAAGCTGTCATAGATTTCCAGCGCAGCGAGGCCGGCCGGCTTTTCACCCGCGCGAAAGCCGACGCGCACGGCCTGCAGCTGACCGTCCTTGGCTTTGGGCGTGGCAACGACCCATTCCAGGCCGTCCTTTTCTGGCGCGGCAGCCAGCGTGAAGTCGGCCTGCAGGGCGCGCAGGTCGGGCGCGGCGGCAATCAGGGCGGCGGGCGTCGAGCCCAGTGCGGCCGTCTGCTTGCGCGCCGTGACCTGGTTCAGATCGGCGTCGTACAGCCAGAGCGTCTGGCCATCGGCCACGATGCTTTGCTCGAACGGTTTTTTGTACAGAAATTTGAAACGGTTGGGCCGCGAAAACTCGAACGTGCCGCTGGAGGTCTTGCTGCGGGCGGCCTGTCCTTCTTTGGCCGGAGCGGTCACGACCTGGGTAAAGTCGGCGCGGCCACTGCTGACCGACTTGACGAAGGATTCCAGGCTTTCCAGCCCGTCTGCCCATGCCAAATGAGCACTTGAAACTATCAAAATAGCAGCAAAAATACGTTTCATCAGCATCACTCCGCCCTTGCAGGCACCAGGATTTCACGCTGGCCGCTGCCACTCATGGCGCTGACCAGTCCGGCATTTTCCATGTCTTCCACCAGGCGAGCGGCGCGGTTGTAGCCAATCTTGAGGTGGCGCTGCACCAGCGAAATGCTGGCCTTGCGGTTTTTCAGCACCACTTCGACCGCCTGGTCATACATTGGGTCTTTTTCGCCGCCGGCATCGCCCGCCAGGTCGGCGCCATCGCCCTCGACCGTGCCGCCCTCCAGCACGCCGTCTATATAGTTGGGCGTGCCTTGCTGCTTCAGGTAGGCCACGACCCGGTGGACTTCCTCG
The DNA here is from genome assembly GCA_028292045.1 of Polaromonas sp. Taxonomy (GTDB): domain Bacteria; phylum Pseudomonadota; class Gammaproteobacteria; order Burkholderiales; family Burkholderiaceae_C; genus Polaromonas. The sequence continues at coordinate 515 of JAQGMZ010000205.1, read as the reverse complement.
TCGCTCACAAACGCACCATGCACCCGGATTGGATAGCCCGTACCACTCGGCATGTAAAGCATGTCACCCATTCCCAGCAAGGCCTCGGCGCCCATCTGGTCCAAAATGGTGCGGCTGTCGATCTTGCTGCTCACCTGGAAAGACAGCCGCGTGGGAATGTTCGCCTTGATCAAGCCAGTGATCACGTCGACGCTCGGCCGCTGCGTGGCCAGGATCAGGTGAATGCCGGCGGCCCTGGCTTTTTGCGCCAGCCGGGCGATCAGCTCCTCGATCTTCTTGCCCACCACCATCATCAGGTCGGCCAGCTCGTCGATCACCACCACGATGTAGGGCAGGCGCTCCAGCGGCTCGGGCTCTTCGGGCGTCAGGCTGAACGGGTTGTAGATGAATTCCTCGCTGGCATTGGCCTCGTCGATCTTGGTGTTGTAGCCCGCCAGGTTGCGCACGCCCAGCTTGCTCATCAGCTTGTAGCGCTTTTCCATTTCGGCCACGCACCAGTTCAGGCCGTGGGCCGC
>JAQGMZ010000196.1 GCA_028292045.1 Polaromonas sp. | reverse complement strand
TGCCGGATGGGTGACAGTCAAGGTGTCCGTTCCATCCCATACCGCGCTGGTTCCCACATTCACACTCGTCACCGATGCGCCGTTCAAGCGCCCGCTGATGGGCTGCATGTAGTTCAGTACAAACCCGGTTTTGGTCGGGCCGGTGCCGCGCACGGCTTGGTTGCCGTCCGGTGCGCCCAGGCTGGACACCATCAGCGGCGAGCCGCCCGCGTCCACATGCACCATGTTCGGATGCGTCACGGCCAGCGTTCCGCCTGCTACGTCAAATGTGCCGGTCACGTCTACGCCGTTTTCTAGGTAGTTCCCCCAGGCGCACACGGTGCCTTGGGTACGCATTTCAAACGGTGCAAACAGTTCAATCTGCGCCGAGGTCAAGCCTACCGATGGCCCGCAGGTCAGCCCTCCAGCAGCAAAGGTTTCATCAGGCACGGCAATCAGCGACAGCACTTTTGATGCCGTGAAATCATAGGTAATGGTCAGCTGGCCCGCCACGACGCTGACGCTGGCGATGCCTAGCGGGTTGTGTCCCGCATCGTTGATGAGATACCAGCCCGAGCCGGCCGTGTTCTGGCGCAGCACGCAGGCAATGACGCGGGTTTTTTTGTTCTGGTGTACCGACTCCAGGCGGCGAACAGCGTCCTGCACCGTGGTTGTGACCGCGCCCGTTCCCGTCTGCAAATGCCCCAAGAGCGCATCGCCGCCGCTGGCCGCCAGGTTGGCCGTGTTGATGTCGCTCGCCTGCCATGTCGCGCCATTCCAGAGCTTCATGAGCCCGGCGGTCGAATTGAATGCCGTGTCGCCCACCTGCCGCGCCGTGCCATCGGGCCGCGTCGTTGGATCTGTGGCGTAGCTGCCGGGGTAAATGTGCGCAGAAGCCGCCTTGCTGGCTGCTGCAGCAGCAGCACTGTCAGCCGCAGCCGATGCGCTGCCCGCCGTCGCCACCTCGGCCCCCAGCACTTCGAGCGCAGACGCCGCAGCCGCCGCCGCATGGCCCAGGCTTTGCGTGACCGCCAGCACCGCGCCATCCTCGGCGGCCGAAGCAATGGCGGCATTGGCCAGCACCTCCACTTTGGCGGCCAGCACTTCGGCCACATTGACCAGCACGCCCTCGGCCAGGCCTTCGGTGTCAAACAGGTTGATGTCGGTCACCACGTCGGTGGCATAGCCGGGCGCGGCCACGGTCAGGTTGTAGCGCCCGTCCGCCGCGTAAAAGGCATATTCGCCATCGCGCCCGGTGATGATCGGGTTGGCTTGCGGCGTCACGCCGTTGTCGCTGTAGAGCGTGGCAAGGTCGCCCGCCAGCGTCGTGACGGTGATTTGCGCGCCCTTGATTGCGTCGCCGCGCAGGGTGGTCGCGCTGTTCTGGTATTTTTGCATGGTGCTTTCGGCGTGGGTTACAGGATGGAAACGACCGGGCGCGCATAGCCCGAGTTAAAGGCAAGGCACCAGTCGATCTCGGCGCGCGCCTGGCAGGCCAGCATCCCGGCCAGCGTGACGGTCGCGCCCAGCGAGATGCCCCCGGCGCTCGCGCCACTGGCCGCCAGCGTCAGGACGGCGCCCGGCGCGTTGCTCTCGGCGGTGGTCGGCGTGCCCAGCACGGCCGTCATCGCGGCATTGGAAAAGCCGGTGATGACGAACGGGTAAGCGCGGTTGAACGAAAACGGCACGCCCGCCGCGTCTGCGCCGGTGACGGCCAGGCGAACCCGCCCGCTGACCACGCCGGCATTGGCCGCCGCATTGGTGAGGTCGGCGCGCGTGACGCTCAGCAGCGTCTTGGTCGTGCCCGATGCCGGCGCCCAGGGCTTGGCCAGCACCTGCCCGCCGTCCACGCTGGGCGCGGCCAGCAGCACCTGCGCGTTGCTGGTGTTCAGCCCGGCGTTCGAGCCGACCAGGTGCAGCCTGGCCGTGCCGGTGTTGGTCGTGCCGAACTCAAAATAGTTGTTGTCAAACGTCACCACGCCGTCGGAGTAAAAGCGCTCGGACTTCGGCCCGGCGGGAAGCACGCTGACCTCCTGCCCGGAGAACTTGCAGTTGCGAAACACGGTGGTGCCGTAGGGGCCAGCGCCCTCTTCCACGAGAATGGTCTGCCAGGTGTCCTCGATGTAGCAGCCGTCAAACACGGTATTCGTGCAGGTCTTGAGAATCGCCAGCGTGAAGCCCGTGTCGGTGAGCGGCGTCTTGCGCGCTTCAAACCGGCAGCCGGTGAAGACGTTCACTTCGCCGCCGCGTCCCGTGCCGGGCGAGCCAGGAGGGGCGCCATCCAGGAAAACAATGGTGTTTTGCGCCATGCCCTCGAAGCGGCAGTTCACGAAGTTGTTCAGGTTGGCGAACATGCCGCACTGAATCCCGCTGGTGCAGTAAAACCACACGCAGTTATAAAAATTGTTGGCGATGAAGTAGCGATCGCAGTCGATGCCGCGCACGGTCTGGTTTTCAAACCGCACGCGGCTCCAGTCGCCCAGGGACTGCACGTTGGTGCCGGTGAGCGTGTACTTGTGCGCCAGCGTGCCGCCGCGCAGCGTGATCCGCGAGAGATTGGTGCGCGCAAAGTCGGGCACGGCCGCCGGGTCGTTGACGAAGATCGGGCAGGCGCCGGTCTGCTCGATGACGGTGTTGTACTCGTCGTCCCCGTGCAGGCACATGCCCGCGCGCATGGTCAGCGGGGCGGTGATCTTGTAGCGGCCCTTGGGCAGGCGGCTCGCGCCCGCGTCGATGGCCGCTTGCAGCGCGGCGGTGTTGTCGCGCCCGGTGGTGCCGTTGTAGTCGCCCACCGCGCCAAAGGTGCCCGCATGCACGCTGCCGGCGAACTTCCAGCGCCCGCCGTCGGTGCCGACGATGACCGTGCCGCCGTTGTCCAGGCTGGCGCTGTCGGCCGCGTCCAGGTAGTAGCTGCCCCCGCCGCCATCGCCCGCGGCGTAGTAGCCGCTGACAAAGGCGTTTTTGCTGGCGCTGGCCTTGAGCAGCGAGCGCAGCGCGGTGAGCGATGCCACCATCTGCACCGCGCCGCCCAGCATGGCCGCGCCGCCGGGTCCGGTCAGCTCGGCGCGCAGCGCATGGGCGAGCGCTGCCGCATTGGTGATGCCGTCCACCGTCCACTGCACCACGCCGGCCGCGTTCTTCAGGATGAACTTGTAGACGCTGCCCGGATCGAGCCAGATCAGGCACTCGCCGCGCGCGTCCAGCGTGATCGGGTTGGTGTTGGCAATGCCCATGGCGCTGTCCTGCCAGGTCGGCATGGGCGTCGTGGTGCCGGCGACGCACACGGTCAGCGTGCCGCCCACCAGGGGAGCGCCATTGGCGGCGGAGAATTGAAACTTCGGCAGAGAGGCGATGACACCGGCCATGGGATTTTTCTTTCGGAAAAGCAAAAAACCCTGCTGATTGCTCGGCAGGGTTTACATTTGCGGGATGAATACTGACTACTCAGACATTGAATCGGCCGAATCGGTAGGCCACGTTTTCGGGTTTCTAGGCCCGCTGCTGCTGATCGTTTGCGCCCTGGTGGTCGGCGCCATCAGCTTGGGAGCGCTGTTCTTCTAGCGCCCCATCAGTTGCGCCAATGCGTTGACCTCTGACGCGCTGACCGACGGCGACAGCTTGGTCGATTGACCGAGCCACTTGACAAACTCGGGGTTGGTCATCTTCTTGGCCAGCAGGTTGGAGCCCGCCATGGTGCCGCCGGCCGCTGCCGCCACGCCCGGGTGGCCCAGCAGCAACGCCCCGAGCGAGCCGCCGCCCGCAGCCTGCAAGCTCAAAGCCTGCTGCGTGCCGG
>JAQGMZ010000058.1 GCA_028292045.1 Polaromonas sp. | reverse complement strand
CGCTTGCGGCGGGCGGTACACCACCAGGCGCTCATTCAACTGCTGCCAGCGCTCGTCCGTGACCTCGGCATGGGTGATCCACAGCACCGCCTTGAAATGGGCCAGGTCCACATCGTCGAAACGGCTGAATTTGTGGATGGTGGCGGGCAGCGGCGTTGGCCGGGTCCACCAGTCCGGGCTGCCCGCTTCCTGCACCACCGCGATCGGCTCGCCATTGACGACATGGGCCGACACGCGGGTGATGTTGAGCTTGGGCGCCTCGACCTTCCAGCCGAGTTCGCGGCCCAGAATATCGACCGGAATGGTCTTGCCCACGTCGGACGCGGTGGTCAGCACGGCGGTGGCGCCCAGCAGCACGGCGACTTCTTCGGCCATGGCGTTGGCGCCGCCGACATGGCCGGAGAGCACCGGAATGACGAACTGCCCGGCGTCATCGACGACCAGCACGCCGGGGTCCTCGTCCTTGCTTTTGAGGTGCGGCGCGATCAGCCGCACCACCGCGCCCAGCGAGACAAAGAAAACCACCTGGTCGAATTCAGTGAACAGCGTGGCGATTTCATCGCGAAAGGCGCCGCTGTAGGCGCGCACCGGGTTGGGCAAACCGTCCATCAACGCAGCGAATTTTTCAGCCACGCAGACGCTGGCCTGCGGCAACTGGCGCGCCAGTGCGGCGGTTTGCTGCGCGCCGTGCTTGGTGATGGCGACGAGGACGACGCGCACGGCGGAGTCGGCAAGTGGCAAGGGATTCATGGTCATCCTAAAGTTTCCTCTTCAATTTCAGTGCTTGTTTTCTTGCGGCAGCCGCGCTGCATCTCGCCGCGCGCGCGCCCCGGGTTTTTCACCAGCAGCAGCGACAGGTAGTTGACCGTGGTGCCCTTAAGCTGGGCCACGTCATGCACGATGCGCTCGACCGGCGAGCCGGCTTTTTCAATGAACCGGCTGTGCGGCAGGAGGCCACGGCGCGCCAAGAGATCGATCAAATCGTCCAGCAGCGGCTTGACCTTCATCAGCACCAGCGTGTCGAAGTCGTCCAGCATTTTTTCGACCGCCTCGATGCCGTAGGCCGCCGGCACGATGGCGATGGTGTCGTCCTGCTCCGACAACGGCATCTGCAGCCGCGCGCAGGCGGCGTTGAAGGATGTGACGCCGGGCACGATGTCGATGCTGGCATCTGCATCGAGCTCGCGCAGCACCCTGGCCAGGTAGCAAAAGCTGGCGTAGGTGGAGGCGTCGCCTTCGACCAGAAACAGCACGTCCCGGCCGGTGGCCAGCAGCGCCTTCACGGTTTCGGCGGCCTTGAGCCAGTGGCGGGCGAGTTTTTCCGCTTCGTGCGTCATGGGAAACAGCAGCGGCTGGTGCGCGGCAGGCAACGCCAGCCCGGCCCGCAGCGCGATGTCGAGCGCGTAGCTTTCCTTGCGCAGGCTGCGCACCGGATAGGTCCAGACCGCATCGGTGCGCTTCAGCAAGGCCCAGGCGCGGCGGGTGATCAAGCCGGGGTCGCCGGGGCCCAGGGACACGCCGAACAGGCGTCCCGGCGCGGGCACCGAAGAAACCGCATCGGGATCAGTCATCATTGTTTTCCTTTGCGGGTGCCTTGGCCACCACGACCTTTTGCGCGCACACCAGCCACACCGGGTTTTCGGCGGCCATGCGGTTCATGTGCAGGATGGGCTTGCTGCGCGAGGCCTGGAGCTGCAGCACGTCCCAGGCCACGCCCAGCGACTTGAGCGTCTCGACAGCCACGGCCAGGTTTTCCAGCGTGACGAAGTTCATCACCAGCCAGCCCTCGGGCTTGAGGCGCTGCAGGATCAAACGGATCAGCCCGGCCAGCTCGCCGCCCGAGCCGCCGACGAACACCGCGTCCGGGTCGGGCCAGTGCTGCAGGCCTTCGGGCGCCTTGCCGTGCACCAGCGTGTGGTTGCTGATGCCCAGCGCCCGGCGGTTGGCCCGCACGATGGCGCTGTCGTCGATATTTTTTTCCATCGCGTACACATGGCCCTGGCGGCACAGGCGCGCCGCCTCCAGGCCCACCGAGCCCGACCCGGCGCCGATGTCCCAGACCACGCTGGCGGCGCGCAGCTGCATGCGGGCCAGCGACACCACGCGCACTTCGTTCTTGGTGATCAGGCCTTTTTCCGGGTAGCGCTGCTGGTAGCTCGCGTCAGGCAGGCCCAGCAGCACCGGCGATGGGCGCACGCAAGTGCGCCACAGCAGCACCACGTTCGGGTCGGCGAACGGCATCTGCGCGGCGGCGCTGATGGCCATGCCGCTGACGATGCGTTCCCCGGGCTGGCACAGGCGCTCGGCCACGGCCATCTCGAAATCATCGGCCAGGCCCTCCGTGACCAGCATGCGGGCGATGCGGTCCGGCGTGTTGGCGGGGCTGGTCAAGATGGCCAGCCGGTCGTGGTGGCGGATGTCGCGCAGCAGCGCGTACAGGCCGTGGCCGGGCTCGGCGCCTTCCGCCCAGTCGCCGGCGTCCTTGCTGTGGACCGATGAGAACTTCATGTCCTGCCACGGCAGCCCAAGCCGGGCACAGGCCAGTTGCAGCGTGGAGACGTTCGGAATGACCTCGATGGCCTCGATGCACAGGCGCGACGCCAGGTAGGCGGCGATGCCGTGGCACAGCGGGTCGCCGGTGGCCAGCACCACCACGCGCAGGTTTTCTGCCTGGGCAGCGCGAATCCACTCGGGCACCTGCGCCAGCGCGCCGGTCAGGTCCTGCCGCTGAGCGGCCGGGTCAAGGTGGTTGCTGAACAATTGCAGCGTGCGCGCGCCGCCAATCACCAGCTGCGCCCGCTCCAAGTGCGCCAACGCCGTAGGGGCCAGGCTGGCCGCGCCGTCATCGAGCACGCCGATGATCCGGCATTTTTCGAGCGGGTTGGTTGTTTCTAGATTCAAGGGGCCTCCGCTATCTTGCGACCGTCAAAGTCGCAGACCAGCACTTTCAAATCGAATTGATCGGGGTAGCGAGCGCTCAGGGTCTGGATCACGCGCTCCGCCAGCGCCTTGTGAAAAGCCGGGCCCAGGCCCAGCGCATCCATGCGCTCGCCGGCATAGCGGGCGGTTTCGTTGCCGCGAATGGCCTCGCACACGTCTTGCGCCGCGCCCAGGCTGGCGGCAATGTCGGCCAGCAGCCCGGTATCGACCTCGGCCCGGCCGGCGTGGGTGATGGTTTCGCCCTGCGCAATTTTTGTCAGCTTGCCGACCATGCCGCCAATCACCACCTGCTTCAGGCCGGCCTTCACGGCGGCGCTCATGGCGTAGCGCAGAAAGTCGCCCATCTGCACGAAAGCCGGTTCGGGCAGGTGCGGCATTTCGGCCATGACGAATTTTTCGGTGCGCCCGCCGGTCGTCAGCACCACCACGCCGTGCCCCAGCGTGCCCGCCACCTGCACGCCCTGCACCACGCTGGCCCGGTAGGCGGCCGTCGAATAGGGCTTGACGATGCCGGTGGTGCCCAGGATGGAAATGCCGCCCAGTATGCCGAGCCGGGCGTTCAGGGTTTTCTTGGCCATCTCCACGCCTTGCGGCACGGAAATGCAGACCTCGAAGCCAGCCTCGTCCAGCAACTCGCCGGCCGCCGCCTGCACGTTGGTGGTGATGTTGCGGCGCGGCACCGGGTTGATGGCCGGCCCGCCCACCGCCAGCCCCAGGCCGGGCATGGTCACCGTGCCCACGCCGAACCCGCCGGTCAGCAGCACCTGGCCGGGCAGGTCGCGGCGCAGTGACACATCGGCGGTCAGGTGCGCCTTGTCGGTGCAGTCGGGGTCGTCGCCCGCGTCCTTGATGACCATGGCGTGCGCCGTTTCGCCGTTGACCGCGCCATTCAGCACGGCGAAAGTCACCAGGTCGCCATTGGGCAGAAGGCACTCGATGCTGCCGGGCACCTGGCCCGTGAGCAGCCCCAGCGTGGCCGCCCGCGCCGCCGCCGCCGAACACGCGCCGGTGGTGAAACCGGTGCGTGTGCCGCGTGGCGCGTTCTTGTCCATCATGCCGGCGCCTGCTCCGCCAGTTCTTGCGCTTCGGCCAGGCCCAGCAGCGCATGGATGGCCGCCACCACCAGCGTCGAGCCGCCCTTGCGGCCGCGAATCACCACCCAGGGCACGGCGTTTTCCAGCGCCATCAGCTCTTTGGATTCGGCCGCCGAGACAAAGCCGACCGGCATGCCCACCACCAGCGCCGGACGGGCGCCCTCTTCATGAATCAGCCGCACCAGCTCGATCAGCGCGGTCGGCGCATTGCCGATGCCGACGATGGCGCCGTCGATGAGCCCCAGCCGGTGCGCCTTGCGCATGGCCTGCACGGCGCGGGTCGTGCCCTGGGCCTTGGCCGCTTCGATCACATCGGCATCCGAGATGAACTGGTGCGCGGCCATGCCGAAGTGGCCCAGGCGCGGCGCCGACAGGCCGACGCAGATCATCTCCACATCGGCCACCACGCGGGTGGTGCGCGACAGCACGGCGGCCACGCCGGCCTTCACCGCCTGCGGGTGAAAGTCGGTCAGGCCGTTGAAGTCGAAGTCGGCGTTGGCGTGGATCATGCGGCGCACGATGGGCCACTGGCCCGCTGTGTAGGCGTGAGACGTCACCTCGCGGTCGATGACGGCAAAAGAATCGTGCTCGATGGCGCGGCCGGCGGCGGTGAGCTGCTCGGTGACGACGTTGGCGGTCATGGGTGTGCGGCTTCGTGCGGATGCGGATGCGGGTGCGGATGCGGATGCGGATGGTCATGCCCGTGGCCATGCGGCGCTTCATGCCCCTGCGGCTGGGAATGAATTTGAATCACCGCGTGGACGTGCGGCTGCTCATGCGCGTGATCATGCTCATGCGTGTGCGGCACGGCGTCGTCATGGTGGTGGCCGCCCAGGCCATGCTCGACGCCGAACGCGCGGTATTTGCAGCCGTCGCACGGCATCAGCGACTCGGGCGCGCCGCGCTTGAGGTCAATGACGCGCTCTTCCAGCACCTCGAAAATCTCGCGCTCGAAGCCGAAGTAGGCCGTCGAGGTGAAACGAATCGCCGGGTACTGCGCTTTCAGATTTTCAACCTGCCGGCCGATGCGCTCGACCAGCGTGCCGTTGAACAGGTAGTACGGCAGCACCACCACCTGCGTCATGCCCAGCAGGCTTTGGCGCTGCACGGCTTTTTCAAGGCGCGGCCAGGTGATGCCCGTGAACGCCAGATCGACCAGTTCATGGTCGGTTTCCTCCATCAGCCAGCGCGCCATCTTGGCCATGTCGCCATTGGCCTGCCGGTCCGACGAGCCGCGCCCCAGGATCACCACGCCGGTGGTGGTGGGGTCGGGCATGTCCAGCGCCTGCATGGCGCCTTTGAGGCGGCGCTTGACGATGGCCAGGATGTGGTCGCAGGCCGTGAGGTGCGGCGCGTAAAGGAAGCGCACCTGCGGGAACTTCAGCCGCGCGCCGTCGATGGCCTGCGGAATGTCCATCTTCACATGGCCGGCGGCATTCAGGATCAGCGGCACCACCAGCACCCGCTCCGCCCCTGCGGCAGCGCGGCGCAGCCCTTCGCTCATGGTGATCTCGGAAAACTCGATGAAGCAGACCTCGATGCGCCAGCCCGGCTGGCGCAGGCGCCACTGCGCGGCAAAAGCAAGAATCTCGTCGTTGCCTGATTTTTCGCGGGAGCCGTGGCCCACCAGAAGAATGGTGTCTGCTGTCATGTCGTCTCCGGAAGGTCTGTGGGGCTGTCGGTGGTCGGGCTGATGCTGGCGCGCCGAAATTTATGGGTGAAGCTTGCGTCGTAGAGCTTGGACTTGGCGAGCGTTTCCCAGTGCCGCGCGCCCAGCGTAGGGCTGGCGATGATCATTGACTGGCTGACGATTTTTGCGTCCCGGCACAGGCCCTGGATGGTCGCCACGGTGCCGCGAATTATTTTTTGCTCGCCGGGCCAAGTGGCCTTGTGGACCACCACCACCGGCGCGTCCGGCGACCAGCCCGCCGCCGTCAGCGCAGCGGTGACCCGGCCCATCAGCGTGATGCTCAAGAAGATGCACAAGGTGCTGTGGTGCGCCGCCAGCGCCTCCAGCGATTCGCCCTCGGGCATGGGGGTGCGCCCTTCCACCCGGGTGAAGATCACGGTCTGGGTCACTTCGGGCAGCGTCAGGCTTTCCACCGCCGCCGCCGCCGAAGCCATGGCCGACGACACGCCCGGCACCACGGCAATCGGCACGCCCGCTGCGTCCAGCGGCTGCACCAGTTCGATCAGCGCGCCGTATAGGCCGGGGTCGCCGGTTTGCAGGCGCACCACGGTCTGGCAGCGCCCGGCCTGTGCGATCAGCCAGGCCGACATCTGCTCCAGCGTCATCTCCTTGCTGTCGGCAATCACGCAGCCTGCTGGCGCCCAGCGCATGGCGGCCTCGCTGACCAGTGAGCCGGCAAACAAGATGGCGCCGGCGCGCTCCATCAAGGCCCTGCCCTTCACGGTGATGAGTTCCGGGTCGCCCGGACCCGCTCCTACAAACCAGACGGTGCCGCTGCTCACGACGCTGACGCTGAAATGCGTTGCTTCAACATGCTGTCTCCTCCACGCCCATCGCGCGATAGATTGAATGGGTGTGATGAAGCGAAGGGGAAGAAAAGGAGAAAGAAGGCGAAGCCGCAAGAGCAGCGCATGCCGGAACAAAAATATCCGAAAACGCCGTGGGCTGTCGCCTGCTGACCCTTGCCCATCGCAAGATCACGCGCAAGAAATCAGGCCGGTCTCCGGGCTCACGAATGAAAAAGCAGAAAGCTTGATCTGCCAGGCCCCCTTCCCATGCGTTGGCACAGTGGTGATGGACCCGGCTTTGACTCGTTTACCGTTGCGAGGGCAGCGTCGGAATAGCGTGGGTTGGTGAATGACCCGTGCGCACCGACTTCCCGTTTAAGCCTGCAAACCGAAGTCTGCAGGCCACCTGAATTTATGCTTCAGTTTAGCATCCTGGCACCAGCCTTCTAAAAATCACACGCATCCGGTGCGCCGGGCGTTTCGGTCTGACAAAAGGCTAGATTCTTGGCAACGCCAGCCATTGACCGGCCAGGTGGTGCACGGCAATGCGGTGGTCAAACACGTCTTCCAGCGCACGGTGCGTCGCGGCATCGGCGCAGCCGCCCTGGTGGGCTATGCGGCCACGGCTCATGACCACCAGCGCATCGGCCTGCAACGCGAACGAAATTTCATGCAGCACGCTGACCACGGTTTTGCCGCTGGCGACCAGCGCGCGCACCATCAAGAGCCAGTCGGTCTGGTGCGGCGGGTCGAGGTTGGCCAGCGGTTCGTCCATCAGCAGGACCTCGGACTCGACCGCCAGCGCGCGTGCCAGCAGCACGCGCTGGCGCTCGCCGCCCGAGAGCTGGCCGAGCGGCCGGTGACGCCAGTCCCAGGCCTGCGTGGCACGCAAGGCGCGCTCGACGGCGCCATGGTCGCCGCTGCTTGGCGGCGCCAGCCAGGGCTGGTGCGGCAGGCGGCCCAGCATGGCAACGTCGTAGGCGGTCAGGTCGTCGGCCGAGCTTTCGTTCTGGCCCAGCCACGACAGCTGCCTTGCCCGGTCGCGCCCGCGCATGTTGGCCATCGGCTGGCCCAGCAAAACCACCTCGCCGCTGTGCGCCAGCAGCCCGGCCAGCACCTTGAGCAGGGTTGATTTTCCCGCGCCGTTGGGGCCGACGATGCTGGTCCAGCGGCCGCCGGCGAGGGCCAGTGAAATTCCATGCAAAACCTCGATATTTTCCAGCTTTGCGCTTACATGACGGGCTTCAATAGCTACCGAATCAATAGCCAAGGCTGGAGCTTGCCTGGCGTTCATAGAGCACTGCCCCGGCCGGTGTTGCGGTGCATCAGCCAGAGCAGGTAGGTGCCGCCCAGCACGGCGGTCAGCACGCCCACGGGCAATTCCTGCGGCGCTATCAGCCCCCGGGCCAGGATGTCGGCAGCGGTGAGCAGCACCGCGCCCATCAGGCTGGCCAGCCCGATCAGCCGGCCGTGCGTGGTCTTGACGACCGAGCGCACCAGGTGCGGCGCGGCCAGCCCGACGAAGGCAATCAGCCCGGTTTGCGCCACCGCCGTGCCGGTGCTCAGCGCCAGCACCGCCACCAGCGCGGCGCGCATCTGTGGCAGCGCAAGGCCCAGGCTGCGCGCCGTGGCTTCGCCCAACGCCAGGCCATCGAGCGCATGGCTCATCATCCAGGCGGCGCCCATCATGAAGGCAAACACGGCCGCCATGATGGCGCAGGCGGTCCAGCCGACATAACCGGTGCTGCCCAGCATGAAGGACTGCATCGCCTGCATGATTTCGGGCGTGAGCAGCAAGATCAAGGACGTGACGGCGCCCAGCACCACGCCGACGATCACGCCCGCCAGCAGCAGCCGCAGCGTGTGCTGCACGCCCTTGGCCAGCAGCAGCGTCAGCAGCACGGCGAGCACGGCGCCGACAAAGGCCGCGCCCGTCAGCCCGATGCGCGCCAGCCAGTGCGTGGCCAGTGGCGACACGCCAAACACGGCCATGGCCAGCGCCACACCCAGCGATGCGCCTGAGGCGCTGCCCAGCAAATACGGATCGGCCAGTGGATTGCGGAACAGCCCCTGCGCCACTGCGCCGGCCAGCCCCAGCAAGGCGCCGGCCAGCCAGGCGCCCAAGGTGCGCGGCAGCCGGATGTCAAGCACGATCAGCAGCGCCTGCGGCTCACGCCGCAGGGCCAGCACGCTGTCAAAACCGGTGCTGCCCACGCTCATGCCCAGCAGCAGCAAGACCGCGGAAACCACCAGCAGACCGCTCGCCAGCCAGAACGCCTTGCGGTGCTGGTGCCTGAATGACGGGCTCATCCGGCCTTGTCCGCGATGCATCGGGCCATGATGCGGGCCGCCTCGGCCATGCGCGGGCCGGGCCGCACCACCACGTCGGATTCCTCAGGGCTGTAGGCGCAGATGCGCCGCTCTTTCACGGCCTTGATGCTCGACCAGCCCGGATATGCCGCCATCGCCTGCATGTTGCGGCTGCCGACCATGATCAGGTCCGGGTTGGCACGCACCACGAACTCGGGGTTGATGCGAGGAAACGGCCCCAGCGCAGCAGGAATGATATTTTTCACGCCCAGACGCGTCAGGGTTTCGCCAATGAAGGACGCTTCGCCCGCCGCATACGGCCCACGGCTGGCTTCAAAATAGACCCGCGTGTTTTTGGCCTGGGGCGAAAGCGATTGGGCCGCCGCCTGCACGCTGGCATCGATGACGCGCCAGAGCCGGTCAGCGCCCGCTTCATCAGGAATCTCCAGCAGCGCGCCCAGCCTTTTCAGCACCCGCCGGACATCCGCATGGTTCTTCGGCTCCAGCGCCAGCACTTTCACGCCCAACGATTCCAGGCGTTCGCTGGCGCGCGACGAAACGGCCAGCAGCACCACGTCGGGCTTGAGCGCGACGACGGCCTCGATGTTCGGATCGATCCCTCCGCCCAGCACCGGCAGGCGCTGGATGCTGGCCGGGTAATTGGAATAGCGGTCCACCCCCACGATGCGCTGGCATTGTTCCAGCGCGCACACGCTTTCGGTCAGCGACGGCAGCAGGCTGACGATGCGCTGGGGACTGTACGCGAAGGTGACGCTGATGCCCCGGTCGTCGGTGAGCTGCAGGGCGTGGGCCGGCGCCATGGCCAGGAAGCACACCACCCACCACAGGGCGGCAAAAGCTTTCATGGCGTGCCTTTCAGCGTCAGCGGCAAACCGGCCGCCATGAAGGTCACGCGCTGGCACACCCGCGCCACGTCCTGGTTCAGCCGGCCAAGCGCATCGACAAAGGCGCGGGTTTCGCGCCCGAGCGGAATCACGCCCAGGCCGATTTCGTTGCCCACCAGCACCACCGGGCCGGCGGCGCTTTCGATTGCCCTTAAAAGCAAAGCTGCTTGCGCATGCGGGTCGAGCGCTACAGGCTCTTTTTCATTTGATTTTTCTGCCGGCATGAGCCAGTTGGTCAGCCACAGGGTCAGGCAGTCCACCACGACCAAGGTTTGCGGCTGGGTGTGACGAGCCAGCGCCTGGGCCAGTCGCAGGGGCTCCTCCACCATGCGCATACCGGGTACGCGGGCGGCCCGGTCCTCCTGGTGCCGGGCGATGCGTTCGCGCATTTCCTCGTCCCACGGCTGCGCGGTGGCGATCAGCACGGCGCGGTGCGCGGGCGACCGGTCCAGCCAACTGCGCGCCAGCAGCTCGGCGCGGCGCGACTTGCCGCTTTTCTGGCCGCCCAAAATCAGCTCGCTTTTGGCAATCGCCGACTCTTCAGCCATGCAGGCGGCTCCATTCCATGATGAAGCGGTGCAGCTTTTCGACGCCGTCGGTCAGCGCCGCCGGGCCGGGTTGCAGGATTTCGGACGACTTGATCTCGAACAACTGCTTGTTTTGAAGGGCCGGTACGTTCTCCCAGCCGGGCCGGGCGGCGACCAGTTCGGGCCGGAACTTCTTGCCGCACCAGGAGCCGAAAATGATGTCGGGCGCGCGCCGCACGATCTCCAGACCGTCGGCGATGATGCGGCCCTTGCCCATCGCCTCTTTCGCCAATTCCGGAAAGCAGTCGTCGCCGCCGGCAATGCCGACCAGCTCGGACACCCAGGCAATGCAGCTGATGTGCGGGTCGTTCCATTCTTCGAAAAACACGCGAGGGCGGCGCTTGAGCCCGCTGGCCGCCTGCTCGATGGCCAGCAGACGCTGCTGCATGGTGCGGATCAACGCCATGCCGCGCTCGACCTGCCCGACCATGGCGGCGAGCTGGTACATCATCGAGAAAATCTCGGCCACGCTGCGCTGGTTGAAGATGGTGACCTGGATGCCGCGCTTGACCAGCTGCGCCGCGATGTCGGCCTGCAGGTCCGAAAATCCGATCACGCAGTCGGGGCGCAAGTCCACGATCTTGTCGATCTTGGCGCTCAGGTAGGCGCTGACCTTGGGCTTTTCCTCCCGGGCGCGCGGCGGGCGCACGGTATAGCCCGAGATGCCGACGATGCGCCGCTCTTCGCCCAGCAGGTACAACCACTCGGTGGGCTCTTCGGTGAGGCAGACGATGCGCTGCGGGCCATAAACGCCGCTATCGGCCCTGTCGCTGCCCGCTGCCATGTTGCGCCAGTTGCCGGCTTGTTCAGTCATGCGCATTCTTTAGAAAGAGCCGGGCCGCCGCCGACGGGCTGGACGCGAACCAGGCGTGGAAATAACTGGCTTTCACCGACCCCAGGGCATACAGCGCTTCGCCACCGCCGCGCAGAGTGCGCCCCGGCGCGGCCTGGGTACGGCTGGACGCCTCCAGCGGCGTGGCGCAGGTGGAATAGTGAAACGTGTGGCCGCGCAGGGTTCCGCCAGCGACCTCAAGCTGCTGCGGCCCCAGGGCGGCCAGGCGCTTTTGCATCGTCGCGCTGCCGGGCAGGATGCCCCACATCGGGAAAATGCTGCCATCCAGGGCTATGAGCTGGTCGAACAAGGCCATCATGCCGCCGCACTCGGCCCAGACCGGCTTGCCGCACTGCACATGCGCGGCGATGCTGGCTTTCATGCCGGTGTTGGCGGCCATCGTTTCGGCGTGCAGTTCGGGATAGCCGCCCGGCAGCCACAAAGCATCGCAAGGCGGCAGCGCAACATCCAGCAGGGGTGAAAAGTAAACCAGACGGGCACCCATGGCCCGCAGACAGTCGAGGTTGGCGGCATATAAAAAGCAGAAAGCCGCATCGCGCGCCACGGCAATGGTCTGGCCCTGCAAGGCGTCTGGCGGTAACTCTTGCACCGGCGCATCGGGGGGCGCAAAGCTGACCGCCCAGTCTTGCAGATCATCCGCCGTCATCTGACCCAGCGGGGTGCCGGCCAGCGCATCGGCCGCCGCATCAAGCCGCGCCATGGCATCGCCCAGTTCGTGGTCCATGACCAGGCCCAGGTGCCGCTCGGGCAGCGTCAGCGCCTCGTTGCGCATCAGCGCGCCCAGCCACTGCGCCGGGTCGCGCAGTCCGTCCTGCAGCATCACGGCATGGCCCGGCGACGCAACGCGGTTGGCCAGCACGCCGGCAAAGGCCAGGCTCTCCCGGTAATGCTGCAGGCCCCAGGCCAGCGCGCCAAAGGTGCCGGCCATGGCGCTGGCGTCAATCACAGCAAGGACCTTCAACCCAAAGCGCTGCGCCAGGTCCGCCGCGCTGGGCTGGCCGTCGAACAGGCCCATGACGCCTTCGACGATGACCAGGTCGGCCTGAAGCGCTGCCTCGTGCAGGCGCCGGGCGCAGTCGGCCTCGCCGGTCATCCACAGGTCGAGCTGGTGCACGGGCGCACCACTGGCCAGCGCCAGCCAGTACGGGTCCAGAAAATCGGGCCCGCACTTGAAGACCCGCACCCGCCGGCCCTGCCGCGCATGCAGGCGCGCCAGGGCGCAGGCGACCGTGGTCTTGCCCTGCCCGGAAGCTGGGGCGGCGATGAGGATGGCGGGGCAGCGGACGGCCATCGGCTTAGCGCCTGGGCTGGTAGCTCAGCGTGACGTACACGGCACGCCCAGGCTGGTTGTAGCCATAAATCGTTTCATACTGCCGGTCGGTTATGTTGTTCAGCTTGGTCTGCACCTTCCACTCCTTGTTGACCGCGTAATCCACGTACAGGTCGGCGGTGGTGCGGCCGGACAGTTCGCGCGTGTTCGCGGAGTCGTCAAAGCTGTTGCCGGCATGCAGCAGGGAGCCGCCAAATGCCCACATGCCCACCGCGTAGTCCGCGCCCAGCGTGGCCACGTTGGCGCTGCGGCGCGCCAGCCGCCTGCCCGTCAATTCATTGCGCGGGTCCATCGCATCGAGCGACGCATTGAGCGACAGCGGGCCAAAGCTGCCGTTGTACGACAGGGTGTAGCCGTCAATGCGGGCACGCGGAATGTTCGATGCAATCGTCGTATTGCTGATGAAGCCGCGGATCTTGTTGTCGAAATGCACCAGCTTCACGGTTTGACCGGCATCGCTCCAGGTCACGCCCAGGTCGGTGTTGCGGCCCCGTTCCGGCTGAAGGCTGGCATTGCCGAAACTAGGGAAATACAGCTGGTTGAACGAGGGCGCGACAAAGCTTGTGCCGTAGGACGCGTTGACACGCCACTGCGGCGTGAGGGCAAAGCCGTAGCCGCCGAAACCGGTGGTGCCGCCGCCGAACTGCGAGTTCTCGTCGCGGCGCAGGTTGGCCTGCCAGCTGTGCCGGCCGGCGCTGCCGTTCAAGCCGGCAAAGTAGGACGACACCGTGCGTTCGGTGACCGTGTAGGCGGTGCTGCTGTCCACTTTTTGGCCTAAACGTTCAATGCCTGCCAGCGCCACGCCGATAGGGGTGTCCACATCGTTTTGCCAAGTCAGCTGGTGCTGGGTGGTCTTGAACATGCTGGGCAAAGTGGACGCGACCACCGCGCGGCTGCTGTCCGATCCTTCGCTATAACGCAGCTGGGTTTTCCAGCCGGGCAGCACGCGCCCTTCAACGCCACTGCGGACCACGCGTGTCTTGCCTTTGTAAAGGGTATCGCGATTGAGGCCATCGTCGGTGTGGCTGGTGCTGCTTGAAGCCAGCAGACCCGCGTCGATTTTCCAGTCGGGGCTCAGTTGGTAAGCCGCCGATGCATTGAGCGAATCCTGGTCAAACCCATCGGTGTCGGGGTTGTAATTGCCGAACTGCGCCTTCGGGTTGGTGGCGGAAAATCCGGCTTCGCGGGTTTTTTGCAGGCCCAGCAAATAAGTCAGCGGGCCGCTGCCACCGCTCACACCGGCTGTCACCTGGCGATGCTCATGGCTGCCCAGTGTCAACGACGCATAGGGATTGAAACCTTGCGACCCCTTGCGCAGAAACACCTGCACCACGCCGCCCACGGCCTCGCTGCCGTACAGGGCAGAAGCCGGTCCTTTGAGGATTTCGATGCGCTCGATCATGTCCACCGGAATCGTGTCCCAGTTCGGGCTGCCCGAAGTGGCCGAGCCAAAACGCACGCCGTCAATCAGCAGCACCGTGTGGCGCGCTTCGGCGCCGCGAATGTTCACGCTGCTGTTTTTGCCTAGACCCCCGTTGGCGCTGAACTGAACGCCAGGAGCACGGGCCAAAATTTCAGGCAGTGTGCGGCCGCTGGATTTTTCAATGTCAGCGCGGTTGAGAATTGTCACATCACTGACCAGTTCGTCGGCCCGTTGAGCGGTTCGGGAAGCCGTGACGACGGTGTCCTTGAGCTGCTGCGCAGGCGGCATTTGTGAAAAAGACGGAAACGCTGCAAATGCAGCGGTCAAAGCCAATGGCAATGCGGCCAGGCGCACGTTGGAAATACAGGTTTTCATGGAAAATCAAACTATCTGCAAAATGCCCTCACCAGCTTCCCCGCCAGTGCATGAGCGTTAAGAACACGCAATTTTTGAATGGACATGCGCGTTCACCTTGTTGGCCGGTATCCGGGCTGACAGAACTGATTTCATCGCCTTCCCAAGCGTGTGTTCAAACGCCCAGTGGATCATGATGAAAACTGAATGCAGGCCTGATTTCATTCAAGCACTGTCATCCGTCTGTTTACCGTTGCGGGGGCAGCGCAGGTTGGAAATCGCGGCGCTTGCGGTACGGCTTGATGCGGCACCCATGGCGTAGACTTCCCCCTGCTTCCCGTTGAACTGCAGCGTGTGAACCACACCGCGAGCACCAACACCGGGCATTCTACGCGGCTAAATGCGGCTAACCCTACAATCGGAAGTGCCATGCCGAACCAATACCACCTCGATCAAGTTGATCAAATTACCGAACGGGTAGAACAGCTTTTGCTGCGCTATGAGGAATTGAAACAACACAACGCCCAACTGGCCGAACAAGTCACTGCCCTGGCGCAGGAGCGCGACTCGCTCAGGTCCCGGCTCAGCGCTGCACGCTCCCGCGTGGATGCGCTGATCGAGCGGCTGCCTGAAATTGCCGAGCCCGCCGTCACCCCCTATGCGGACCCTGCGCGATGAAACAGCTTGAAGTACAGATCATGGGCCAGAACTACATGCTGGGCTGCCCGGAAGACAGCGAGTCCCGGTTGCGGGAAGCGGTGGAAACGCTCGATTCGGCCATGTGCAAGATTCGCGACGCAGGCAAGGTCAAGGCCCGGGACCGGATCGCCGTGCTGGCGGCCCTGAATCTGGCATACCAGTTGCTCGAGCCCATACCTGCACCGCTTGAAACCGCCCAGCCTCCCGCCTATCCACTTGCGGGTGCATCCGATGCGGACAGCGAAGCTTCAGCGGCAAAGCTGCATTCATTGCTGCAAAGGCTGGATGCTGCACTGGCGGCCACGAACGCAAGCGCCTGATTTTGGCGTGAAAGACCTTTGCCGGCCTGCCGATTTGCCGTATGGGTCTACAATTATTTTGTCTGCGGCGCCTGCCGGGCTTTATATTTCCTTGAACCAATGCTCCACGAGCACGGGCTTGGTAAATTATCAGGTTGGTGTGATCGTCTCGCGTCAGACGAACCCGAAGCCTGATTGCCCTCGCCCACCTGAACCCCGGTTCAGGATGACGGTCCGGCGGCATCCGCAGACACCTTTTCACTTCACTTGCCTCACGCCTTGCCGTTCCGATTTGAACGCAGCGCCCGGCTTGTCGCCTGGTTCCTTCCGTCCATGATGCTTCCTCCCTTGTTGATAGCCGAACTTGCCGTGCTGGGCATCGCCACAGGGTTTCTTGCCGGGCTGCTTGGCATTGGAGGCGGCATGCTGATGGTGCCGTTCATCACGCTGATCCTGGCGAATCGCGGGGTTTCTTCCGACCTGTCCGTGAAAATGGCGATTGCCACGTCAATGGCAACCATCATTTTTACTTCCCTGTCCAGCGTACGGGCGCACCACAAGCGCGGCGCGGTGCGGTGGGACATCGTCAGGCGACTGGCCCCGGGTATCGTGGCTGGAAGCATTGTGGGCAGCCTGGGTGTGTTCGCACTGCTCAAAGGCAGCTACCTGGCCATATTTTTTGGGTTGTTCGTCAGTTTCTCAGCCACTCAAATGTTTCTGGACCGCAAGCCCAAAGCGACGCGGCAGATGCCCGGCACAACAGGGCAACTAGCTGCCGGCGGCCTGATTGGCTTCCTGTCGGGCCTGGTCGGCGCAGGCGGTGGGTTCATCAGCGTGCCTTTCATGACCTGGTGCAATGTCGCCATACACAATGCGGTTGCCACTTCGGCTGCACTGGGTTTCCCGATTGCCGCCGCCAATGTGGTCGGCTACGTCGTCAGCGGACAAGCGGTACAGAACCTGCCGGAAGGCTCTTTGGGTTACATCTGGCTGCCTGCGTTGGCTGTAGTGGCCGTTTGCAGTTTTCTGACTGCGCCGCTGGGCGCCAGGGTGGCACACAGCATTCCGGTTGGCAAGCTCAAACGGGTGTTTGCCAGCATTTTGTATGTGCTGGCAGCCTACATGCTGTACAAAGGCCTGAGCAGCTGAACCTGCGGGCCAAGGCGCCAGTTCAGGCAGGCACAGCCCCCATCGGCACCATGCCGCCTTCGCCGGCGTACAAGCAGTCTCCGTACTGAACCCACAGACCCTGAACCTGGGTCGATCGCAAAGACCGCAGGCGGCGATATCAGGTAAGGAAACTGCCGTCGTCCCAGGCTTGCAGTGGATAAGGGATCTGGTGGGTTTCAGGCGTGGCCGAAGGTTCAGCCCAGGCATCGGGGCGCAGAAATCAGATATTTGTGATTTTCAGGGGTAAATCTGCAACATCGAAGCGGAAATAAAGTGTTTTCCCGCTTTCAAAGAGGATTTTCTCCAGTAGCATGCGCTAAGCCCAGGAAGGAGTCGTTCTTTCCGTGGCGATCTGTAACCTGTCTAGAAGGAACCCATCATGGCAACTGCAACAAAAGCGCCGGCAAAAAAAGCGGCCCCGGAAAAAACTGTCGCGGCAAAAAAAGCGGCTCCCGCAAAAACGCCCGCTGCCAAAAAAGCTGCACCAGCCAAAGACGCTGCGCCAGCCAAAAAACGCACGCCCAATCCGGCATTCATGAAGGCGCTGACGCTCAGCCCCGAACTGTCCGCCGTGGTCGGTGACAAGCCTTTGCCGCGCACCGAAATTGTCAGCAAGCTGTGGGTCTACATCAAGGCCAACAATCTGCAGGACCAAGCCAACAAGCGCATGATCAATGCCGACAAAAAACTGCTGGCCGTTTTTGGCAAGCCGCAAGTGTCCATGTTCGAAATGGCCGGCCTGATCGGCAAGCACGTCAAATAAGGGGTTTGCACCCTTGCACCAAAGCCGCTTTCAAGCGGCTTTTTTACGCCTTGTGTTTCAGGCGCAGAAATTGCACAAGCCATATGCCCCGCTGCATGGAAATATTCGATTGATGCCAAAAATACGGTGAGGCATTGTCCGTTCGAACCACTTTCTCGCTAAGATAAAATTTTTCAGCATTGCCTTTTCCACATCAACCCACCATGGACTGACGCTTTGCAGATGCATCCACACCCGGCAAAAACGCAGATTTTTGCAAAACGTTGCCGCCGCCTTTGGCCGGACACGCTTGCAGCGAATTTTTCCTGATTTGCCGGCATGCTGCGTTTTATCTTCACCCGCCTGAGCTTGATCATCCCGACCTTTCTGGGCATGACGCTACTGGCTTTCTTTTTGATCCGCATGGTGCCGGGCGACCCGATTGAAACCATGGCAGGGGAACGCGGCATCGACCCGGTGCGCCATGCCCAGTTGCTCAAGGAGTTTGGGCTGGACAAGCCGGTGCTGGTGCAATACGGCATTTATATCGGCCGCGTCATCAAGGGGGATCTGGGCAAGTCGCTCATCACCCAGGAACCCGTTTTGAGGGAGTTCATGACGCTGTTCCCGGCCACCATCGAGCTGGCGATCTGCGCCATCATTTTTGCGCTGCTGCTAGGCATTCCGGCCGGCATTCTGGCGGCCGTCAAGCGCAATTCCATCCTGGACCACGGCGTCATGGGGGTGTCGCTGACGGGTTACTCCATGCCGATCTTCTGGTGGGGGCTGCTGCTGATCCTGCTGTTTTCGGTGCAGCTGGGCTGGACACCGGTGTCGGGACGCATGTCGGTGCAGTACTACATCGAACCCACCACCGGGTTCCTGCTGATCGACTCGCTGCTCTCGGACGACAAGGGCGCCTTCTGGTCGGCAGCTTCGCACCTGATCTTGCCAACGATCGTGCTGGGCACCAACCCGCTGGCCGTCATTGCACGCATGACCCGTTCGGCCATGCTGGAGGTGCTGGGCGAAGACTACATCCGCACGGCGCGCGCCAAGGGCTTGTCCAACCTGCGGGTCGTCACGGTGCATGCGCTGCGCAATGCCCTGATTCCGGTCGTCACCGTGATCGGCCTGCAGGTAGGCGTGCTGTTCACCGGCGCGATTCTGACTGAAACCATTTTTTCATGGCCCGGCGTGGGCAAATGGCTGATCGAAGCCATCAGCCGCCGCGATTACCCGGTGCTGCAGGGCGGCATCCTGCTGCTGGGCGCCATCGTCATGGCGGTCAATTTGCTGGTGGACATCACCTACGGCATCATCAATCCCCGCATCAGGCACCAGCGATGAGCACGGCTATTTTGAAAACCAAATTTTCGGCAGCGCCGGCCCCGACCCATCCGCTGCGCGAATTTTGGAGCTATTTCAGCGCCAACCGTGGTGCCGTGATGGGCCTGGTCATCGTCGTGACGGTGCTGCTGGTGGCTTTGTTCGCCCCGTGGCTGGCACCGCATGCG
>JAQGMZ010000142.1 GCA_028292045.1 Polaromonas sp. | reverse complement strand
TCCACCAGCGTCTGGTAGTGCTGCTCGGCCAGCAGCGTGGTCGGCGCCAGCAGCGCGACCTGCTTGCCGCCGGTGATGGCGATGAAGGCGGCGCGCAGGGCGACTTCCGTCTTGCCGAAGCCCACGTCGCCGCAGACCAGCCGGTCCATCGGCCGTGGGCTGATCATGTCCTGGATGACGGCATGAATCGCGGCGTTCTGGTCGGCGGTCTCGTCAAAGCCGAAGTCGTTGGCAAAGGTTTCATAGTCGCTGGCCGAATAGCGAAAGGCATGGCCTTCCCGGGCGGCGCGGCGGGCATAGATGTTGAGCAGCTCGGCGGCGGAATCGCGAATCTGCTCGGCGGCCTTGCGCTTGGCTTTTTCCCACTGGCCGCTGCCCAGCCGGTGCAGCGGCGCCTCGTCGGCGGCCACGCCGGTGTAGCGGCTGATCTGGTGCAACTGGCTGACCGGCACGTAGAGCGTGGCCTTGTCGGCATATTCCAGATGCAGGAACTCCTGCGCGGCGGGCGATCCGTCCGGGTTGGTTTCGCCCAGGTCCAGGTTGATGAGCCCACGGTAGCGGCCGATGCCGTGGGCGCTGTGCACCACCGGGTCGCCAATGTTGAGCTCGGACAGGTCTTTGATGAGCGCCTCGACGTCGCTGACCTGCTCCTGGCGCTTGTTGCGCCGGCGGATGGTCACGCCGGCGGCGAACAGCTCGGTTTCGGTGATGAAGTCGATGCTTTCTTCCAGCCAGCTGAACCCGGTGTTCAGCGACGCCGTGGCAATGCCGATCTTTTCGCTGCTCGTCTGAAAATCTTCCAGCGAGTCGAACGCGGGCGGGCTGAGATTGCTGGCGCGCAGGAAGTCGAGCAGGCTTTCGCGCCGGCCGTCGCTTTCTGCCAGCAGCAGCACGCGGTGGGGGGTCGCCTGGGCATGGCGCTTGAGTCCGGCCAGCGGGTCTTCGGCGCCGCGCACCACGGCCATTTCACCCAGCTTCTGGAACTGCGCGTTGTCGGCAACGTCTTCTACCGAGCTGCGCAGCGCCAGCTGGGCATATTCGTTCGCGCGGGTGTAGAACTGGTCGGCCGTCAGGAACAGCGACTCCGGCGGCAGCGCCGGGCGGTCGGGCGCGTCTTTCACCAGCCGGTAGCGGTCCTTCGTGTCTTGCCAGAAGCGCTGGAACGCGGGCTCCAGGTCGCCATGCAGCACCACCGTTGCCTGCTTGCCCAGGTAGTCGAACACGGTGGCGGTTTCTTCGAAGAACAGCGGCAGGTAGTACTCGATGCCAGCCGTGGCCACGCCGTTGCCCATGTCCTTGTAGATGCGGCTCTTGGTCGGGTCGCCCTCCAGCAGTTCGCGCCAGCGGTTGCGGAATTTCGCCCGGGCGTCGTCGTCCATCGGAAACTCGCGGCCCGGCAGCAGCCGCACTTCGGGCACCGGGTAGAGGCTGCGCTGGCTGTCGGGGTCGAAGGTGCGGATGGAATCGATTTCGTCGTCGAACAGATCGACGCGGTAGGGCACCAGCGAGCCCATGGGAAACAGGTCGATCAGCCCGCCGCGCACCGCGTATTCGCCAGGGCTGACCACCTGGGTCACATGGCTGTAGCCGGCCAGGGTCAGCTGGGCCTTGAGTTTGGACTCGTCCAGCTTTTGCTTGACCTTGAACTCGAAGGTGTAGCCTGCCAGAAATGCGGGTGGCGCCAGCCGGTAGAGCGCCGTGGTGGCGGGCACGATCACGACGTCGGCGCCGGTGTCCTTTTTGCGCTGCTGGATGCGCCAGAGCGTGGCCAGGCGTTCGCTGATCAGGTCCTGGTGCGGCGAAAACGCGTCGTAGGGCAGCGTTTCCCAGTCAGGGAACAGGGCGCAGCGCAAATCGGGCGCAAAAAAAGCCATTTCGTCCATCAGCCGCTGGGCGGTGCTGGCGTCCGAGGTGATGAGGGCGGTGAGCTTGCCGGCGGCTTTCTCCCGCTGGCCGAGCCGTGCCAGCAGCAGGGCGTCGGCGGAACCCAGGGGCTGGGGCAGGGTGAAGCGTTTGCCGGTGGTCAGGTGAGGAAGGTGCATCGGCCTGATTTTAGAATTTATGATGAGGCGATGATGACCGACCCCGCCGATACCAGTTACACAAGCCGTTTTTTCGCCCTGATTCCCTGTGCGGGGCAGGGCAGCCGGGCCGGCGTTTCGGCCTTGGGCGCAGCCAAGCAATACCAGGCGGTGGCTGGGCAGGCGATGGTGCTGCACACCCTGGCGGCTTTTCGGCGCGTCGGGCGGCTTGCCCGTACGCTGGTGGTGGTGGCGCCAGGCGACGGGTTTTTCGATGCAATCGCTGATAAACCGTTTGACGTGGCCGCATGCGGCGGCGCCAGCCGTGCCGGCAGCGTGCGTGCCGGGCTCGATGCCCTTCGCCGGTCAGGCGCGCAGGCCAGTGACTGGGTGCTGGTGCACGACGCGGCCCGCTGCCTGGTCACGCCGGCGCAAATCAACCAGCTGATGGATGACTGCCAGCACGATGACGTGGGCGGCTTGCTGGCGCACCGCCTGCCCGACACGCTCAAGCAGTCATTGAACGGGCGGGTGGCCGGCACGCTGGACCGCACTGGCAAGTGGCTGGCGCAAACGCCGCAAATGTTTCGCATCGGCCCGCTGGCGCAGGCGCTCGATGCCGCCCACAGCGCGGGAACGGTGGTCACCGACGAGTCCAGCGCCATGGAAGCGCTGGGCCTGTCGCCCCGGCTGGTGGCGGGGAACGCGCAAAACTTCAAGGTGACCTATCCGGAAGACTTTGCGCTGGCCGAGGCGATCTTGCTTTACCGTGCCGGACAGGCACAACGCGAACCCGTTTGCAGAGCCGGCTCTTTCATAACTCCCATTTCGTAGAAAGCCAGTCAGATGAACCATGTTGTTGCCGCGCCGCGCCCCCCTTTTCGCATTGGCGAAGGCTGGGACACGCATGCCCTGGTGCCCGGGCGCAAGCTGATCCTGGGCGGCGTCGATGTGCCGCACGCGCTGGGCCTGCTCGGCCATTCGGATGCGGATGTGCTGCTGCACGCCATCATCGACGCCTTGCTGGGCGCGGCCGGGCTGGGCGACATCGGCAGCCATTTTCCGGACACCGATGCGCGTTTCAAGGGCGCCGATTCCGTGGCGCTGCTGCGTGAAACTGCCCGTCTGCTGGCGGCGCAGGGCCACCGCATCGGCAACATCGACAGCACCATCGTGGCCGAGGCGCCGCGGCTGGCGCCGCATATTCCGGCGATGCGGGCCCGGATTGCCGAGACGCTGGGCTTGCCGGAAAGCCAGGTCAACGTCAAGGCCAAGACCGCTGAAAAGCTGGGTCCGGTTGGCCAGGGATTGAGCCTGGAAGCGCGCGCCGTGGCGCTGCTGTATTGAAAAGTCGGACCCGGCGTGCAACTGCTGCGCACGGGCCGGTTTGCCCTGGCCGCCGGGGCTATCCGCGGCGCAGCTTGATGTGCGCCGCCAGCCCGCCGGAGCTGGTGTTCGACAGGCTGAACAGCCCGCCCATCCTCAGCACGGTTTTTTCTGCAATGGCCAGCCCCAGGCCTGCGCCGGTGGCTTCCGTGCGCGCCACATCGCCCCTGAAAAACGGGTTCGTCAGCCGGGGCAGGACCTCTGGCGCCACGCCATTGCCGTGGTCCCGTATCTTGACCAGCACCCAGGCCTCGCTGATCCGGGCTGAAATTTCCACCTGGGCCATGCCGGTTTCGCTGCTTTTTCCGTAGCGCCTGGAATTTTCCAGCAAATTGGCAATCACCCGGGACAGGTCAACCCGGTCAGCCAGCACACGGGTGTTGTCAGGCACGCTGACGGTGACGTTCATGTCCGGATACTCCGCCACGGCGTACAGCAATTTCGATATCACCTCGTTCAGCAAGATCGGCTCCAGGTGCGCCGGCTCGGGCCGGGCGTAATCCAGGAACTTGTCGATGATCGCGTCCAGCTGGGCAATGTCCTCGACCATGTGCTGGCGCGCATCCGGGTCTGCCACGCTCATTTCGGTCTCTAGCCGAAGGCGCGCCAGCGGGGTGCGCAGGTCGTGCGAAATGCCGGCCAGCATCACCACGCGGTCCTGCTCGATTTTGGAGAGTTGCGCGGCCATGCGGTTGAAGCCGATGTTGACTTCGCGCACCTCGCTGGTCGCCACCTGTTCGTCCAGCCGGCTGGCATCGAAGTCGCCATCGCGCATCCGGCTGGCGGCGAACGACAGTTGTTTGAGCGGCTGGTTGATCAGGCGCGCAATCACCGCAGCACCGGCCAGCGACAGAGCGGCGGCCGTCATCAGCCAGATGGCCCAGGTGCTGGTGCGCGAAGGCCCAAGCTGGGAAGGGTCGGTCAACAGCCAGTAGGCGTCGCCGCCCACCGAAAAACCGATCCACAGGCCTTTCTGGCCGTTGACCATGCCTGCTACCAGGGTGCCGTCCCCCAGGCGCCCGGTCAGCTCGTTGGCAATGCGTTCACCAAACTCATCGCTGACATAGGGCTCGAAAACATCTTTCGGCTCATGCAGCAGTATCCGGACACGCTCTTCCTCGGCGAGCGCCTTGATCATCAAAACGCGGGAAATGGGGTCGGAATAACGCAGCGCCACGCGGGTGGTGTTGACCAGAATGGCGAGTTGCTGGGCGTTTTGAATGGCTCGCGGTTCGGTTTCCACCGCGCGAAAGGTCTGCAGCCAGGCGATGATCGAGCCGAACAGCAAAATGGCCAGAAAGAAAAATGTCCGCCAGAACAGGTTGATGCGCCGGCGGGGCCGCGATTCCAGCGCGGCCGGCAGGGTTTCGTAATTCGAAGTGGTTCGGGATGAAGGCATGTCGGACGCAGTCGGCGATGATGTTTAGCGCGACCGGCCAAGCATTCCTGCCGCAAGGAGAGAAAAAACGTCGATTATCGCCGTCCGCACGCTGCGCCCCCTGACTGGCAGGGGGGCGGCTGGGAAATTTCAGAAATGGCAGCCAGCGTACTTCGGTTCAGTTGTTGCCATCCGGCACGAACACGTAGCCGATGCCCCAGACCGTCTGGATGTAGCGGGGAACGGCCGCGTCCGTTTCAATCAGCTTGCGCAGGCGTGAAACCTGCACGTCCAGGCTGCGGTCGAACGGCTCGAATTCCCGGCCGCGGGCAAGCTGGGCCAGTTTTTCGCGCGACAGCGGCTGGCGCGGATGACGCACCAGGGTCTTGAGCATGGCGAACTCACCGGTGGTCAGCGGCAGTTCCTCGCCGTTTTTTTGCAGCGTGCGCAGGCTCATGTCGAAAGAGAAAGGGCCAAACGTAATCACTTCCTGGTCGCTCGAAGGCGCGCCCGGCACCTCGGCCGTGGGGCGGCGGCGCAGCACCGCATGGATGCGGGCCAGCAGTTCGCGCGGGTTGAAAGGCTTGGCCAGGTAGTCGTCGGCGCCTACTTCCAGGCCGACGATGCGGTCGACATCTTCGCCTTTGGCCGTGAGCATGATGATGGGTGTGCGGTCGTTGGCAGCGCGCAGGCGCCGGCAAATCGACAGGCCGTCTTCGCCCGGCATCATCAGGTCAAGCACGATCAGGTCCACCGCGTCGCGCAGCATGATGCGGTTCAGCGCCTTGCTGTCTTCGGCCAGGATCACATCAAAGCCTTCCTGCGCCAGATAGCGGCGCAACAGATCCCTGATGCGTGCGTCGTCGTCGAGGATCAGGATTTTGTCAGCGCGGGC
The DNA here is from genome assembly GCA_028292045.1 of Polaromonas sp. Lineage (GTDB taxonomy): Bacteria > Pseudomonadota > Gammaproteobacteria > Burkholderiales > Burkholderiaceae_C > Polaromonas. Next base: position 14,336 of record JAQGMZ010000142.1, on the reverse strand, counting down.
ATTCGATTGGGCTTGGAGCATGGTGGTCTTTTGATTTGTAACAGCGGCCATTTTGAAGGCAGGAAATAAGTAATGTCTTTTAATTGAGCTAAAAAAACGTTTTATTACTTTTATTTCGATTCACATTGTTTATGAGAAAAGGCCTTGAAAGTCAGCATTATTTCGCAAGCGGCCTGGTTTTTGTGAAAGCCGCCGGCACAGGTTTCAAGGGTATATGCTAGCTTGCCAAGGCCATGCGGCAACGCCTCGCCTGGATTCGCGGTGCGGGAAATACGCTGCTTCGCGCCAGGCTGCAATTCGCCGAAGGCTTTTTTTGTACGATTGAAAAGGTAAACAATCCCATGCTGAACGCTACTAAAAAAATAGCTGCTTGCGCGCTTGTGCTGTGCGCAACAAACGTCTTTTCTCAAAACATGACAACAGATCCCTTGAAAAATGTGGCGCAGCTTTCTGCCAGCGGGTCGGTGGATGTCCAGCAGGACCTGCTGTCGATTTCACTGGTGACCAGCCGCGATGGCGGTGATGCCGCAACAGTGCAGAACCAGCTCAGGGAAGCCCTCGAATCCGCCCTGAACCAGGCCCGGCAGGCTGCGTCGCCCAGCCTGATGGAAGTGCGCACCGGCAATTTCAGCCTGTACCCTCGTTACAGCAAGGAAGGCCGGATCAATGGTTGGCAAGGCTCGACTGAACTGGTGCTGGAGGGCAAGGACTTTTCGCGCATCACCGGCACGGCCGGAAAAATCCAGAGCCTGAGCATGGGCAGCGTGAGTTTTGCACTAAGCCGTGAGCAGCGCGGCAAGGTGGAAGGCGAAGCCCAGGCCCAGGCCATCGAAAGTTTCAGGGCCAAGGCGGGCCAGATTTCCAAAAGTTTCGGTTTTTCCAGCTACACCTTGCGCGAGGTGTCGGTCAACACCAATGACTCCAGCCCCCAGCCGCGTCCGCGCATGATGGCCATGAGCGCCAAATCCGAGATGGCCGATGCGCCTGTTCCGGTGCAGGCGGGGAAAAGCACGGTCATCGTCAATATTTCCGGCTCCGTGCAGATGCTGCCCTGAACCGCCCGCAGCCCCGGATTATCCGATGGGCACGGATAACCTGCTTGCCTGCGGCACAAGCGAGTTTGACTGACAGCGCGACTGGCGCAGGCCACTTATGCTTTTGCCATGCCCGCCATTTCAATATCCGCCGTCCAGGCCGCCCGCACCGGACCTTTATTCATTGTGCTGAACAGTGGCTCAGGACACCGTGATGCGGAAGAGGAAAAGCAGATCATCAGCCGGGTGCTGCAAAATGGCGGCCGTGATTTCGAGTTCTTGCAATGCGAAGGCAACGAATCGATTGACATGCTGGCCATGCGCGCAGTGGAACTTGCCAAAGCACGACAGGGCGTGGTGGTGGCGGCCGGTGGCGATGGCACCATCAACACCGTGGCCAACGCCGTGCTGGGCAGCGGCTGCCCCTTCGGCGTGCTGCCCCAGGGCACCTTCAACTACTTTGGCCGGGACAACGCCATTTCGCAGGACAGCAGCCGGGCGGCCCATGTGCTGCTGAGCGGGCGCATTTCGCTGGTGCAGGCCGGCAAGGTCAATGGACGGCTTTTTCTGGTGAATGCCAGCGTCGGGCTGTATCCGCAAATCCTGGAAGACCGCGAAGCCTGGAAAAAGCAGTTTGGCCGCAGCCGCTTCGTGGCTTTCATGTCGGGCATGGCTACCCTGCTGCAGTCCCGCCACCAGTTGCGGCTGCGCATCGAGTCGTCTGGCCAGGCCATGCTGCTGCGCACGCCCACCCTGTTTATTGGGAACAACCGCCTGCAGCTGGTGCAGGCCGGCATCGACGCAGAGCATGCCGAAGCGGTGGCGCAGGGGCAGCTGACGGCGGTGGCGGTTCGTCCCATTGGCACGCTGGCGCTCTTTAACTTGTTGCTGCGCGGCTTGCTGGGGCGGCTGGGAGAAGCCGAAAATATACGGAGTTTTTCTTTTCGCCGCCTGACGGTGGAGCCCCACGGCATGAAACGCATCAAGGTGGCCACCGACGGCGAGATTGCCTGGATGCGGGTGCCCCTGATTTTCGAGGTGGCACCCGAGCCTCTGCTGCTGCTGGTTCCCAGGCCGGCCGATCAGGTTGAAATTGCCTGATCCCCTTTCAAGTACATCAGTTTGAGCAAAGCATGACCAGCCTGCTGCAAATTTCCGACCCTCACTTTGGTACCGCCCAGCCGGCAGTGATGCAGGCCCTGAGGCAATTTTCCATGGAGCAGCGCCCCGACGTCCTGGTGCTGTCGGGCGATATCACCCAGCGTGCGAAGGTGTCGCAGTTTGCCCAGGCGCGCGCCTTTTGCGACAGCCTGGCCATACCGCAGATGCTGGCGATACCCGGCAACCATGATGTGCCGCTGTTCAACCTGTACCAGCGGTTGTTCACGCCCTATGCGCGCTACCTCGATGCCTTCGGGCCGTTGCTGGAGTCTGTGGTGACCACGCCCCTGCTGCAGGTGATCGGGGTGAAGACCACGCGCCGCTGGCGGCACAAGAATGGGGAAGTTTCCCGCGCGCAGGTGGCGCGGGTGGTGGCCGAGCTGGAACGCGCGTCCGCGGCGCAGTTGCGCATCGTGGTGGTTCACCAGCCTGTGCATGTCATGCATGCCGAAGACCAGCACGACCGCCTGCGCGGCTGGAAACCTGCGGTGCAGGCCTGGTCCCGGGCGGGCGCCGACATGGTGATGGGCGGGCATATCCACTTGCCTTCGCTGTGCGACCTGTCGGCCCGGGTTGACGGGCTGGCGCGCCGGCTGTGGTGTGTCCAGGCGGGTACCGCGCTGTCATCCCGGGTGCGTGCCGATATTCCCAATTCCATCAACCTGGTGCGCTACGACGGGCTTGCGCATCCGCCCACCTGCTGCCTGGAACGCTGGGATTTTCAGTCCGCCCCGGGACGCTTTGCGTGCGTGAACTTCAATGAGCTGCCGCTTGGCAGCCATGACGCCGGCCTGCTGCCTGTGGCGACTGCGCTGGCAGCCTAGGCGCGCTGGCGCTTGCGGGCCATGAAACGCGCCCGCAGCAGGTCGTAGGCCAGGTTGAATAAAAAAGTGTAGGGCAGGAAGAAAAGCGCAATGCCGATGTCCAGCACAAACGCTTCCCACAGGCCGATGTCAAGCCACCAGGCGGCCAGCGGCACGATCAGCAGCAGCAGCCCGAATTCGAAAAGCAGCGAATGCGCCACACGCGCCGCCACCTTCCGCTCAAACCCTGCGCGACTCTGCGCAAGGTCGAACAACCAGTTGAACACCATGTTCCAGCTCATCGCAATGAGTGAAATCATGAGCGTGAGCAGCCCGATGTGCGCCAGCGAATAGCCCATCAGCCAGGCGCCCAGCGGGGCGCAGATGGCAATGGCCAGCAATTCAAACATCAAGGCCTGGAAAAAACGTTCGCTGACTGATTTGTCGAAATGCATGAAGCCGGGGTCCTGCGCGGTATATGAAGGCCGTAAAGTCGGAAAGCGCATATTTTCGCCGACATGCGCGAACAGGCCAAAAATGCAGGCAGCAGGCCAGACTGGCAGGCCCATGAAAAAAGCCTGCAGGCCAGATGGTTGCAGGCTCGATAACCAAGCAAAACCAGGCGCCCGCTGGCGCCTTTGCACAGCTTAGAAGCGGTAGCGCAGGCCCACCGTGGTGGCATTCACGCGGTCGCGGCCTTCGCCTGCGAACTTCAGCTTGTGCTCGTCATACTGGAGCACCGCGGACAACTGCGGGTTGAATGAATACTCTGCCCCGATGCCGTAAGAAATGCCAAAACCGGTTTCCTTGCCCGATGCAACGCCGGAGCCGGGAAAGGCAGACACGTCAGTGCGGCCATAGGTGGTGCCCAGCTTGCCAAGCAGGTTGAACGACGGCGTGATGGGGGCCCTGCCGACCAGGCTCAGGTTGATGCCTTCGGCCTTGGTCTGGCCGCCCGCACGGTCGATCTTGCCGAAATTGGTGTAGCCCAGTTCAAACCCGAGGTTTGGCGAGAAGAAGCTGCCGGTGTAGATGTTGTAGACCGTGTCCTTGTCGTCATTGCCGAAAGGCCCGAACCCATTGCCCAGCGAATAATTGGAAGAGCCGATATTCAGGCCGACATAGCTGGCGCCTGGAGAATACAAGGCGTAGTTGCTCTGAGCCTGCGTGCCTGCCGCTGCAGCCAGTGCGGCAATGGCCAGGACAGCTGCCGGAACGCTACGGTTGAATATTTTCATGATGCTCCTTTGAGAGATAAAAAATGGTAAGCAATGCCGTCAGACCCTGTCGTCCAGCATATGTTCCCCTGATAGTTTAAAAATTGGCCAGGCCGCTACTGTCGGGCCAACATGCAAGTTGCTGTAGGACGAAAGGCTGGCCTTTCGCTCGTCAGGACGCTGTTGGAGCGAGGGGGCTATGGATGGGTTGAAAAGAGGGGCCGGGCTTTGAAAAAGGCGGGCCTGCACAGCGAAAGCTGCTGCTAAAGTCGGATGATGCAGCTCATCACCCACATTACCGGCCGCAGTGCGCTGGTGCTTGATTCACCCCACAGCGGAGTTGCCTATCCGCCCGATTTTCAGTACGCCTGCGAAACCTCGATTTTGCGCAGGGCTGAAGACACCCATGTCGAAAAGCTGTATGACTTTGCGCCCGGCCTGGGCGCGCACTGGATCGAGGCGCACTTTCCCCGCAGCTACCTGGACGCCAACCGCAATACCACCGAACTCGATGTTTCCCTGCTCGACGGGCTCTGGCCCCACGCGGTTGAAACCGATCCCGTCGTGATGAGCAAGGTGCGGCTTGGCAAGGGGCTGATCTGGCGCACTACGGATGACGGCATGCCGATCTACGCGCGAAAACTGTCGGTTGACGAGGTAAGCCGGCGGATTGCAACATGCTGGAATCCCTACCATGCCGCCGTGGGGCAGGGCATTGAACAAGCCCATGCCGGGCATGGCTACAGCATTCATCTCAACTGTCATTCGATGCCCGCCATTGCCTCCAGCCATGCGACCAATTTTCCGGGTGAAAAGCATGCTGATTTCGTGGTGGGCGACCGCGACGGCAGCACCGCCAGCCCTGCGTTGTCCGCCATGGTCTGCGCCTACCTGACGTCGCTGGGCTACAGCGTGGCCTACAACCATCCATACAAAGGCGTGGAACTGGTGCGGCGCTACAGCGACCCGGCGGCGCACCGGCACAGCATTCAGCTGGAGATCAACCGCAAGCTCTACATGGACGAGGCTACGCTCGAGTTGACCCCGGGTTACGGTCGCTTGAAAGCGCACCTGCGCCTGCTGGTCGAACGGCTGCTTGAAACCGATCCGCGCCTGTGCTGAGGTGGCGATGCGCTGTGCGGCCAGGCTGCCCTGCTGCGGTGGGATGACCGCAGGTGATCACTTTTTTCAACGACAGCCATCAGGCGCACTGCCCGGCCTTCGAGTTTTTTCGCGGCGAACGCGTCGCCTGTTTTGAAACGCCGGCGCGTGCCGCCCATGTCAAGGGCCGACTGCTCGAACGCGGCCACATCCTGCGAACCCCTGCCGTCGACAGCAGCCCGGCGCTTGCCAGGGTGCATGCCGCGCCTTACCTTGCTTTCTTGCAGCACGCCTGGCTTGACTGGCTGGATCTGGCGGCCGGCAACGACCAGCGCCAGCCTTTTCCGTCGGTCTGGCCGGTGCGCAGCCTGCGCAGCGACGTCGAGCCGGTCAATTTCATTGCGCGGCTGGGCCTGTATTCGATGGACAACGGTTCGCCCTTGTCCGCGGGCACCTGGCAGGCCGCCAAGGCGGGCGCCGACACGGCAGCCAGCGCCGGCGCCCTGGTGGCTGCCGGCCACGCGCGTTCGGCTTTCGGCTGCAGCCGGCCGCCGGGCCATCATGCCGGCGCCGACTTCATGGGCGGCTACTGCTTTTTGAACAATGCGGCCGTGGCGGCCCAGTCGCTGCGCGACGCCGGCGCGGCGCGGGTGGCGATTCTGGACGTGGACTATCACCACGGGAACGGGACGCAAAGCATTTTTTACCGGCGGGCCGATGTGCTGTGCGTGAGCCTGCACGGCGACCCGCTGACCGAATACCCGTTTTACCTGGGCCATGCCGATGAAGGCGGGGAGGGCGAAGGCGAGGGTTTCAATCTCAACCTGCCGCTGCCCGCCGGTTGCTCGTCGGCGCTGTGGTTCGAGGCGCTGGAGCAGGCTTGCCGGCGCATCAGCCTTTACCGCAGCGACGCCCTGGTGGTGGCGCTGGGGCTCGATACTTTTGCAGGCGATCCGATTTCGACGTTTTCCCTGCTGGCTGACGACTTCAGCCGGCTGGGCCGGCGTCTGGGGGCGATGGGCCTGCCGACGGTTTTTGTGCTGGAAGGCGGTTATGCGGCGGCGTCTTTGGGCATCAACGCTGTCACTGTCATTGAAGGTTTTGAGGAGGCTTGAATGGAACATGTCGATTGTGTGGTGATTGGTGCGGGCGTGGTCGGGCTTGCCGTGGCCCGCGCGCTGGCCCTGCAGGGCAAGGAAGTCATGGTGCTGGAAGCGGCCGACGCGATTGGCACCGGCACGAGTTCGCGCAACAGCGAGGTCATCCATGCCGGTATTTATTACCCGCAGGGATCGCTCAAGGCCAGGCTGTGCGTGCAGGGAAGGGCGATGCTTTATGCGTATTGCGCGTCGCGCGGCATTGGTTTCAGCCGCTGCGGCAAGCTGCTGGTGGCCACCACCGACGAACAGGTGGCGCAGTTGCAAGGCATCATCCGGAAAGCGGCGGCCAACGGCGTGAACGACCTAGTGCTGATCTCGCGCGAGCAGGCCCGGGCCATGGAGCCGCAGCTTCAATGCGTTGCGGCCGTTCATTCTCCCAGCACCGGCATTGTGGACAGCCATGGGCTGATGCTGGCCTTTCAGGGAGATCTGGAGAATGCGGGCGGACTGGTGGCGCTCAATTCGCCTGTTGCCAAAGCCCACTGCGCCCATGGCGCGATAACTTTGACAGCCGAAGACGGCACCGAACTCCAGGCTGGCTGGGTCGTCAACTCGGCAGGCCTGCATGCGCAAGCGCTGGCTGCCCGGTTTGAAGGGCTGGCACCCCAGCATGTGCCGCCTAGCTACTACGCCAAGGGCAACTACTTTGCCCTGGCGGGCCGCTCGCCGTTTTCCCGGCTCATCTACCCGGTACCCGAAGCGGCGGGGCTAGGGGTCCACCTGACCATTGACCTGGGCGGCCAGGCCAAGTTTGGCCCCGATGTGCAGTGGGTGGAATCGGCGGGCGACCTGGTGGTGGACCCTGCCCGGGGCGACGCGTTTTATGCCGAGGTCCGCAAGTACTGGCCGGCGCTGAAAGACGGCGCCCTGGTGCCCGCCTATGCCGGCATGCGCCCGAAAATCCAGTCGCCTGACGAGCCCGCCAAGGATTTCCTGATCCAGGGGCCAGCGGTCCACGGCGTGCCGGGGCTAGTCAACTTGTTTGGCATCGAGTCGCCCGGACTGACCAGCTCATTGGCCATCGGCGAGTGGGTGGCGGGCTTGCTGAACGCAAAGTAAAGCAAATTATTGCGCTGCCCAGCCGCCGTCCATGTTCCAGGCGACGCCCCGGATGTTGTTGCCGGCAGGCGAGCAGAAAAACACCGCCAGCGCGCCGAGGTCTTCCGGGGTGGTGAACTGCATCGAGGGTTCTTTTTCGCCCAGCAATTGCTGCTGGGCCGCCTGGTTGCTGATGCCGGCGGACCCGGCCCGCGCATCCACCTGTTTTTGCACCAGCGGCGTCAGCACCCAGCCGGGACAGATCGCATTGCAGGTGACGCCGGTGGTGGCGTTTTCCAGTGCGGTCACTTTTGTCAGTCCAACCAGGCCGTGCTTGGCCGCCACATAGGCCGATTTTTCAGCCGAACCCACCAGGCCATGCACCGATGCCAGGTTGATGATGCGGCCCCAGCCCTTGCCCCCGTCGGCCGCCAGCATGGCCGGCAGCGCCAGGCGTGTGGCATGAAAGGCGCTGCTCAGGTTAATGGCCATGACCGCGTCCCATTTCTCGACCGGGAAATTTTCAATCCGCGCCACATGCTGGATGCCAGCGTTGTTGACCAGGATATCGACGCGGCCAAACTCGGCGGCGGCAAACTTCATCATCTGCTCGATCTCGCCGGGCTTGCTCATGTCCGCGCCGTGGTACGCCACCTTCACGCCCAGTGCGGCAATCACGGCCTTGGGGCCTTCTACATCGCCAAAGCCGTTGAGCACGATATTGGCCCCTTGTTCGGCCAAAGCTTTTGCGATGCCCAGACCGATACCGCTGGTCGAGCCGGTGACGAGAGCCGTTTTACCTGTGAGCATGAAATTCTCCGGATGATTTACGATGGTTGACTTGAAATGCGAACCGCGCCTTGCGCGCCAGACAGTGTGAAAATTGCCCAATCAATTATCAAGCTTTCTTCAGCTTTTTCCCCGAGACCCACCCATGACCGAACCCAGCCTGAATTACGTCAATTGCCCCGACAGCGCCGGCGGCCACCGCATGGCCTACTGGCAGTGGGGACAGCCCGACAGCAGGCATGTGGTCCTGTGCGTGCATGGGCTCACCCGGCAGGGGCGGGATTTCGACGTGCTGGCCCAGGCCTTGTGCGACCAGGCGGGCTTGACGGCCGAAGGCGTGCGGGTCATCTGCCCCGACGTGGCGGGCCGTGGCGAAAGCGACTGGCTTGCAGACCCGATGGGCTACCAGGTGCCCGCCTATGCGGCTGACATGCTGTCCCTGCTCGCGCATCTCCATGCGCGCTCCCCCATCCAGACGCTGGACTGGGTGGGTACCAGCATGGGCGGGCTGATCGGCATGGTGGTGTGCGGCCAGCCTGGTTTGCCGTTGCCGGCGCCAGTGCGCAAACTGGTCCTGAACGATGTCGGTCCGGCCCTTCAGTGGGAAGCCATTCAGCGCATTGGCGGCTACCTGGGAAAGTCCGGACATTTCGATACGGTTCAGGAGGCAGCCGATGCCATGTGGGCGATTTCCAGCAGTTTTGGCCCGCACACGCCAGCGCAATGGCTGGCCCTGTCGGCGCCCATGGTCCGGCCGGTCACGCCCGGAACCGGCGGACCGCTGCGCCTGCATTACGACCCTGCCATTGCGGGCGCCTTCAGGCTGACCACCGAAGAAGGCGCGCAGCAGGGCGAGGCTGCGCTCTGGCGGCTTTACGACGGCATCCAGGCGCGCACCCTGGTGATGCGCGGTGCCCGGTCAGATTTGCTGAGCCCGGCGACTGCCCTGGAAATGAGCCGGCGCGGGCCCTGCGCCAGCCTGGTCGAGTTCGACGGCGTCGGGCATGCGCCGACCTTGATCTCAAACGACCAGGTCGCTGCGGTCAAGGCCTTCCTGTTGGGGCAGGGCTGACAACAACGTGCCAAAGGCCCCATGAAAAACAAAGTGGCGGGAACGCAGTTTCCCACCGTGCCGCCGGATGCGTCCAGCCCGATCGCGCTGGCTACTGCGCAAAGCGTGGCCGATCAGCCAAATGCCCTTGCGCGCGCGCGGGCTTTTGCCGAGCCGCTGATTGCCGGCGAAGTCCTGGACACCGGCGAGAACGTGCTGGCGCATGCCGATGCGGTGGTGGCGATCCTGAAATCCATCGGCGGCTCCGAAGCCATGCAGGCCGCCATCTACCTGGTGCATTCCTGCCAGCACCTGAACAAGCCGCTGGAAGTCATCGCCAAGGCTTTCGGCCCCAGCTATGCCGCGCTCGCGGTGGAAACCACCAAGTTGGTCTACGTGCAGCGCCAAACGCGCACGATTGACAGCAAATCCCATCTGCATGATGACCCGGCCGCCCAGACTGAGAATGTACGCCGGATGCTGCTGGCGTTTTCGCGCGACCTGCGCGTCGTCATGCTGCGCCTGGCATCCCGCCTGCAGACCTTGCGCTACTACGCCGCCAGCCGGCAGGCGGCGCCGCACGCCCTGGCGCACGAATCGCTGCATGTGTTTGCGCCCCTGGCCAACCGCCTGGGCATCTGGCAGCTCAAGTGGGAGATGGAAGACCTGTCTTTTCGCTACCTGGAGCCTGAAACCTACAAGCAGATTGCCCGCCTGCTCGATGAAAAACGCGCCGAGCGTGAAATATTCATGGAAGCCCTGCGCGTCCAGCTTGAGCGCAACCTGAACCTCAACGGTATTGCCGCGCTGGTGCAGGGCCGGCCCAAGCACATCTACAGCATCGTCAAGAAAATGCGCGGCAAGTCGCTTGATTTTGGGCGGGTGTTCGACATTCGTGCCATGCGCGTGATTGCCGCCGATGTGAAGGGGTGCTACGGCGCGCTGGGCTATGTGCATTCATGCTTCGAGCCGATAGGCGGCGAGTTTGACGACTACATCGCCAAGCCTAAAGCCAACGGCTACCAGTCGCTGCACACCGTCGTTCGCGACCAAAGCGGGCGTCCCGTCGAAATCCAGATCCGCACCCAGGCCATGCACGACCATGCCGAGCACGGCGTGGCTGCCCACTGGGCCTACAAGGAAGCCGGCACCAAGGGCTACGCAGGCGTTTCAGCCAGCAGCGAATACGACGCCAAGATCGCAGTGCTGCGCCAACTGCTGGCATGGGAGCGCGAATTGTCCGCGCCGGCCGCCCAGCGCGCCCGCGATGCCAACCAGGGACTGTTTGAAGACCGCATCTATGTGCTGACGCCCGATGCCGCCATCGTTGAATTGCCCCAGGGGGCCACGACGGTGGACTTTGCCTACAGCGTGCACACCAGCCTGGGGCACCGCTGCCGAGGAGCCCGCATCGACGGAGTCATGGTGCCGCTCAACACGCCGCTGCAAAATGGCCAGACGGTCGAGGTCATCACCATCAAGGAAGGCGGGCCGTCCCGGGACTGGCTGAACCCGGAACTCGGTTTCCTGTCGAGCAACCGCGCCAAATCCAAGGTGCGGGCCTGGTTCAACGGCCTGGCCATGGAGCAGACCGTGGCAAAGGGCCGGGAAGCGGTGGAAAAACTGCTGCAGCGCGAGGGAAAAACCGCCATCAAGCTCCAGGACCTGGCGCTGCAACTGGGCTTCAAGACGGCGGACGAGCTGTTCGAGGTGGTGGGCAAGGACGAGTTTTCATTGCGCACCATTGAAAACATGCTGCGGCCGGCAGAACCCTTGCCGTCACCCGACGAATTCGTGCTGGCCAAAAAGCCGCGCCTGGCTGACAAATCCAGCTCTGCCGGAAAAAACGGGCAGGGCAGCGTGCTGGTGGTGGGAATGGATTCATTGCTGACCCAACTTGCCAAATGCTGCAAGCCCGCGCCGCCGGACGCCATTCTTGGCTTTGTCACCAAGGGCAAGGGCGTCAGCATCCACCGAAACGACTGCAGCAACTTTCGCAACATGGCCCACGGCAGCCCGGAGCGGATCATTGAAGTCGAGTGGAGTTCATCCAAAGCGCCCGAGGGCTCGGTCTTTCCTGTGGATGTCGCTGTGGAAGCTGCCGACCGCCAAGGGCTGCTGCGCGATATTTCCGAAGTGTTCGCCAAGGAAAAAATGAACGTCATCGGTGTGCAAACCCAGTCGGTCAAGGACAACCGTGGTGGAACGGCCTGGATGACTTTCACGGTCGAGGTTCCACAGGCGGGTCGGCTTCAGCAGGTCCTGGCTTCCGTGGGCAATGTGCCCGGCGTGAGGTCGGCGCGAAGGCGCTGAATTGATTTCACATTTTTTTCGCGCGGTTTTGAAAGTCGTGTCGAGCACTGCTAGAATACGAGCTTCGATAAGTTATTTAGGCGCGTAGCTCAGCTGGTTAGAGCACCACCTTGACATGGTGGGGGTCGTTGGTTCGAGTCCAATCGCGCCTACCAATTTTTCCAAATGATTTGGTTGCAATGTTCAACTCTCGCGAGAGTCGACATCAAGCAATCAGAGATGTGAAAATTGCGTAGATCAAGATATTCCTAGAATGTGCCGAACCCTGTCTTAACCAGGCTGGTTGTCGTTATTTCCTGGAGTCATCATTGCATAATCCAAAACCCGTTAGTCCGCAAGCAGCTGTTCCTGGCGAAGCCGATCCGTTTGTGGATGCCCGCGCCGGCAGCAAGAGCAAAAAAGCGCCTGCCACCAGCGTGGAATCGGCCCGCATCATCAAGAAGTATCCGAACCGGCGTCTTTACGACACCGAAACCTCGGCTTACATCACGCTGGCCGAAGTCAGGCGCCTGGTCATGGGCAGCACGCTCTTCACGGTGCGCGATGCCAAGACCAATGAAGACCTGACGCGCAGCATACTGCTCCAGATCATTCTGGAGGAAGAGGCCGGCGGGGCGCCCATGTTCACCGAGGCGGTACTGGCCAATATCATTCGCTTCTACGGCGACGCCATGCAGAGCTTCATGGGGGCGTACCTGGAAAAAAATGTCCAGAGCTTCATGGATCTGCAATTGAAAATGGCCGAGCAGTCAAAAGGCGTCAGCCCAGAAATGTGGGCGCAGTTCATGAACGCCAAATCGCCCATGATGCAAGGCATGATGGGCGCTTATGTCGAGCAGTCCAAAAATGTATTTACGCAAATGCAGGAGCAGATGCAAAAGCAGAGCGAGCAAATGCTTACGGCCCTGGGCTTGAAGCGCTAGGCAGCTCAACAGCCGCCGCAGCCTGCAGAAGGGGCGTACGGCCCGGTTTCATCCCCTGATTGCCTGCTCTGAGACAATAGGGCCATGAGCGAAGTTATTTCCCAATCCCCCATTTCCCCTGTCGTCACTTTCAAGCCTGCGCCGCGCGTGGGCTTCGTCAGCCTGGGCTGCCCCAAGGCGCTGACCGATTCCGAGCTGATCCTGACCCGGCTAAGCGCCGAAGGCTATCAAACCTCAAAGACCTTTGAGGGCGCCGATCTGGTCATTGTCAACACCTGCGGCTTCATCGACGATGCTGTTCGCGAAAGCCTCGACACGATTGGCGAGGCACTCGCCGAAAATGGAAAAGTGATCGTAACAGGCTGCCTGGGCGCCAAAACCCTGGAAGGCGGCGCCAACCTGGTGCGCAAGATGCACCCCAGCGTGCTTGCCGTGACCGGCCCCCATGCAACCCAGGAAGTTATGGATGCCGTGCATCTGAACTTGCCAAAACCGCACGATCCCTTCCTGGACCTGGTGCCTAATTCTTTTGGCATTGCCGGCATCAAGCTCACGCCCCGGCACTATGCCTACCTGAAAATCAGCGAAGGCTGCAACCACCGCTGCACCTTTTGCATCATCCCTTCCATGCGCGGCGACCTGGTATCCCGCCCGGTTGGCGATGTCCTCGGTGAAGCGCGGGCCTTGTTTGAAGGCGGCGTCAAGGAATTGCTGGTCATCAGCCAGGACACTTCGGCCTACGGCGTCGACGTCAAGTACCGCACAGGCTTTTGGGACGGCAAGCCGGTCAAGACCCGCATGCTGGAGCTGGTCCAGGCGCTTGGCGAGATTGCGGCACCGTACGGCGCCTGGGTACGCCTGCATTACGTCTATCCGTACCCCAGCGTGGACGAAATTCTTCCCCTGATGGCGACCGGCAAAGTGCTTCCTTACCTGGATGTTCCGCTGCAGCACAGCCATCCGGATGTCTTGAAGCGCATGAAGCGCCCTGCAAGCGGAGAAAAAAATCTGGAGCGTATTTCACGCTGGCGCGAACTGTGTCCCGAGATTGTCATTCGCAGCACCTTCATCGCCGGATTCCCGGGTGAAACTGAAGCCGAATTCCAGCATTTGCTTGATTTCATGCATGAGGCAAAAATTGACCGTGCGGGTTGTTTCGCCTACAGCCCGGTTCAGGGCGCAACGGCCAATGAACTTCCCGGCATGCTCCCCCTGGAGGTGCGCGAGGAGCGGCGCGGCCGGTTCATGGCGGTGGCTGAAGCGATTTCCATCCAGAAACTGCATCAGCGCATTGGCGCCACCATGCAAGTGCTGGTGGACCATGCGCCAGCCCTGGGCCGCAAGGGCGGCACGGGCCGCTCGTACGCGGACGCGCCAGAGATCGATGGCGTGGTCAAGTTGCTGCCGCCCGAGAAAATAAGCAAGACCTTTAAAGTCGGAGAGTTCACCCGCGCGCGCATCGTGGGGGTACAGGGGCATGACCTGGTAGCCGTGCCTGTCTGACCGCCTCGAGGCAACTTGTTTTTTCATGCCGGTGGCCTGCGAAGCAGGCGACCTGCATTGGCCAATTTCAGGCAAGCCGGCCATTTCGAGGCGAAAAAAAAGCTGCCGGGTTAGCAGCAGCTTTTTTAATTTGGTGTATTTTGGTGCCCGGGAGAGAACTCGAATCTCCACATCTTGCGATACACGGACCTGAACCGTGCGCGTCTACCAATTCCGCCACCCGGGCACAGCAAGCAGTTTAAC
>JAQGMZ010000131.1 GCA_028292045.1 Polaromonas sp. | reverse complement strand
CCCGATTCGGCCAGCGTCGGCACATCGGGCAGCACGGCGCTGCGGGCGCGGGTGGACACGCCAATGGCGCGCAGCTTGCCGCTTTTGATGTGCGGCGCGGCTGCGGTCACCGACAAGAAAGCCATGTCACCCTGGCCGCCCATGACGTCGGTCGTGAGCGGACCGGTACCGCGGTAAGGAATGTGCGTGATGAAAGCGCCAGTTTGCTCCTTGAGCAGTTCGCCGGCCAAGTGCAGCACCGAGCCGTTGCCGGCCGAGCCGTAGTTCAGCTTGCCCGGACTCGCCTTGGCCAAGGCGACCAGCTCGCGCGTATTTTTGGCCGGAACGCTATTGTTGACCACCAGCACCAGGGGCACGGTGCCAAAGACGCTGATTGGCGTGAAGTCCTTGACCGCATCGAATGGCACGTTTTTATAGATGCTGGGGTTGATCGCGTGGTTCGACGAGATCATGGCGATGGTTTGGCCGTCCTTGGGCGCGCGCACCAGTTGCGCCGTTCCGGTGACGCCGCCGGCACCCGGCAGGTTCTCGATCACCACCGGCTGGCCCATTGCCTTGGCCAGCTCCACGCTCATGGCGCGGGCCACCGTGTCGACGGTCGAGCCGGTGGTCAGGGGCACAATGATGCGCAGGGCTTTGCCGCTGCCTTGGGCGTGGGCACTGAGCCCGCTCGAAAGCGCCAGTGCCGATACAGCCGAAAGCAGCAGCCGCAGCGAGGTGCGGCGCGAGGTGGATGCGTTCATGGTTGTCTCCTCTATGGGTTGTGGTGATGAGCCAGGACTGGGCCGAGGTCGCGCACCCGGTCCTGGAGTGCCTGAAATGAGATCAGCTCGCCTGCCAGCGCACTGGCAACGACTGTGGGCGGGCTGGCCAGCCAGACGCTGCCCGGGCCCGAGCGGCCTGGAAAGTTCCGGTTGATGGCGCTGACCGTGACCTGCCCGGGGTCTGTCGATGAGCCGGGCCCGCAATTGGCGCATGCCCCGCATGAAGGCTGAAGCATCTGCGCCCCCATGGCTGCAAACGTGCGGTCATACCCTTTGGCCACGCAGTAGTCCCGCACCGCCGTGGTGCCGTACTGCAGGTAAAGCTTGACCTGGGGCGGCAAGGCAAGGCCGTGGTTAAGCGCCCAGGACAGCACGGCATGGTAGTGGTCGAAGTCTTCGCGTTTGCCGGCGGTGCACGAGCCGCCGTAGGCGATGTCCACCAAAACGCGGGTATCCAGCTGGCTCAGCGCCATGCCATTGCCCGGATCGCCCGGTGCTGCCACCATCGGCGAGAGGCTGGTGCAGTCAATTTGCAGCTGCCCTGCATAGACGGCGTCCTCGTCACTGCGCATCCAGGGCTCCAGCTGGAACTCGGTCGCGCGGCGTTCGGCAAGAAAGCGCACGGTTTCCCTGTCGGGCGCGACGATGCCCGTCAGGCCGCCCAGCTCGGCCGTCATGTTGGTCAGCGTGGCGCGTTCGTCGGTGGACAGTGACGCGATCGCGCTGCCGGCAAACTCGAAGACCTTGCCCACCCCCAGGCCGGCCTTGATGGCCGGATCGGCCAGCAGGTGCAGCACAATGTCCTTGGCCGTGATGCCGGGCGCCACCGGCCCCTGCAGCTCGACGCGCAGCGACTCGGGCACGGTCAGGCGAACCGCGCCGGTCATGAACGCGTTGGCCATGTCGGTCGTGCCGACACCAAACGCCACGCAGCCCAGGGCGCCGCTGTGCGGCGTGTGCGAGTCGGTGCCGACCACCACCTGCCCAGGCAGGGCATAGTGCTCGGTCATCATGGCGTGGGAGATGCCCGCGCTGTTCGAGCCGTCGTCGAGCGCAGCCTCTTCGTCGCTCATGGTCCGGTGAAAGCGCAGGCCGTGGTCGCGCGCGAAATCGCGCTGCGCCTGGCACATGGCCGCCACGTTGGGCACCAGGCCGCCGCCGACATGGGCCGGGCTGCTGGCCACATAGGAGGTGTGGTCCTCGAACACGACGATGGACTGCGGCTCGTGCAGCATCAGCGGCTTGCCAAAGCTGGCGTGCAGCATGTGCGCGCACATGCCGGTGTAGTACTCATGGATGAAGCGCCAGTCGGCCCGCACGAAAGTGCCCGCGCCCGGCGTGGCGCTGGCTTCGGTGACTTCCGTGCGCAAGGCGTGGCGCGCGACAATCTTCTCGAACAGCGTTTGCGGCCGCGCTGACACGGCCGTGGAGGTCTGGACCGAGCGCATCTGCTGCTTGCCGAACTGCAGCAGCCCGCCGCACCGCACGATGGCCGCTGCCAGCGCATCGCGGCCCGCCAGAAGCGCTTCCATTTCGATCGGTTCGGCGCGCTGGATGCGCGCGATCAGGCTGAAGTCGGTGGAGGTGAACAGGCCGATGTTGTCGGCGTTCTGCCGGTAAATCCGCTCGAAGCTTTCGGCGATCACGAGCCGGATGCCGGCGAATTTTTCCGCCGCCGGGCTGTGCTCGCGCGACGAGCCTTTGCCGTAGCGCTTGCCGGCCACGGTCACGCTGAAATTGCCGCCCACGACGGCGCCCACGCCGATCGGCCGCTCATCGCCGGCCCTGAAGCCGGTGTAGGGGTAGCGGCCGAGCTTGTCGTCGTAATGCGTGAGGATGGGGACCGGCGTGATCTCGTCGGTCGAGAT
>JAQGMZ010000123.1 GCA_028292045.1 Polaromonas sp. | reverse complement strand
CTTGACCGACACGACCACCGTGAGGGTCCAGAAAAACAATGACAAAACGCCCAGAATGTTGGCCTCGGTGATCGGCACATGGCCGCTGACAAACACCTCCTTGAAGGCATACAGCACGCTCGTGCCGATGTCGCCGTACACGACCCCGATGGCGCCCAGGGTCAGCGCGGCAAGTGATGATTTTTCAGTGGACACAAAAACTTTCTGGCCTGGGCGGCGGCCCCGGCGATGAGAACTGGAAGGGGCGTTCCCTGGCGGGCTGCTAGATATCGATCTTGCTGCCCAGCTCGACCACCGAGTTGTTGGGCAGGTTCAGAAAATCCGCCGCGCCGCTGGCGTTGTGGTGCATCTGCGCAAACAGCTTTTCACGCCAGACCGCCATGCCCGAACCGATCCTCGGGATCACGGTGTCGCGCGACAGGAAGTAGCTGGTCGTCGGCGGCTCCAGCCGGCAACCTTCATTTTTGATCTGCTGCAGTGCCTTGGGCAGGTCCAGGTCGTTTTTGAAGCCGTAGTGGACATTCACCTGCCAGCAGTCGTGGCCCATCGACTCGACTTGCAAGCGCTTGTCCATGGCGATCCAGGGCACCTCATGGTTCACCACGGTGACGAACAGGTTTTGCTGATGCAGCACCTTGTTGTGCTTGAGGTTGTGCAGCAGCGCATTGGGGACGATGCCCGGCTCGGCGGTCATGAAGACGGCGGTGCCCTCGACCCGCTGCGGCGGGCTGACGAATACCGCATCCAGAAAGCCCGGCAGGTCAACGGCGTCGCTGCGCAGCTTGTCGTTCAGGATGCGCCGGCCCTCTTTCCAGGTGATCATGAGCGTGAAGACCGCACCGCCAATGACCAGCGGGAACCAGCCGCCGGCAAAAAATTTCATCAGATTCGAGGCGAAAAAAGCGAAATCGACAATGAAGAACACGCTGGTCGCGGCAATGCACAACCAGAGCGGGTATTTCCAGCCGTAGCGGATCACGTAGAAGGTCAGGATGGTGGTGATCAGCATGTCGGTGCAGACCGCGATGCCGTAGGCCGCCGCCAGGTTGCTGGACGAGCGGAACATCATCACCGCCAGCACGATGGTGATGAACAGGCTCCAGTTCACGAACGGCAGGTAGATCTGCCCGGTGTCGTGCTCACTGGTGTGCAGGATGCGCAGCCGGGGCAGGTAGCCCATCTGGATGGCCTGCTTGGTGACGCTGAAGGCCCCGGTGATCAGCGCCTGCGAGGCGATCACGGTGGCCAGCGTGTCCAGCACGACCAGCGGGATCAGGGCCCAGTCGGGCGCCATCAGGTAAAACGGGTTCTTGACCGCTTCCGGGTTGCTCAGCAGCAGCGCGCCCTGGCCAAAATAATTCAGCACCAGGGACGGCATGACGACCGAGAACCAGGCCAGCCGGATCGGCTTTTTGCCGAAGTGGCCCAGGTCGGCGTACAGCGCCTCGGCGCCGGTGACGCACAGCACCACCGCGCCCAGGATGATGAAGGTGATGCCCGGGTTGTCCCACATGAACCTCAGTGCGTAGTATGGGTTGATGGCCAGCAGGATTTCCGGATGCGTGACGATCTGCGAAACGCCCAGGATGGCCAGCACCGCAAACCAGACGATGGTGATCGGGCCAAAAAACTTGCCGATGCCGGCCGTGCCGTGCTTTTGCAGGGCAAACAACACGAACAGAATCACCAGCGTCGCAGGAATCACCGCCCGGGTGAAGGTGGGGGAGATGACCTCCAGCCCCTCGACCGCCGACAGCACCGAAATGGCCGGTGTGATGACGCCATCGCCATAAAACAGCGAAGTGCCGAAAATGCCGACCAGCAGCAACACATTGCGCAGCCGGGGCTGGTCCTGCACGGCGTTGGAGGCCAGCGCCAGCATGGCGATCAACCCGCCTTCGCCGTGGTTGTCGGCCCGCAGCACCAGGGTGACGTATTTCAGCGAAACAATGACCGTAAGCGTCCAGAAAAAGATGGACAGGATGCCGTAGACGTTGTCGATCGTGAACGGGACATGGCCGGAACCAAAAACCTCTTTCATGGCATACAGGACGCTGGTGCCGATGTCGCCGTACACAACGCCGATGGCGCCCACGGTGAGCACGCCGAGAGATGATTTTTGACTTGTCACAAAAGCTGTCCGTCCTGAGGGTAAAACCGGATCCGTGCGTGGCCCCGGGCGGGCATCGCCGCTGAAAGGATTGCGGAAAGGACGTTCATTTTGCACTCACCCGGCAGGCTTGCAAGCCCGCCGGACAGGCCCGACTGTGAGTTTTGTTGCATTGCAACAATTCGAAAGGCGCGCACAAGCGAGTCCAGGCCGGCAAAGCGGCAAAGATGCAACGTCCAGAGCTATCAAATAAATAGCACGCCATGCCTGCAGAAAAATACCGGCCAGTCACCACCGCCGTCAATGCTGGCTGCCGCGCCATGCGGTCAGTCGTACACCTCGGCGTCCGGGTCCGTGGCTTCCAGCTCGTAGCTGGCTGCCAGCATGGCCAGCCGTGCAACAACGCCGTACATGTAGAAGCGGTTCGGGCTGCTGGAGCCGGGCTTTTCGCCGTTTTGCGGCAGCCGGCCGTTGTCTGAAAAGGACAGCGGCTCGAAACTGGCGCCCGGCGCATTCAGGTTCTCGTCCACGCCGCGCCCGGCATGCACCCGGTAAAAGCCGCCCACCACGTAGCGGTCCATCAGGTACACCACCGGCTCGGCTGCGGCATCGCTGATGCGCTCGTTGGTCAGCACGCCTTCCTGAATGATGATCTCGGACGCCAGCGGCTCGTCCTTTGCCGCGCCTGTCCGGCCTTTGGCCTTGCGCGCCAGCGCTTCCAGGTCCTTGGCGTCATGCACGGTCATGACGCCCATGCCCGAGGTGCCGTTGTCGGGCTTGACCATGACGAACGGCTTTTCGTTGATGCCGTATTCCTTGTACTTGCGCTTGATGCGCGACAGCAGCGCATCCACATGGGTGCTCAGGCATTCCATGCCGCGCCCCTGCGCCAGATTGACGTCTTCGCACTGGGCAAACATGGGGTTGATCAGCCACGGGTCGATGCCCAGCAGCTTGCCGAAACGTTTGGAGATTTCTTCGTAGGCCTTGAAATGGTTCGATTTGCGGCGCACCGTCCATCCGGCATGCACGGGTGGCAGCAAATACTGCTCGTGCAGGTCTTCCAGAATGCCGGGAATGCCCGCCGACAGGTCGTTGTTGAGCAAGATGGTGCAGGGGTCGAAATCTTTCAGGCCCAGGCGGCGGTCGGTGCGGATCAGCGGCTCGAGCACGAGGCTTTCGCCATTTTCCAGCGCCACCGTGACCGGCTCCTTGACGTCCGGGCTCAACGAGCCAAAGCGCACATTCAGGCCGGCCTGGTGAAAAATGTGCTTGAGCTGCAGCACATTGGCCAGGTACGAAGGGTTGCGGCTGTGGTGTTCGGGCACCACCAGCAGGTTGCGCGCTTCGGGGCAGATTTTTTCAATCGCCGCCATCGCGGCCTGGATCGCCAGCGGCATCATTTGCGGGGTGAGGTGGTCCCAGCTGCCCGGAAACAGGTTGGTGTCGACCGGCGCGAGCTTGAAACCGGCGTTGCGGATATCGACCGAGCTGTAGAAAGGCGGCGTGTGCTCCATCCACTCCAGCCGGAACCAGCGCTCGATGGCCGGCGTGGTGTCCAGGATGCGCTGCTCCAGCTCGTTGATGGGGCCAGTCCGTGCAGTAATGAGGTGCGGAACCATGCGGCCACTTTCGATGGGGGTGTCGTTATCTAGTCAGGGTATGCCGAATTCTAGGGCTTATGAATCTCCAGCCACGGGGCCGGCGCCCCAGAAACGGAAATGGCCTACAAGGCGTTGCAATCCAACAGATCAGCCGCGCACTTCGCCCTGGCCCAGCACCACGTATTTCAACGAAGTCAGGCCTTCGATGCCCACCGGGCCGCGCGCATGGAACTTGTCGGTGCTGATGCCGATTTCAGCGCCCAGCCCGAACTCGAAGCCGTCGGCAAAGCGGGTGCTGGCGTTGACCATCACGCTGGCCGAATCGACCTCGCGGAGAAAGCGCTGGGCATGCACATGGTCGCGCGTCAGGATGGCGTCGGTGTGGTGGCTGGAATAGCGGTTGATGTGCGCAATGGCTTCTTCGACGCCCTCGACCAACTTGATGCTGATGACCGGCGCCAGGTATTCGGCATACCAGTCCTGTTCAAGCGCCGGGACGATGTTTGCGGTTGAATCCTTCGCCAGCTGCGACCGCAGGATCTGCGCGCAAGCGTCGTCGCAGCGCATTTCCACGCCTTTGGCGGCGTAAAGCGCACCGATCAGCGGCAGAAAAGCGTCGGCCACGCCGCGCGCCACCAGCAGGCTTTCCGCCGCATTGCAGGGGCTGTATTTCTGCGTCTTGGCGTTGTCGGCGATGTTGACGGCCATGGCGATGTCGCACGGGTCGTCGACATACACATGGCAGTTGCCGTCGAGGTGCTTGATCACCGGCACCCTGGCGTCCCGGCTGATGCGCTCGATCAGGCCCTTGCCGCCGCGCGGAATGATCACATCGACATACTCGGGCATGGTGATGAGAAGGCCCACGGCCTCGCGGTCGGTGGTGCCGACGAGCTGCACCGCCTGCGCCGGCAGCCCTGCTTCTGCCAGGGCCTGCTGCACCAGGGCAGCGAGCGCCTTGTTGGACTCGATGGCCTCGGAGCCGCCGCGCAAGATGCAGGCGTTGCCGCTCTTGATGGCCAGGCTGGCCGCTTCAATCGTCACGTTGGGCCGGCTTTCGTAGATCATGCCGAACACGCCGATGGGCACCCGCATCTGCCCCACGCGGATGCCGCTGGGCTGCTGCTTCATGCCGGTGATCTCGCCAATCACATCGGCCATCGCGGCCAACTGCTCGCAGCCCAGGGCGACGGTTTCCAGGTCTTTGGCGCCGAGCTTGAGCCGGTCGAGCATCGGCCCGGCCAGCCCGGCGCGGGCGGCGCGGTCCAGATCGAGCTGGTTGGCCGACTGCAGCGAAGCCTGGTGTTGCCGCAGCAGGCCGGCCAAGGTGGTCAATGCTTTGCTTTTAATAGCCGCCGGCGCACTCGCCATCAGCGCAGATGCGGTTTTTGCCTGCAAACCCATGGCCAGCATGCGCGGGGCCAGC
Source organism: Polaromonas sp. (assembly GCA_028292045.1). Taxonomy (GTDB): domain Bacteria; phylum Pseudomonadota; class Gammaproteobacteria; order Burkholderiales; family Burkholderiaceae_C; genus Polaromonas. Next base: position 16,045 of record JAQGMZ010000123.1, on the reverse strand, counting down.
GCGGTGGGGGCCAGGTCGGTGTCGGAAGAAGTGAATGCGTTCATGGCCTGTATTTTGCCCCCATCCTCCTGCACCACCCCGGGCGGCCTGCGGCGGGCCCGGTCCTACCCGCAGGTTCCGATGTGCCCGCACTGGGTGCAGTAGTCGCAGCCGTCCTTGCGGATGACCGCATGGGCGCCGCATTCGCTGCATTTCTTGCCGGCCATGGCGGGCGGCGACAGGCTGGCTACTGCGGGCTCTGCCTGGGGCTGCGCTGCGCCCTGGGCGGGCTGCGCGCCGCGCTGGGCGATGATGCTTTGCAGCGCATAGGCAATCGCCGCCACTTCCGAGTCGTGCCACAGCGGCACGCGGGTGCCGTCGGCTTTTTCATAGGTGCCCAGCCGCACCGGGCCACGGTCCCAGGCGACCTTGCGCATGTCGCCCAGGGCGCGCTCCAGAAAGCCGCCGCGCGCCGCCAGCGACAGCATGCGCATGCTCGACGTGATCCATTGCTGCGATTCGCCGCTCTGCCCGACCGGCATGAAAAATTCGATGGCCCGCTCGACCATGCCCTTGCCGGTGGCACCGGGCACCGGCAGAAAGGACACGACGATGTACAGCGTCTTGTGGCCTTCCTGCGTCCAGTATTCCAGCTTTTCGGCCACGGCCGACAGCGCGCCCTTGGGCCGGCTTTCAATGACCGTGCGCATCGGGTCGATGACTGCGGCGGCAGGCAGGGTTTCAGGGCTGCCATGGACTTCCAGCACCGAACCCAGAATGGCATTGGGCCGGTAGGTCGCCAGGCCCTTGAGCCCGGCGCGCCAGGCCTGGTGGTACAGGCTCTTGAAATCGTCGTAGGCATAGTCGGCCGGCACGTTAACCGTCTTGGAAATCGCCGTGTCGATAAAAGGCTGCACCGCCTGCATCATGGCGATGTGGCTGGCGGCCGACATGTCGAGCGCCGAGACGAAATAGGCGGGCAGTTTGTCGACGTCGCCGCCCAGTTCGCGGTACAGCCGCCAGGCATGGTCCTCGACCGCGTAGGCGGTGGTGCTGCCGTCCGCCTCGCGCTTCTTGCGCTTGTACATCCAGGAAAACGCGGGCTCGATGCCGTTGGAGGCGTTGTCGGCAAACGCCAGGCTGACGGTGCCGGTGGGCGCGATCGACAGCAGGTGGCTGTTGCGGATGCCGCCAGCGCGAATGGCCTGCTGCAATGGCGCCGGCAACCGGCTGGCAAAGGTGCCGGGGGCAAGGTAGCCGTCGGCGTCGAACTTGGGGAAAGCGCCTTTTTCCTGCGCCAGCGCCACCGACGCGGCATAAGCCGCATCGCGCAGGCGCTCGGCGATGCGGGCGGCCATGTCCCGGCCTTCTTGCTCGTCGTAGCGCAGGCGCAGCATGCTCAGCGCATTGCCCAGGCCGGTGAAGCCAACGCCGATGCGGCGCTTGGCGCTGGATTCGGCCTGCTGCTGCGGCAGCGGCCAGAAGGTCACTTCCAGCACGTTGTCCAGCGCGCGGACCTGCGTGGCGACCGAGGCCTCGAACGCCTCGAAGTCGAATGCCGGCTCGCCGCCGAAGCCGAACGGATGGCGCACGAAGCGCGTCAGGATGATGGGGCCGAGGTCGCAGCAGCCGTAGGGCGGAAGGGGCTGCTCGCCGCACGGGTTCGTCGCCGCAATCGCCTCGCAATAGCGCAGGTTGTTGTCAAGGTTGATGTTGTCCAGGAACAGGATGCCCGGCTCGGCGAAGTCGTAGGCCGACTGCATCACCGTGTCCCACAGGTCGCGCGCGGCCACGGTCTGGTAGACCCACAGCCCGTCGGCGCGCTGGGAGGCGCCCTTGGCGATCAGCGCGGCGCCGGGCCGGGCCTTGTGCACCAGTTCCCAGGGCTGGTCGTCGTTCAATGCCTGCATGAACGCGTCCGACATGCCGACCGACACGTTGAAGTTGTTCCAGCGGCCGGGCGTGCGCTTGGCGGTGATGAACTCCATCACGTCCGGATGGTCGATGCGCAGCACGCCCATCTGCGCGCCGCGCCGGCTGCCTGCGCTTTCCACCGTCGAGCACGACTGGTAGAAGACGTTTATGTAGCTGCACGGCCCGGAAGCCATCGACGACGTGCCCTTGACCTCGGCGTTGCGCGGGCGGATGCGCGAAAAGTCGTAGCCCACGCCGCCGCCGCGCCGCATGGTTTCGGCGGCCTCGCGCAGTGCCTCGTAAATGCCGGGGTAGCCGCCGTCGTCCACGCCCTGGATGCAGTCGCCCACCGGCTGCACGAAGCAGTTGATGAGCGTGGCCTGGATGTCGGTGCCCGCCGCGCTCATGATGCGGCCCGCGCCAATGGCGCCGGCGTGCAGGTTTTCCAGAAACAGCGCCTCATGCTTGTCGCGCTCGGCGGGCAGCTCGACCGACGCCAGCGCCCGGGCCACGCGCCGGTACACGTCTTGCACGTCGCTCTCGCCAGGCTTCAGGTATTTTTCCTTCAGCACGTCCAGACTGATGGGCTGGGTGGCGGTCAGGTCTTGCGGGGAGCCGAAATGTTCGCGCTTCATGTATTTTCCTTGTGAAAATGCTGCGGCGGCGACACGGCCGGGCAGTTGGAAATTCCTTGGATTCTGCCGGTTTTCAGGGTACCTTTGCTCTGCGCGGACCGGGAAACGGCGGCAAGCCGGATTTGCCCGGGAAGCTGCAACCGGCCGCTGGAACGTTTTAATGCGTAATGACAACCAGCACGCTGCAGGGCGCCTGCTCGATCAAGGCCTTGGACACCGAGCCGCGCCACCAGCGCGCAGCCCATCCGCTGCGGTGCTGGTGGCCCACCACGATCAGTTCGGCCTGAATGAGGCTGGCGCAGCGCGTGATTTCACTCACAGCGTCGCCCACCACCAGTTCACCGCTCACATTCAGCCCGGCATCGGCCAGCTTGCGCACGCCAGCGTCCAGCACGTCCTGAATGCGTTTTTTCTCGCTGTTTGTCAGCGTTTCGTCGTAGAAGCCGCCATCGATCGCCAGGCTGCTCACAGGGAGTTGCATCACGGCAATCAGCCGGAGTTCGGACTGGCTCCACTGGGCAATGTCATAGCAGTCCAGCAACGCTTTTTGTCCGGAGGCGGAACCGTCGTAAGCCAGCAGGATTTTCTTGTACATGGCGCGCTTTCAAAAAAATAAAGAAACCGGGTCAGTCCAGCGTGAAGCCGACTTTCAGCGACACCTGCCAGTGCGCCACCTTGCCATCCTCCACATGGCCCCGGGTTTCGGTGATGGTGAACCACTGGATATTGCGCACTGTCTCGTGCGCCTTGGCAATGGCGGTGCTGACCGCGTCGTCGATGCCAATGGGGGAAGATCCGGTCAGTTCCAGCAGCTTGTAGACATGGTTGCTCATCGCTGTTTCCTTGAAAAATTGGTGGGCTTTGTCATGCGAAATCTTACGCGCAGTGGCTGGAAAATCCAGAGGGCAAACGCAGCCTGTTCCAAAGAGGCGCGCTTGGGTGCCAGTGAAAGGGTGCTTGGTCAGACGTCATGTGAAATAACGCCGGAGTTGACTGGTCGTCTGCCGTGTGAAGTGGGCTAACGTTGAAGGCTACCGGCATGCAGCACGCGCCGCGCAGCGGCAATCGGCTCGATGCCCGCATGGGCCGACCTGTTAAACCGAGTCCAAAATCTCCCGTTCATTCAAATTCCTTCAGAACAGTCGGATTCCCCGCTCGGATCACTTGACCGCGGAAGCGCACATGCCAATTGGGATCCCAGTCACGATGGGCGTGTATGTGAAAAGCACCATCAACGGGTTCGATATCCAATGGAATTAAGTCCGCGCTCGGTCGAACAAGCAGTTCAACAGCATGCCCAGGCGAGAGAACCACTTTTTTTAGAACCATTTCTAGGAATAGCCGAACATCGGCCTGCGTGTCATTCTGGAAAAGCCCACCACTGGATATAGATCAGGCTGCATGATGTAGCCAATTAACGTTTGAGGTAACCAGCCGCCGGGTTTAAGGTATTTTCCTTTCAACACTTCCAGGCTGATGGGCTGGGTGGCTGGGTGGCTGGGTGGCTGGTGGGTGGTCAGGTCTTGCGGGGAGCCAAAGTGTTCGCGTTTCATGCGGGCCCTTCCTCAATAAACAAGGGTGCGGGTATACGGTGCTCACCCAGCCGGGGCACCAAATTTAGCGCAGACCAGGCTAGAAAATTCAAGTGCACCGGCCTGCCCTCCCCGCATTGAAAAATTACGGTGTTTTATGCGCCTGGCGCACAGCGGGTCTGCACAAGCCGCTATGCAATTAGAAGCAATATAGTCAGGCTGCACCGCGCCGCCCCAGCACCAGGATGGACAGCCCGGCAGCGATAAACGTGGCGCCCGCATCGATGTTGGCGGCAGCCACCACCCGCGGACGCCGGGAAAGCCAGTTCGACAGCTGGGCCGCAAAGCTGGCCAGCAGGCTGAAGATAAGGGCGGTGAGCACCGCAAAGATGGCGCCGTACACCAGCATCTGGACCGGCACCGACCCGCGCACCGGGCTGGTGAACTGCGGAATGAACGCCACGACAAAAAGCCCCGGCTTGGGATTGAGCACGTTGGTCAGCAGGCCGGTGGCAAAGACTCTTGGCAGCGACTGCCTTTGGGCGGGCTGGAATGAGATGAGATTGCGCGAGGTAATGGCCTTGTAGCCCAGCCACAGCAGTTAGGCAGCGCCCACCACCTTGACCGCCCAGAAGGCGACCGGCGAGGCCTGCAGCAGCAAGGCCAGGCCCAGCGCGGCGGCCACGGTATGCACCATGATGCTCAGGCCCGCGCCAATGGAAGAAAGCGAGCCCGCCAGCGGCCCCTGGCTGGAGCCCCGGCTGATGGCCAGGATGTTGTCCGGGCCCGGCGAGATGATCACCAGCAACACGGCCGCCAGGTAGGCTGCAAGCATTTCGGTCTGAAACATGGTGGGCCGCTGTTGTGAATGTTGCTGTACTGTAAACCGCACGCGCTGCGGCCTGCGGGGCAAGCGCCCTGCCCTCCGACAGGCAGGCGTCAGGCGCTTTTGGGTTTGCGCTTTGCCGGTTTCGGCTTGGCCGGAGGCAAGGCCAGCACGGTGGCCCGCAGCAGCCGATTCAGCAGCGCCGGGTCATCGAGTTCGCCATCCATGCGGTACTGCGGTTTAGCGCCGGGGTACGGCGGATATTTCGCCACCTGGCCAAGCAGTGTTTCGCCCGCTTCGGTCGCCTTGACGAACAACTGGTTGTTGCACACCAAACCGACGACCTTGCCATCGAGATAAAGCGCATATTCACCGAACATCTTGCGAGAAGTCAGCGCGTCTCCCAGCCCGGCCTGCTCGCAAACGTATTGAACAAAACCGGCGTCGCTGGCCACGGCGGCTAGCCTGGAATCTCGGGTTCGACCAGCTGCGCCAGCTGGACCAGCGATTCCTGCCAGCCCAGGTGGCACATCTCCACCGGTATGGACTCGGGCACGCCTTCCTGCACCACATCGATGCTGGTGCCGCAGGCCACCTGCCTGAGTTGCACCGTGGTCTGCATCGTGCCGGGCAGGTTGGGGTCGTCGAACCGGTCGGTGTAGCAAATTTTCTCGAACGGCACGAGTTCGAGGTAGTCGCCGCCAAAGGCGTGGCTGTGCCCGCTGGCAAAGTGGGTGAACGACATGCGGAAGCTGCCGCCGACCTCCCCCTGCAGGTGGTAAACCTTGCAGGTGTAGCCATAGGGCGGCAGCCATTTGGCCAAGGCGTCGGCATCCAGAAACGCACGGTAGATGCGCTCCGGGCTGGCACGAAGCACGCGGTGGAGACGGACGGTTCCTGTGGGCATGAGGCAGTGGCTCCTGAAAAAGAATGGCGCGGCAACAATCGCCACGCGGCCGGGCAATCATTCTTGCACTGAAACGCCAAAAATCAAAAACATGCGCGATCAATGCCCAGGGCGTCCATGCAGCAATTGTTTGCCGCTCTGAAAAACAGAGCGTATTGGCTTTCTGGCTAAGGCCTGCGGCTTGCCGACGGCGCCGCGCACTGCGCGCACACCATGGCGGCCAGCCGGTGCAGCGCCTGCCAGCCGCTGGCCGGCCAGTCGGGCTGCTTCAGGCCCTTGACGATGCCGTCGACTTTTTGCGCGGCATCGAGCAGCGCGGCCAGCGCGGCGTCGCCCATGCCGGGCAGCACGCGTTCGTACAGTTTTTCCTTGGCGCCCCAGACGCGGTTTTCGCGCAGCGCCATGGGCATGGGTCGGCCGGCGGCGATGGCGTCTTTGACCCGTTTCAGGCTGCGGATGTCTTCGCTCAGCGCCCAGTGCACCAGCACCTCGGACTCGCCTTCGGATTTCAGCCCGTCGATCATGCGGGCGGCGCGCACCGCCTGGCCGGCCAGCACGGCTTCGGACAGCTTGAACACGTCATAGCGCGCCACATTGAGCACGGCGTTTTCCACCTGGTCAAAGCCCAGCACGCCGCCGCCCTCGCCGCCGGCCGGGTACAGCAGCGCCAGCTTCTGGATTTCCTGGTGGGCGGCCAGCAGGTTGCCTTCGACCCGGTCGGCAAAAAACTGCAGGGTGCGCTGGCCTTCCTCGCCATGGGCGACGCGCTGGCCTTGGGCCTGCAGGCGCTGGGCGATCCACTGCGGCAGCACGCGGCGGTCCACCGGGTCGAACTTGACCGTGACGCCGAAGCTGTCGAGCGCGCCAAACCAGGCGCCTTTGCTGGTCGGGCCGTCGAGCCGGGGCAGCATGACCAGCGTCAGCGTGTCCGGATTGCCCTGCGAACGTTCGGCCAGCTGCTGCAGCGCCGCCGAGCCTTCCTTGCCGGGTTTGCCGCTGGGAATTCGGATTTCGATGATCTGCCGGTCGGCGAACAGACTGAGCGCGCTGCCGCTGGCCAGCACGGCGCTCCAGTCGAAATGCGCGCCGGCCACGCTGTGCACCGTGCGCTCGGTGAATCCCTGCGCACGGGCGGCCGCGCGCAGGGCGTCGGCAAACTCCTGCAGCAGCAGGGGCTCGTCGCCATGCAGGGTGTAGAGGCTTTTCAAGCCCCGCTTGAGGTGTTCGGACAGTTGGGCGGGGGCCAGTTGCATGGTGGGCTGATTCTAGAAGCAGCGGCTACGACAGCCGGTAGGTTTGCAGGTGAAGGCTGGTTTCGGTGTTGCTGATGCCCTTGAGCAGGCGGATGCGTTCGAGCACCTGGGCCAGGTCCTGCAGATTGGCGGCGCGCAGCTCGGCCAGCAGGTCCCAGCGGCCGTTGGTGTCGTGCAGCACGGCCACGCCGGGCTCGCCCAGCAGGCTGGCGATCACCGTGCGGGTCTGGTTGCCTTCGACCGCAATGCTCATCCAGGCCTTGATGTCGCTGGTTTGCACATCGGGCCTCAAGCGCACGGTGTAGCCGACGATGGTGCCCTCGTCTTCCAGCTTGCGCAGCCGGTTGCTGACCGTGCCGCGCGACACGCCCAACCGGCTGGCCAGCGCGGCGACCGACAGGCGCGCATCCTGGCGCAGCAGGCTCATCAGTTGTCGGTCGGTTTCATCCATTTCGGGATTTTATGCTGCCGTTTTGCTATAAAACTGGCACATTGCAAGCAGTCTGCCGCCTTGTGGTTGACGCTCGCCTCCGGAACACTGTAGGCATTCCTGCAACACAGCACAGCACCAAGGCAACCCATGAAGCACCCGTTCACCCCCGGTCACGAACCGCTGTTCCTGAGCCCGGCCGATGTGACCGGCATGGTCATCCGGCAAGGCCTGCCGGCCATGCTGCGCGGCATGGCGGCGTACATCCAGGAGGATTTCCTGCGCTGGAACAGCTTTGACAAATCGGCCCGCGTGGCCAGCCATTCGCCCGGCGGCGTGATCGAGCTCATGCCGATTGCCGATGCCGGCCATTACAGCTTCAAGTATGTCAACGGCCACCCGGCCAACACGGCGCACGGCCTGCCCACCGTGATGGCCTTCGGCGTGCTGGCCAATGTGGCCACGGGCATGCCTCTGCTGCTGAGCGAAATGACGCTGACCACGGCGATCCGCACGGCGGCCACCTCGGCCGTGGCGGCGCTGGCGCTGGCCCGGCCCGGCAGCCGCGTGATGGCGCTGATCGGCAACGGCGCGCAAAGCGAATTCCAGGCGCTGGCGTTTCACCACCTGCTGGGCATTGACGAACTCCGCCTGTTCGACACCGATGCCGCCGCCACCGCCAAGCTGATGCGCAACCTGCAGGCCAGCCCGGATGCGGCCGGCCTGCGCCTGCGCGCCTGCACCGGCAGCACGCAAGCCATGCAGGGCGCGGACATTGTCACCACCGTGACGGCCGACAAGGCGCGGGCGGCCATCGTGCGCGCCGGCATGCTCGGCCCGGGCACGCACCTGAACGCGGTGGGCGGCGACTGCCCCGGCAAAACCGAAATCCACCCCGATGTGCTGGCCGGCGCCAAGGTGTTTGTGGAATACGAACCGCAGTCCCGCGTGGAAGGCGACGTGCAGCAGATGCCGGCCCGCTTTGCAGTGACCGAGCTGTGGCAGGTGCTGGCCGGCCAGGCGCCGGGCCGGGACTGCGCCGCGCAAATCACTGTCTTTGACTCGGTGGGCTTTGCGCTGGAGGATTTTTCGGCGTTGCGCTACCTGCATGACCAGGCGATGGCCTCTGGCGTGGGCCGGCGCCTGCCCCTGATGGCGCAGCTGGACGACCCGAAAGACCTGTACCGGCTGGTCAGGCCGAACGGTTTGGTACCGGCGCAGCCATTGAACCACCCAAGCCTAAAATCCGGTGCTCACCCCACCGAAATGGCGCCCGCATGACAACTTCCATCCGATTGATAGGCGCGCCGACCGACGTGGGCGCGGGCACACGCGGCGCATCGATGGGCCCCGAGGCCTTTCGCGTGGCCGGCCTGCAGCCCACGCTGGAGGGCCACGGCCTGCGCGTGACCGACCAGGGCAATGTCAGCGGGCCGGCCAACCCCTGGCAGGCGCCGGTCAGCGGCTACCGCCACCTGGGCGAAGTAGCGGCCTGGAACCAGGCGGTGCACCAGGCGGTGCATGCGGCACTGGCGGCGGGCGAGCTGCCGCTGCTGCTGGGCGGCGACCACTGCCTGGCGATAGGATCGATCAGCGCCGTGGCCAGGTACTGCCGCCAGCACGGCAAGACGCTGCGCGTGCTGTGGCTCGATGCCCACACCGACTTCAACACCAACGACCTGACCCCCACCGGCAACACGCACGGCATGCCGGTGGCGGTGCTGTGCGGCCACGGTCCGGCCGAGCTGACCGGCATTGGCGGGGTGTCGCCTGCCATTTCACCCGCCTGCGTCCGCCAGATCGGCATCCGCAGCGTGGACGCCGGCGAAAAGCGTTTTGTCAGCGCATCCGGCATGGAGGTGTTCGACATGCGCCACATCGACGAGATGGGCATGAAGCGCACCATGGAAGCCGCCCTGGCCGGCATGGACGACAACACCCACCTGCATGTCAGCTTTGACGTGGACTTTCTGGACGCCAGCTTTGCGCCCGGCGTGGGCACCGCCGTTCAGGGCGGCCCGACCTACCGCGAAGCCCAGCTGTGCATGGAGATGATTGCCGACACCGGCCGCATGGCGTCGCTCGACGTGATGGAGCTGAACCCCGCGCTCGACGTGCGCAACGCCACCGCCGTCGTGGCGCTGGACCTGATCGAAAGCCTGTTCGGCAAAAGCACGCTGATGCGGCGCCCCCGGGGCTGAACCCATTACGGCGCCGCGCACCAGGGCGCGGCGTCATGCGCCAGCCCCATCCACAGCGCCCAGCCTGACGTCACCGCCAGGGCCAGGCCCGCCAGGCGGATGCCCCATTCGCCGCCGGCGCCGCCGCGCAGGCGCAGCAGCAGCCAGGGGCCCAGCGCCAGCGACACGCTGCTGCCCAGGGCAAACAGCGCCATGGCCAGCGCGCCTTCCAGCGGGCCGCCGCTCAATGCCGCCACCAGCACCGCTGAATAAAGCAGGCCGCAGGGCATGAAAGCCCAGACCGCGCCAATGGCCAGCGGCGCGCCCCGGCCCCAGGCGGCGTTGAAGGCCATGACCCGGCGCCAGACGCTGCGGGCGGTGGCGTCCAGCCAGACCGGCTGGCGTGCCAGGCGTAGCAGCATCAGCCCTATGACCAGGACGGCCACATGGAACAGCGTCCAGACCGGCCGCAGGGCCGCCGTCTGGGTGGTCAGCCAGCCCAGCCCCTGCATCGATGCGGCGGCCACGGCGCCGAGCGCCGCATAGCTGGCCAGGCGGCCCGCCTGGAAAGCCCAGAGCGCCGACGTTTTGCGCGGCCCGGCGGCATGGCCAATGCCGGCGCAGGCTGTTCCGCACATGGCGACGCAGTGCGGACCGCCGGCCAGCCCCATCAGTAATGCCGTCATGGCCAGTGAGGTTTGCATGTCATTTCTGGAAGTGCTGATGAATATTCAGTGCGCGCAGGGCCTGTGTGACACCAGGCAACAAGCTGAACCATTGAAACTGGGTGAGAAATCATTAAAAACGACAGGCATACAATCGCTTTCAAGTGAGTCCAACAGGGTTGATTGGAGCGCGCAACCGTCCTGCGAAGCCTGAGCTGCCAATGTACCGTGAAGCCTGTCTTGGTTGCTTGACACAGGTCAACCTTGCGCATGTTTCGACCCAAGCGACGAACCTACTTCAGGAGAATGCCATGTTCGAGGTGAATTCCAACGTTGTGGGCGCAGCTGCCGGCAAGCACGGGGAAGCTGCAAGCGACATCAAGCTCCAGCCCGTCCAGCCGGCGGCCCTGAAGCTCGCCTGTTCCAACTGTAATCTGCTGGAACTGTGCATGCCCTTGGGCCTGAAAACCGAGGAACTGGACAAGATCGAAGCGGTGGTCGCCCTGCGCCGCAAGGTGAAGCGCGGAAGCCGCCTGTACGGCAATGGCGAAAAGTTCACGTCCCTGTTTGCCATTCGCACCGGTTTTTTCAAGACCTGCGTCACCACGGAAGACGGGCGCAACCAGGTCACCGGGTTCCAGATGGCGGGCGAGGTCATCGGGCTCGACGGCATTGTCCAGGACCACCATACCTGCGACGCAGTGGCGCTGGAAGACGCCGAAGTGTGCGTCATGCCCTTCGACCGCATTGAAGAGCTCTCGCGGGAAGTGGTTTCGCTGCAGCGCCATGTGCACAAGATCATGAGCCGCGAAATCGTGCGGGAGCACGGCGTCCTGCTGTTGCTCGGCAGCATGCGGGCCGAGGAACGCCTGGCTGCTTTTCTGCTCAATCTGGTCCAGCGGCTGCATGCCCGGGGATTTTCGCAATCGGAGTTGCTGCTGCGCATGACCCGGGAAGAAATCGGCAGTTACCTGGGGCTGAAGCTGGAAACCGTAAGCCGGACTTTTTCAAAGCTTGTCGAGGACGGCATCGTGGAGGTCAGGCAGCGCCATATCCGCATCGTGGACTCGGCGGCCCTCAAGCTGATCATCAACAGCCACACGCCATCTTGCTGAACTGAACGGCTGTTTAGCGGCCCGCGGCTTCGGGAACGCCGGTGGCGGCATGGTTCCTGGCCTGCATGGCGGGCGCCAGATCGGACGCAGGCGCGGCCCCTGGCTGCGCGGCCAGCGCCGTCGCCGCCTGGCCATGGCTGGTCACCACGGGGTCGGGAATCTTGATGGCCAGGTACAGGGTGATGAACGAGGCCACCACGACAATGGCGGGGCCTGCAAAAACCATCCACACATGCGCAAATTTCCACCAGGGTTGTCCGTCGTCTTGGTTCATGCCTGTTCCTTTGTTAGCGCGGCACCAGGAAAACTGATTTTTCAGCCACCCGCCGCGCGTCGTTCACTGCTTCGACCTCGAAATGTATTTCATGCGATCCCGCGCTGGCCGCCCCGGGCGGCAGCTGCAAGGTGACCGGCACGGCGCGCGCCTGCGCCGCACCGACCGTCCAGTGGTCGGCCGAAACCAGCGCCAGCCCCGGCAGCCCGGTGGCGGCAATGCGGTAGTTCTGGCTGCTTTCGGTGGCGTTCATGATTTGCAGCCGGTACACGTTTTCGATGTTTCCGCCGCCGACCACCCGTGCCAGCGAGGTGCGGTCACGGGTGACATCGACCTTGAACGGCACCCGCCCGGCCAGGCTGATGAACAAGGCCGCCGAGGCCGCCAGCAAAATGACCGAGTAAATCCAGACGCGCGGGCGAAATATGCGGCGCACGAGCTGCGCTTTTCCCCAGCCCTGCGCCACCCCGTTCTGGGTGGAATAGCGAATCAGGCCGCGCGGGTAGTTCATCTTGTCCATCACGGTGTCGCACACGTCGATGCAGGCGGCGCAGCTGATGCACTCGTACTGCAGCCCCTTGCGGATGTCGATGCCCGTGGGGCAGACCTGCACGCACAGGGTGCAGTCGACGCACGATCCCAGATGCAGGGCGGCCGGGTCCGCCTTTTTGGAACGCGACCCGTGGGGCTCGCCGCGTGCTTCGTCATAGGTCACGATCAGGGTGTCCTTGTCGAACATGGCGCTCTGGAAACGCGCATACGGGCACATGTATTTGCACACCTGCTCGCGCAGGTAGCCCGCATTGCCGTAGGTGGCTAGGCCATAGAAAAACACCCAGAACGTCTCCCACGGGCCCATGCCCGCCGCGATGAAACTCGCGCCCAGTTCCCGGATGGGCGTGAAGTAGCCGACAAAGGTAAAGCCGGTCCACAGCGACAGGCTCAGCCACAGCAATTGCTTGCCTGCCTTGCGGCCGAACTTGTTCAGGGACATGGGGCTGGCGTCCAGCCGCAGGCGCGCCGAGCGGTCGCCCTCGGTGAGCTTTTCAAGCCAGATGAAAATTTCGGCGTACACCGTCTGGGGGCAGGCGTAACCGCACCACTGCCGCCCCGCCACCGCCGTGAACAGGAACAGCGACAGGGCTGAAATGACCAGCAGACCGGCCAGGTAGATGAAGTCCTGCGGGTACAGCAGCAGGGCGAAAATATAAAAGCGCCGCGACTCCAGGTCGAACAGCACCGCCTGGCGCTGGCCCCACTCCAGCCAGGGCAAGCCGTAAAAAACGATCTGCGTGATGAACACCATCGCCCAGCGCCATTTTGCGAACAGGCCGCTGACGCTGCGGGGGTAGATCTTGGTTTGCGCCTGGTAAAGGCTGCAGAAGTCGCCGCCGCCCGCAGCCACGGCTTGCAGCGGTTCCCCGGCCACCCGGGCGATCGGGATGACTTTTCGGAGGGTTGGTTGCGGGGTGGTCACAGCTTCGGTTTCACGCCGGGACACCGCGGGTGTCCGGCTCAATGAACATCAATTCAGCGCCACGGCCGCCGGCTTGCCGGACAGGCTCCAGACATAGGACGACAGCACGCGAATCTGGGATTCGGTCAGCTTGCCTTCCTGCGCCGGCATCTGGCTGACCTTGCCTTTGTTGACCATGGCGACGATGGCGGCTTCCCCCCAGCCATGCAGCCAGATGTCATCGGTCAGGTTGGGCGCGCCCAGCGCCTGGTTGCCCTTGCCGTCCATGCCGTGGCAGGCGGCGCAGGCGGTGTACTTGCTTTTGCCCAGGGCCGCCCTGACCGAATCGTGCGGGCTGCCCGACAGGCTCAGCACATAGTTGGCCACGTTGCGCACCTCGTCCGAAGTGCCGACAGCCGCGGCCATGGGCGGCATGTTGCCGATGCGCCCCCTGGTCAGCGTTTCGGCGATCTTGTCGGGCGTGCCGCCGTGCAGCCAGTCGGTGTCCGTCAGGTTGGGAAAGCCCTTGCTGCCATGGGCGTCCGAGCCGTGGCACTGCGAGCAGTTGTTCATGAACAGGCGTTCGCCGATCGCCATGGCCTGGGCATCGCCGGCCACGGCTTCGGGCGTCATGGCGTTGAACCGGGCGTACAAGGGCTCGACCTCCTTGTTGCCCTTGGCGATTTCAGCGTCGTACTGGGTGGCCTGGCTCCAGCCGAACTGGCCGGCGTAGTTGCCGAGGCCGGGGTACATGAGCAGGTAGGCCAGCGCGAAAACCACCGTGATGATGAACAGCCAGACCCACCAGCGCGGCAGGGGGTTGTTCATCTCGCGCAGGTCGCCGTCCCAGACATGGCCGGTGGTGTTGTCGTTGGCGGTCATGGCCTTGGCCTTGCCGCTGAACCACAGCAGCAGCAGGCAGGCCAGGATGCTGACCACCGAGATGCCGGCCACGTAGACCGACCAGAATTGGCTGGTGAAATCGCTCATTTTTTTCTTTCTTGCGCCGCTCCGGTGCGCTGCGGGCCTTCGTCTTGTTCGAAGGGCAGATGGGCGGCTTCATCGAAGCCCTCGGCATTGCGGCTGGACCATGCCCACAGCACGATGCCGATGAAGACCATAAAAGTAGCCACTGTCACGATGGACCTGAGCGTGTTGATTTCCATGACTGCATGCCTCCTGGTTGCTGCCTATTTGCGGTGGATGCCGAGCACCTGCAGATACGCGATGACGGCTTCCATTTCGGTTTTTCCCTTGACATCGGTGGCCGCTGCAGCGATTTGCGCGTCGGTGTAGGGCGCGCCCACCGTGCGCAGCCCCTGCATGTGCCGCCGGATGGACGCGTCGTCGACAACGGTTCTGCTCAGCCAGGCATAGGCCGGCATGTTGGACTCGGGCACCAGGTCGCGCGGATTGTTCAAGTGGATCTGGTGCCATTCATCGCTGTACTTGCCGCCGACCCGCGCCAGGTCGGGGCCGGTGCGCTTGCTGCCCCACTGGAAGGGGTGGTCGTAGACGAACTCGCCCGCCACGGAGTAGGGGCCGTAGCGCAGCGTTTCTGCGCGGAACGGGCGAATCATCTGCGAATGGCAGTTGTAGCAGCCCTCCCGCACATACACATCCCGCCCGATCACCTGCAGCGCGGTGTAGGGCTGCAGGCCCTTGATCGGCTCGGTGGTGGATTTCTGAAAGAACAGCGGCACGATCTCCACCAGCCCGCCGACGGCAAGCACGATGAGGATCAGCACGATCATCAGGAAGTTGCTGGTTTCGATCTTTTCGTGAGAAAGACCGCCGCTCGATTTTTGCTGGGTCATGTTGCTGTTTTCCTCAAGCGTGGGCCAGGGCCGCCGGGATATCGACGTTGACCGATCGGCCCGCCGTGACGGTCTTCCAGGTGTTCCAGAGCATGATCACCATGCCGCCGAAGTACAGCAGGCCGCCCAGCAGGCGCAGGACGTAAAACGGGTAGGTCGCCTTGACCGATTCGACAAAGGTGTAAGTCAGCGTGCCGTCGGGGTTGACCGCGCGCCACATCAGGCCCTGCATCACGCCGGCAATCCACATGGCGGCGATGTAGACCACGATGCCGATGGTGGCGGTCCAGAAATGCACCTCGACCGCCTTCATGCTGTACATCTGCTTCTGGCCGAACAGGCGCGGAATCAGGTAGTACATGCTGCCGATGGTGATCAGGCCGACCCAGCCCAGCGCGCCGGAATGCACATGGCCGACCGTCCAGTCGGTGTAGTGGGACAGCGCATTGACGGTCTTGATGGACATCATCGGGCCTTCGAAGGTGCTCATGCCGTAGAAGGACAGCGAGGCGATCAGGAAGCGCAGGATCGGGTCGTCGCGCAGCTTGTGCCAGGCGCCCGACAAGGTCATGATGCCGTTGATCATGCCGCCCCAGCTCGGCGCCAGCAGGATCAGCGAAAACACCATGCCGACCGACTGGGTCCAGTCCGGCAGGGCGGTGTAGTGCAAGTGGTGCGGGCCGGCCCACATGTAGGTGAAGATCAGCGCCCAGAAATGGACGATGGACAGGCGGTACGAGTACACCGGCCGCTCGGCCTGCTTGGGGATGAAGTAATACATCATGCCGAGGAAGCCTGCGGTGAGCAGGAAACCGACCGCGTTGTGGCCGTACCACCACTGCACCATGGCGTCCTGCACGCCGGCATAGGCCGAGTAGGATTTCATCAGCCCGACCGGAACCACCGCGTTGTTCACCAGGTGCAGCATGGCGATGGCGATTATGAAGGCGCCGTAGAACCAGTTGGCAAAGTAGATGTGCCGGACCTTGCGGGTGCCGACCGTGCCGAAGAACAGGAATGCATAAGCCACCCAGACCAGCGTGATCATAATGTCGATCGGCC
>JAQGMZ010000107.1 GCA_028292045.1 Polaromonas sp. | reverse complement strand
TGATGGGCGCGTCGTCGGACGTTTCCAGCAAGTCCTCGATGGCCGGCAGCGCCTGCATCATGCGCGACAAGTCGACGTCGCTTTCGACCTCGCTGATGACGGTGGCCGCGCTCGATTCGCTCTGGGACTAGGCGGCGCTGATGCGCTGCTGGAGCAGTTCGGCCGCTTCGATGCTGATGTGCTGGACCTCGAACTTGCGCATCACCTCGCTGATGGCGCCAGCCGGTTCGGGCGTGCCCAGGCTGTGCAGCCACAGCGTCAGGTCGCCGCCAAAGTCCTCCAGCAGCAACTGCTGGCTGCGCGCGAACGCATAAGGCAAGGGGTAGCGGGCAGGATGTTCCATGCTTATCGGTCGTTCACGATGGGCAACGGCGCCGTCTGGAACAGGGGCCGGGCCACAGGACTGGCTGGCGCCGCCCCAGGCGCAGGCGCCGGAGTAGGAGTGGGATTGAGGGGCGGCAGAACCGGCGATTCATTGACGGGCACCAGGCTGCTGTTGACCGGCTGCGACTGCTGCTGGGTGGTGCGCATCAGGTCATAGCGGTCCATCGACAGGGCATTGGTCGAGGCGCCGTCGCGCACCACCACCGGCCGCAAGAAGACCATCAGGTTGGTTTTCTTGCGGCTGCGGCTTTCGGACTTGAACAGGTTGCCGAACACCGGCACGTCGCCCAGGCCGGGCACCTTGTCCTGGTTGCCCGAGTATTCGTCCTGCAGCAGCCCGCCGAGCACGATGATCGCGCCGTCTTCGACCAGCACATGCGACTCGATCGTGCGCTTGTTGGTGATCAGGCCGGTGGCCGAATTGATCGAACCCGGCTGGACGCTGGAGACTTCCTGGAAGATCGCCATCTTGACCGTGCCGTTTTCGCTGATCTGCGGCTTGACTCGCAAGGTCAGTCCGACGTCCTTGCGCTCGATGGTCTGGAAGGGGTTGACGCTGCCGTTGGCGCCGCCGCTGCCGGTGTTGGTGAACTGCCCGGTCACGAACGGCACGTTCTGGCCGATGACGATCTTGGCCTCTTCATTGTCCAGCGTGATGAGGTTGGGGGTTGACAGGATGTTGCCGGCGCCCGAGGTCTGCAGGAAGTTGGCCAGGAAACCGAGGAAATACACGCCGTTGCTGCGCGCCGCCACGCCCAGGTTCAGGCCGGCTCCGGGGGCCACGGGCGTGCCGCTGGCCGCTCCCAGCGCCGACTGGATGATGTTCTTGCCGCTGGTGCCGAAGTTGGTGCCCAGCAGGCCGATCAGGCTGTCGCCCTTGCCGCCGATGGGCCCTTGCCACTGGATGCCGAACTCGGCCGCCTTGTCCATGTTGACTTCGGCGATCAGGCTTTCCACATACACCTGCGCCCGCCGGGCGTCGAGCTTTTCAATCACCGCCCGCAACTGCCGGTATTGCGGCTCGGAGGCCGTGATGATCAGCGAGTTGGTGGACGGGTCGGCCTGGATTTGCCCGCCGGTCGAAGGTCCGGCGCTGGGGGTGAGGGGGGCGGTGGCCGCGCTGCTCTGGCCCGACATGCCGCCGGCCTGCGCCGACGTGTTCAGGATCTGCGGATTGCCCGGCTGGGGAATTCCCGGGCTGGGTGTGGTCCCGCTGGAACCGCCGGTCATGGCGGCGCGCAAAACGGTCGCCAGGTTGGTGGCGTCGGCATTCTTCAGGTAGACCACATAGATGTTGCCTGCGTCGCCGTTGGGGCCGGTCAGCGTCGGCGTGTCCAGGCGCTTGACCAGCGACTTCACCAGCTCCAGGCGCGCACCGTTGGCGGCACGGACGATCAGCGAATTGCTGCGCGGCTCGGCAATCACGGTGGTTTTGTAGCTGGCCTCGGTCGTCACCACGCCGCCGACGCCAGCGCTGCTGTCCAGCAGCCGAGTCAGCAGGGGCGCCATGTCGGTCACGGCGGCGTACCGGACCGGAATCAGTTCCACATCGGTGGCATTGGCCACGTCGAGCGCGGCAATGATCCGGCCCAGGCGGTTCAGGTTGTCGGCGTAGTCGGTGATCACCAGCGAATTGTTGCCGGGGTTCACGTTGATGGTGTTGTTCGGGCTGATCAGCGGACTCAGGATGGGCAGCAGGTTGTTCGCGTTTTCAAAACTGAGCTTGAAAATGGTGGTGGCAATTTGTCCGCCGCCTACCGGCACGTTGGTTGATACGGCGCCGCCCTGGAGCTTGGCATCGGCCTCCGGAACGATCTTGTCCAGGCCGGCTGCATTGACCACGGTGAAGCCCTGCAGCCGCAGGATGGCCAGAAACTGGCTGTAGGCCACGGCCGGGGTGACCGCGCGTTCGGTCGTGAGCGTGATCGTGCCCTTGACACGCGGATCGACCACCACGTTGCGGCCTGTCAGCGTGGCCATGGTGCGGGCGACCGCGTCAATATTGGCATTGACAAAGTTCAGCGTGATGGCTTCGCCGCGGCGGGCTTCGGCCGATGGCGATGCCACCTGGGGCTGCGCCTGGGAATTTGTAGAAAAAGTGCCTGCTCCGCAAACCAGAAGCGCACTTCCAGCTATTGAATAAAGAGCAAATTGACGTTTTTTGAAGTTTTGGTGTTTCATGCGGCGTTAACCCACTTTGATGACGGCCGTGGCGCCATTGCGCCGCCCGATGATGTTCAAGAGATTTGAAAGCGCGTCAACGCTTCCGGGCGTGGCGCTGGCTGCGCCATCGAATCGCAGCCGCTGGCCCACCCACTGGCCCTGGCCGGTGAGCTGCAGGCTGCCTTCAAGGGTGCTCAGTTCCAGCATGGACGGGTTGCCGCCCAGCAAGATGACGCGGTAGCTGCCCATGGGCCGCAAGGTGGACAGGCGGGACGAGATTTGCAGGGCGTCCAGCTGCAGGCGGCCGTCCAGGGTCAGCCGGCCCTCGGCCCACCGGGCGTTGAACCCCCGGGTGGACGCCACCAGATGGCCTTGCGCCTGTACCGTGTTCCAGGGCGTGCCCAAGCCGGACAGCAGGCCGGCAGGCCATTGGGACTGGCCGTCTGCAAGCGCCAGCTGCGCACCGCCCCAGCCCACGGGCCGGGCTTGAAGCTGCAGGGCCTGGGCCATGCAGCATTCGGCGTTCATTTGCAGGTTCAGGCCATGCACGGCGGGCCGGATGCGCCAGCTCAGCTGGCCGGGCAGGGCCACGGCATCGAGGCTGCCTGCTCCCCCCGACAGCACCAGTTGCGCCGTGCCTTGCCAGAAACTGCCCCGGGGGGCCGCCAGCACGACATGGCCGCCGCTGGCCTGCGCAACCAGCGCCGCGAGCCACCGGGCCGGCGCAAACGCGACCAGCGCCAGCGCCAGGCCGGCCAGGACGCCGGCCAGGGCCCAGCGCCAGGGGTTGGCGGCCGCTAGGCTTGCGCCGGGGAAATCAATTTGGTTCATGGACCGGCTACAAACGGGCGGGCAAACTCATCACAAGCACACCGTTCCAGACCGTGCCCGACGCTGACGAGGCGCGCACCAGGCGCGCCTCGACCAATGCAGAGCGGGCGTTCAGGCGGGCCTGCGCCAGCCACTGTGCAAGCGCGTCGGGGCTGGCCTCCCGGACGGTGATGCTGGCGCGCTCGCCAGCCAGAACCAGCTGGGCGCCGTTGCCCAGCGTCTGCTTGGTGGCGGCGGTCAGGGCGCGCACCGCCTCGTCAAAACCCAATGGCGGCTGTTTCTGGACAGCCTGGGCCTGGATTTGCATGGCCTGCATCGCCTGCATCTGCTGGCCAACCGCCCTGGCCTGCGCGTCTGCGGTGCGCAGCGTGGCCAGGCCGGGAGCCACGCTGAACTGCCACAAAAGGACGGCCAGCACCAGCAGGACGGCCAGCCGGATGCCGTTTTTTTCGCGGCCCGGCAGCCGGGCCCAACGGGCTTGCAGCGGCGCCCACACAGATTTGAGGCTCATGGGAAGCGTGCCTCTTTCATCGTCAGGCCCTCGGCATTCACCTGCAGGCTGTAGCCCTGGGACTGCAGCCGGGCAGCGATGGCGGCAAAACTGGAAGGCGAAGGTGACAGGCCTTTCAGACGCAGTTCGCCGGCGGCAAAGTCTATGGCTGAAGGCGCCGGCGTGTCTTGCGCGGCGGCTTGGAAATAGCCCAGCATGGTTTCCATGTCCGCCGACGAGGCAACGCCATTTTTGCGCTGCAGGTCGGCCAGGGCGCGGGCCATCTGCACCGGTGCATCGACCACCACGCGCACCTCTGGAAAAGTGGCTGTCAGCATGTTGCGGGTGGCCACGCGCTGGTCGGCCAGCGCGGACTGTTCCTTCCAGGACCAGGCCTGAAGGCCCACCAGATTGACAACCACCAGTGCCAGGGTGGCCCAGCGCGCAGCGCGCCAGCGGGGCGCCCTGAAGAGCGACGACACCATGGCCGACAGGTGCTTGCGGGTCCGTGTGCCCCGGGTGTACAGCAGGTCAAACTGCGCCAGGTCCCAGTCCGACCGGGCCGCCGCCAGCCAGCGTTCGGGCGCGGTCTGGAGCTGCGCGGGGCGGTTGAAAAAATGCTCGGCCAAGGCGGCGACAGCAGGCTCGGCCTGCACGGCCGCGCCTTCAGGCCAGGCCATCAGCGCAGCGCTGGCGACCGACAGCGGCAGCAGCGTGACGCCCTCGGGCCCGGTGCGGATCAGCTGGGCAAGGTCGGGTGTGCCGGTGATGTGCAGCATGGCGGCGCCCAAGGCATCGCCCGATGGCGGGGCGAGTTCGGGAACGATGCGCGCGACGGGCCGGCCCGCCTGGGTCAGCACGCCCAGCCAGGCATGCAGCCAGGCCTTGTCGCAGGCAGCGACCCACACCGGCTGGTCGGCGCCCGGCCTGGGCTCCAGGGCAAAGTGCATCTGGCTGGTTTCGTCCAGCACGCTGTCTTCCAGCAGTCCGTCGAGCACGGCCCGGAGACGGCCTGCATTGCCGTCTTGGAACAGGCTTGCCTTGAGGGCGCCCTTGGGCAGGGAAAGACGGTGCCAGGACAGGCGCGACACGGGAACAACCGCCACGATCTGGGCATTGGCGGGTGCGGGCAGCAGCGCCGCGGGGGCCTGGACGGCCCGCAGTACCGTGCGCCCGTCATCGCTCACGACGCCCTCGCAAAGCATGGCGGCAGCTGGAAGCGCCCGGGGAAGGGTAATGATCAGGGTGGTCATGCTGGAATTGAGGAAATCATTGTAGGGCGGCAGCCTGAGGGGGCGAGGTACCCCGGTCGCGCCAGAGGGTCTTCACGTCGAGCCCGTCGCGCTGCACGACCGAACGTTCTTCCACGATGGCCAGGTCCAGCCGCAACCGGCCCTGGACCTCGAAAAAACGGCTGTTGACGCTGTGCTGCGCCTCGTTAAGCGGCACGGCGGTCTGGCCGAGTTGCGCGGTCACCTCGGCCAGCGTGCGGAAGTGGCTGGCCTGGCGCTGGTTCACCAGCCGCTGGGCCTGGGCCATGTCCAGCGACGGGATGCAGGCGGACAGCACGGTGGCGCTGGCGGTGTTCAGGTTCACCGGGGTGCGTGTCGGGAGCAGGGTAATGTAGGGACGCAGCACGGCCAGGCTGCGCTGCGACAGGCCCAGCCAGAGCAGCTGGTCGACACGCTGCGGCGCCAGGGGGGCCTGCCGGGCAGCGGCATTTTCAGGGTTCAGGTCCATCGCCAGGCGCAGGTTGTCCACCAGCACCAGCAATTCGCCGGGGGGAAGCCCGAGCATTTCAAACAGCTTGGCAAAGGCTTTGAGGGTGGGCTCCGACACCTTGCCGCCGGTGTCCACCAGATTGGCCACGTTCAGGCGCGACTGCAGGTCGGTAATCAAACCCGATAAAAATGTTTGCGAGGCGCTGGCGTCGTCGTCGGGGGCGCTTTTTTTATCAGCGGCCAGGAAAGTGGACAAGCGGGCTTCTTCCAGCGGCACCGCCCAGGGTTCGGCCAGGTAGTCGGCACCGCCCGAGCGGGCATCCTCGCGCAGGATCAGGCGTGCCCAATCGAGTGCGCCCGTCAGCAGCCACAGGGACTGCACCCGCGCGCGCTCGGCCCCTTCGATCTCCACGCTGCGCCACTGTTGCCACAAAGCGCCTGCCGCCAGGCTGGCCACCATGGCCACGGTCAGCATCGCCGTGAGCAGGGCGGCGCCCGCCTGCGCCGCGCCGCGCCGCAAGGAATGGCGGTTGCCGGGCGTCATGACTTCGCACCCGACAGGGCCGGCCGCACCCAGTCGCGGGTGAGGGTGCCGCTGATGGCTTCACCGGCAGGCAATGTGAGGATCAGCCGGACACCGTCGGGCAATGCCAGGTCCGAAGCCGCTGCGGCGTCGGCGGATGCAGGCGCGCCGCGAATCGGCGTATTCGGAGCGGCCGCGTTGTCGCTGGACAAAGGATTGGTCCAGGCATTGCCCCGGTAGTAAAAAATCTGCCACTGCGCCACTGGGATGATGCGCACTTCGTCCCGCTTTTCGGCATCGCCCGGGTTTTGCGCCCATTGGGCCGCCCGTTCCCAGGCCGTTTGCAAGGCGCCCCTTGAGAGCTGGGGCGGCGACTGCCAGCGCAGCCATTGGTCGACGCCGTTGATGTTGCGCCGCGACCAGGCGACGACCAGAAGGCCGTCGCCAGGCTGCACGGTGCTGCGCCGCACGATCCGCAGTCCGCGCCCATCCCAGTCGATCGTGGGCGTGCCGGGCAACTGCAGCAGGGCGTCCAGGTCAGACGACCATTGCGCCAGGCCGGCTTGCAGGGTCAGCACGGCATCGGCCCGCTGCTGAATCTGCGACTGTGCCCGGACCATGCCATCCAGCCCGCGCCAGCTCAGGCCGGCCATCACCGCCATGGCGGCCAGGGCCACCAGCAGTTCGATCAGTGTGAAGCCGCGCACCTTGGCGCCAGCCGAAACCGGGGTTTTCGCCTTCATCGTCAGTACCGCCCCACGATGGTGGAAAGCGACAGGATGCGCGCCGCGCCGTCCGACACCTGGGCCTCGACACGGAGGAAGTTCGGGTTGGGCGTGGGTTGCACCCACAGCCTCACGGCCAGGGAACGGCCGGCCTGTTCGCAAGCGCTGGTGTTGTCGCCAACCGCCGGCATTTGCCGGGACAGGCGTACGTTGACCAAGGCGTTTTCAGCGCACAGGTGGGCCAGCAGCAAGTCGGACTGCCGTTCGGCATTGCGGGTCAGCGAACCGGTGGCGCGCACGCCGGCGGCCAATGCCACCGCAACAATGCCCAGCGCCACCAGCACTTCGATCAGCGTGAATCCGCGTGCATCCGCTGCACTGGTGCCGTGAAACCGGCGTCGCGGCATCACGGCGCGCCGTCCGCCACGACCGCAAATGGCCGAATGCCATCTGTGGCAAGTATCAGGCTGCGGGACGGGTCCCGCGTGGACACGAGGCGGATCTGCTGGGGTCCGATCACCGGCTCGGGGCCCAGCACCACGGCGCTGTTCACCGCCGCACGGACATCCTGGCCAAGCCAGTTGGTGGGAAACGCAGAGGCGGCCCCCAGGCCTTCGAATACAAACCCCGTGGAGGTGGGTCGCCAGCGTACCGGATTGGCGTTCATGCGCGACTGCGCCCGGGCTGAATCCAGCAGTACCGCCAGCCGCTGCGCTTCACGCTCCAGCGCAGTTCCCGACGTGTCGCGCAGCGCCAGGCCGACGCCTGCAGAGGCCATGCCGATGATCGCCACGACCACCAGCAGTTCGATCAGCGTGAAGCCGGCCTGGCGAATCCGGCTGCGAATTGCACGGCTCGAATTGACATTCGCGGAAGCAATGGAATTCCAGGCCAGCCAGGACCGCGGAACCGGCTTTGCCGGGCCGCAGGCGCAGCGTCCCCCACGGGGGGCAGCGCAGTACGCGAAGCGACAAGCGTGGGGGTTAACTTCACAGACCGCAGGCGCAGCGGCCCCCTTGGGGGGCAGCGAACCACACGAAGTGGAGAGCGTAGGGGCTACCTCAGTCCCAGCTGCCGATATCCGCATTTTTTCCTTCGCCGCCGGGTTGTCCGTCTGCACCAAAGGACATCACGTCGATCTCGCCGCGAATGCCCGGGTTCAGGTACTGGTAGGGGCGGCCCCAGGGGTCGTTGGGCAGCTTGTCCAGGTAGGACTTCCAGTTGGTTGGAATCGACCCGGTGGTGGGCTTGACCAGCAGGGCCTGCAGCCCTTGCTCCGCTGCGGGATAGCGCTGGTTGTCCAGACGGTACAGCTTGAGTGCCTGCATCAGGTTGTTGACATCGGTTTTTGCAGCCGTTGATCGCGCATCGTCAGCCCGGTCGAGCACATTGGGAACGATCAGTGCGGCCAGGACGCCGATGATCACCAGCACCACCATCAGTTCAATCAGGGTAAAACCTGCTGAAAGGCGGCGCCGCACAGAAAAGAGGGGAAAAGGTGGTGTATTCATAGATTGGCTTCAATGATAATCCTGCCATGCAGACAGATGCCTATCGCCTATGGTCCACCAGAATTGTGACATTCAGCATTTCCGTCCTGGCTGCCGCCAGTGCAATGTACTGGGGGCTCAAGGGCTTTGGCCCTGCCGCGCCGTCGGCGCCTTATGCCGTGCTGGCCGAGCAGATGCCCCCCTTGAATGCGCAGGCTATTGCCCGGGCGTTGGGCGGCGGCCAGGCGGCAGTCGCCTCAGTCTCCAACCCGCTTCCGGTGTCCAGCCGCTATGACCTGATCGGCGTGGTGGCCGGACAGCCGCGAGCCGGTGCGGCCTTGATCGCGGTAGATGGCCAGGAGGCCAGACCGGTTCGCGTGGGTACCCTGGTTGACAACGACATGTTGCTTGAATCGGTCGGTGCGCGGCAAGCGGTGTTGGTTTCCTCCACGGAGACATCGAAGAAAATCGTCCTCGACATGCCCAAGCTGGCAGAGTGACGCTATTTTTTCAATAGTGAATCGGCTTGTTTTTGCCTGCCATCCTGGCAAAAACAAGCCAGCGGCTCAGAACCGGAATTTAAAAATGCATCGCCCCCTTGTGCTTTAATAATTTGTTAGTGTTTGCAACAAATTGATTATTATTAAATTTCCAGATTTACATCTGGTAATCATTGGGCGATGATTCTTTCTTTTTACTTGTTTCTAGCACCATGTCTGTCACTGAGAGCGCATTAAAACCGCCGGCAACCCCGGTGTCAACGGCATTGCCCGGCTTGGGCAGGGCGCTGGTGTCTGCCGGCAAGCTGGGCCAGAAGACCGCCGAACAAATTTTTCTCAAGGCGCAGGTCAGCCGAAGCAGTTTCATGGCCGAATTGACCGGCTCCGGCGCAGTGTCGGCCTTTGACTTGGCGCACATCATGTCAACCTCCTTTGCCGCGCCGCTGGTGGACATGGACGCGGTTGACATCCAGCGCTTGCCCAAAGGCTTGCTCGACTCAAAAATCTGCGTGTCCTGCCGCATTGTGGTGCTGGGCAAGCGCAACAACCGGCTCATCATTGCAACGGCCGACCCTTCAGACCAGGGCGTTGAAGAAAAAATCAAGTTCTCGACCCAGCTGGGGGTGGACTGGGTCATTGCCGAATACGACAAGCTGTCCAGGCTGGTGGACGCTTCCAACGCCACGGCTACCGACGTCATCGAGAACATCGTCGGCGAAGACTTTGAGTTTGATGAAGACATTTCCAGCGCCGCATCCCTGCTCGAAAGCGAAGCCGCCGCGTCTGAAGTGGAGGATGCGCCGATTGTCAGGTTCCTGCACAAAATGCTGGTGGATGCCTTCAACATGCGCGCGTCGGACTTGCATTTCGAGCCCTTCGAGCATTACTACCGCGTGCGTTTCCGGGTGGACGGCGAACTGCGCGAAATTTCATCGCCGCCGATCGCCATCAAGGAAAAGCTGGCCGCCCGCATCAAGGTGATCTCCAAGCTGGATATTTCCGAGAAAAGAGTGCCGCAGGACGGCAAGATGAAGCTCAAGATCGGCCCCGACCGGGTCATCGATTTCCGCGTCAGCACCCTTCCCACGCTGTTTGGCGAAAAAATTGTCATCCGTATCCTGGACCCCGGCAGCGCCAAGCTCGGCATTGACGCGCTGGGCTACGAGCTGGTTGAAAAGGAAAGGCTTCTTGACGCCATCAAGCGGCCCTACGGCATGGTGCTGGTCACCGGGCCGACAGGCTCGGGCAAGACCGTGTCGCTTTACACCTGCCTGAACATCCTGAACACCGCAGGCGTCAACATCGCCACGGCTGAAGACCCGGCCGAAATCACCTTGCCCGGGGTTAACCAGGTCAGCATGAACGAGCGGGCCGGCATGACCTTCCCGGTCGCGCTCAAGGCTTTCCTGCGCCAGGACCCGGACATCATCATGGTCGGTGAAATCCGTGATGTCGAGACGGCGGACATTGCCATCAAGGCTGCGCAGACCGGCCACCTGGTGATGTCCACGCTGCACACCAACGACGCGCCTTCCACGCTGACCCGCATGCGCAACATGGGCATCGCGCCATTCAATATCGCGTCCAGCGTGATCCTGATCACCGCCCAGCGGTTGGCCAGGCGCCTGTGTGCGCACTGCAAAAGCGCCATCGACATACCGCGCGACGCCATGCTGCAGGCCGGCTTCAAGGAAATCGACCTGGACGGTTCATGGAAGCCTTTTCATCCGGTAGGCTGCTCGAAGTGCAACAACGGGTACAAGGGGCGCGTGGGCATTTACCAGGTCATGCCGATTTCTGAAGAAATCCAAAAAATCGTCCTGCGCGACGGCAGTGCGCTGGACATTGCAGCGCAGGCAGAGGCTGAAGGCGTCAGGAGCCTGCGCCAGTCCGGCCTGTACAAAGTCAAACTGGGAATGACCTCGATGGAAGAGGTTCTGGGTTGCACCAATGTCTAGCGCGGCATTTGGCGGTAGCCGCCTGGCAAGCGTGTTTGATTGCAGCGACAGGCGGTTGAAAAACCGCCTACACACCACTAAGGTTCTATGGCGACCGCACTGACCAAAAATATCACTGAGTTTGTCTTTGAATGGGAAGGCAAGGACCGGGGCGGAAAGCAGGTTCGCGGCGAACTGCGCGCGTCCGGGGAAAACCAGGTCAAGGCGTCGCTGCGCAGGCAGGGCGTTCTG
The DNA here is from genome assembly GCA_028292045.1 of Polaromonas sp. Classification (GTDB taxonomy): domain Bacteria; phylum Pseudomonadota; class Gammaproteobacteria; order Burkholderiales; family Burkholderiaceae_C; genus Polaromonas. The sequence goes on along the minus strand of JAQGMZ010000107.1, from coordinate 16,361 downwards.
GCCACGAAGATCAAAAAACGCCGCATGCGTTCGGGCAAGTCCATCAAGCCGCGCGACATTGCCATTTTTACCCGCCAGCTGGCCACCATGATGAAAGCCGGCGTGCCGCTGCTGCAGTCCTTTGACATCGTGGGCCGCGGCAATCCCAACGCCAGCGTGACAAAGCTGTTGAACGATGTGCGCACCGACGTGGAAACCGGCACATCGCTGAGTGCGGCTTTCCGCAAATACCCGATGTATTTCAACGCACTGTACTGCAACCTCGTCGAAGCAGGCGAGGCGGCCGGTATTCTGGAGTCGTTGCTCGACCGGCTGGCGGTCTACATGGAAAAGACCGAAGCCATCAAGTCGAAAATCAAATCGGCGCTCATGTACCCGGCGTCTGTCGTGGTGGTGGCTTTCGTGGTGGTGGCCGTGATCATGATTTTCGTGATACCAGCGTTCAAGGAAGTGTTTTCGTCTTTCGGCGCCGACTTGCCGGCGCCCACGCTGATCGTGATGGCCATCAGCGAGTTTTTCGTGGCGTATTGGTGGCTGATATTTGCCGGTGTCGGGGGCAGCATCTATTTCTTCCTCCAGTCCTGGAAGCGCAGCGAAAAAATGCAGAAAGTCATGGACCGCATGTTGTTGAAGGTGCCGGTTTTTGGCCCCTTGATAGAGAAATCCGTGATTGCCCGCTGGACCCGCACCCTGTCGACCATGTTCGCGGCTGGCGTACCGCTGGTCGAAGCGCTCGATTCGGTCGGAGGCGCATCGGGCAATTCGCTTTATGCCGATGCCACCGAGAAAATCCAGCAGGAAGTCTCCACCGGTACCAGCCTGACGGCGGCCATGACCAATGCCAACCTGTTTCCCAGCATGGTTCTGCAAATGTGCGCCATTGGGGAAGAATCGGGGTCGGTCGACCACATGCTGGGCAAGGCGGCTGATTTCTATGAGGCCGAAGTCGACGAGATGGTGGCCGGCCTGTCCAGCCTGATGGAGCCCATCATCATTGTCTTCCTGGGCACGCTGATTGGCGGCATCGTGGTGTCGATGTACCTGCCTATTTTCAAGCTGGGCCAGGTGGTTTGACGGACCTGGCCGTCATCGGCAGCACCGTGCCGGAGCTAGCCGCGCTGCTGGCCGGCATCCTGGGCTTGCTGATCGGGAGTTTTCTCAATGTCGTGATCTACCGGGTCCCGAAAATGATGGAGCGGCAGTGGGCGCAGGAATGCGCCCAGCTGAACGGCAGCCATGCCGAGCCTGCGGAAAAGTTCAATCTTCTGACGCCGCGCTCAAGATGCTCCAGCTGTGGCCACCAGATCCGCTGGTATGAAAACATTCCCGTGCTGGGCTACCTTTTTCTGCGGGGCAAGTGTTCGGCCTGCGGGGTGCGCTACGGCATTCGCTATCCGCTGATCGAGCTTGCCACAGGCTGCCTGTTTGCCTTTTGCGCCTTGCGCTGGGGCTGGACGCCAACCACGCTGGCCTGGTGCGGGTTTTGCGCCGCATTGCTGGGACTGGCGGTGATCGACTGGGACACCACCCTGCTGCCCGACGACATGACGCTGCCGTTGATGTGGGCAGGCCTGGTGGCCGCAGCCCTGCAGTGGAATTCGGCGGTCAGCCTGACAGATTCCTTCTGGGGCGCCGTGGCCGGCTACCTGTCCCTGTGGGCGGTCTACTGGGCTTTCAAGCTGGCGACCGGCAAGGAAGGCATGGGCTACGGCGACTTCAAGCTGCTTGCCGCGCTGGGCGCCTGGTTTGGGTGGGCGGCCCTGGTGCCCATGATCCTGATGGCCTCGGTGATAGGCGCCATCGCCGGAATTGCCATGAAATTCACCAGCGGCCTGCGTGCGGGTGGCTACATACCCTTTGGCCCTTTCCTGGCCGGTGCCGGTTTCACCGCGCTGGTTTTCGGCCCTCAGTCTATTCTCCGGTTCGTCGGCCTGTAAGCCCATGCCTGCGCCTGTTCTGCGGCTCGGCCTGACCGGAGGCATCGGAAGCGGCAAAAGCACGGTGGCCCACGTCCTGGCGGCCTGCGGCGCTGCGCTGATCGATGCGGATGCAATTTCACGGCAGCTGACGGCGCCCGGCGGCGGCGCCCTCCAGGAACTGGCCCGTCAGTTCGGGCCGCAGATCATCACGCCCGATGGGGCGATGGACCGGGACCGGATGCGCCAGCTGGCCTTTGGCGACCCGGCCGTCAAAAGCCGGCTCGAAGCCATCATCCACCCCCTGGTCGGCCTGGAAACGGTTCAGCAATTCAACCGGGCGGTCGACGCCGGGCACCGCTGCATTGTGTTTGACATTCCGTTGCTGGTCGAGTCGGGGCATTGGCGCCAGCAGCTCGACCGTGTGCTTGTGGTGGACTGCCTGGAAGAAACCCAGGTCAGCCGGGTCATGGCCCGCAATGGGTTCTCGCGCGCCATGGTCGAGAAAATCATGGCCGGCCAGGCCAGCCGCGCCCGCCGGCTGGCGGCGGCGGATGCCTGCATATGTAACGAGAGCGTGTCACTGGCCGAACTGGGGCAGCTGGTTCGCCGGTTGGCGCCAAGCTTCATACTATGATGGGAAAACCTCCACTGAAGCCAGGAAACCCAATTCCGTGATTCTTTACGAGCATCCCTTTAACGAACGCATACGTACCTATCTGCGGCTTGAACACCTGTTTGTGCGCCTGGCTGCACTGATGAAACGGGACGACCCGATAGACCACCACCATGCGCTGGTGACCATTTTTGAAATCATGGATGTCGGTGCCCGGGCGGACCTGAAGTCCGATGTGCTCAAGGACATTGAAAAGCAAAAGCTGGTGCTCAGCGGCTACCGTGGCAATCCGGTCATTTCAGAGGAGGCGCTGGATGACGTCACCGCCCAGCTTGAAGCTTGTTTTTCAAGCCTGCATGAAATGTCCGGCAAGGTTGGCCAGTCGCTGACGGACAACGAATGGCTGATGAGCATCCGCAGCCGCGTCGGCATTCCGGGTGGCACCTGCGAATTCGACTTGCCCGCCTACCACGCCTGGCAGCACCACAGTGCCGATGCGCGCCGGGACGACCTGCAGCGCTGGGTGTCGCCGCTGGTGCCTCTGGCAGAAACCCTGGACCTGCTGCTCAGGCTGGTCCGCAATTCGGGCTTGCCGCAAAAAGTGATGGCGAGCGCCGGGCAATACCAGCAAATGCTGCCGCAGGGCCGTACTTTCCAGCTATTGCGGCTGCGGCTGGGTGCTGGCATGGCGGCCATTCCTGAAATCAGCTGCAACCGGCTGATGGTCTCGGTGCGCTTCATGCTGCAGGACAGCGAAGGCCGCCAACACAGCAGCAAAGAAGAAGCGGTGTTTGACCTGACGCTTTGCAGCTGAGATTCAAAAAGCCAAGCCTAGCCAGACCAGCAATTCATTGTTCAACGCCAGCTAATTTTGCAATCATGAAAAAGACCTCTTTGCCTGTCCGGCAGGTGGCGTGCCCCGGTTGCGGGGGACCCAGCGTGTATGCGCCCAGCAACCCGTTTCGGCCTTTTTGCAGCGAACGCTGCAAAAACATCGACATGGGAGCCTGGGCCAGCGAAAATTTTCGCCTCCCGGCCGACACCCCGCCCGATGACCAGCCTTTTGGCGATCCCAGGCTTCATTGAAGCCTGGCCAGCACGCCGGACTGATTGCATGCCGAGTCAAAGCCTGCCGCGTAACTTCAGGGAAACAGGGAGATAGAAATGAAATACATTGTGCGCAGGCCACACTGGGCAATACTTTTTCTGGCCGCAGGACTCGTGGCCGGCGCGCATGCCGGCAGCGCCGCGGCAACCACCGGCAGCAAGCCGGCAGTCACCAAAAAGAACAAGGGCGGCAGCGGCCAGGTCAAGTTTCTACCGGGATCGGGCGAAACTTCCAAGGAAAGAAGCGGCCGTCTGCGGCGCGAATGCCAGGGCGGGGTAAATGCCGGCGCCTGCGCGGGCTACACACGGTAAAGACAGGCTAAAGACTGCGCCGAAGGCATTTGATGTGTTCGGCGCACTGCCACTTCACGCCTGCGGAGCGCCCAGCATTTCCTGCAATTCCCCGTTCTGGTACATCTCCATCATGATGTCGGAGCCGCCCACGAACTCGCCCTTCACGTACAGCTGGGGAATGGTTGGCCAGTTGCTGTATTCCTTGATGCCGTTGCGAATGCCTTCGTCTTCCAGCACATTGACGGTGGCCGGCTTGGTCACGCCGCAGGCTTTCAGCACCTGGATGGCGCGGCCTGAAAAACCGCACATCGGAAACTGGGCCGTGCCCTTCATGAACAGCACGACATCGCTGGATTTGACAATTTGCTCGATGCGCTGCTGTGTTGTGTCGTTGGTGCTCATGTTGAAATCCTTCAAGTGAAATGGCCTGCTCAGGCCGTAATGTCTATAACCGGCATGCGGCCGGGACGCAGCGTACATACCAAGATTGGATGCGATATCCAGCACCCGATTATCGCTGGCCGGCCATTATTGTGGGCGGCTCAGGATTTGTGGGTAGTGCCGGCCACTGGCCACCCGAACAACGCGCTATGCCCGCCAGGTCCGGCCGGCTTTGCACCTGTAAAAATCCTTGCCGTGCCAGCAGTTCCCTGACTTGGACGGCCTGGTCGTAGCCGTGCTCCAGCAGCAGCCAGCCGCCGGGCAGCAGATGATCGGGTGCCTGCCGGATGATGCAGCGAATATCGTCCAGCCCGTCCGGGCCGGCGGTCAGCGCTTGCTGCGGCTCATGCCGCAAGGCGTCAAGGTGCGGATCGGCCTGGGCAATATAGGGCGGGTTGCTGGCGATCAGGTGAAAACGGCCGGACACCTGTTCCAGCCAGCTGCTTTCAATGAACGACACCGCCAGGCCAAGCTGCCGGGCGTTTTCACGGGCAAGCTCAAGCGCCCCGGGGCTGAAATCAACGGCGGTGACCTGGGCCTTGCGGCCTGACGCCTCCAGGCTGTGCGCCAGGGCAAGGGCAATGGCGCCGCTGCCGGTGCCCAGGTCCAGGACCAGGGCCCCGATCGGCATGCCGGGGAGCAGCAACCGGTCCAACGACCATTCCACCAGGGTCTCCGTGTCGGGCCGTGGCACCAGCACCCGGGCGTCAACCCGCAGCGACAAGCCAAAAAACTCCTTGCGGCCCACGATGTAGGCCAGCGGCTCGCCAGCGGTCCGACGCTGGCACAGGGCGAGATAGGCGTCGGCAACTTCCTGCGCCAGCGCATCGGTGTCGTGCGCCAGCAGCCAGGACCGGCCGGTGTGGGGTTTTTCCAGGGCATGCAGCAGCAGCAACTGGGCATCCAGGCGTTCCAGCCCAAGCTGGCGGGCGGCCGCCAGCGCCTGGGCGCAGGTGATTGCGGTCATGGTGGCGTGTACTTGTCTGGGCAAATAGCAGGCGCTGGCTCAACCGCTGTTGTTCGCCGTTTCCAGCTCGTTCAACTGCTCGGCGCCGCGCGCCACCTGCAGGGCCGTGACCACGTCGTCCAGGTCGCCTTCCATGATGGTGAGCAGCTTGTACAGCGTCAGGTTGATGCGGTGGTCGGTCAGCCGGCCCTGCGGGAAGTTGTAGGTGCGGATGCGGTCGCTGCGGTCGCCGCTGCCAATCAGCCCCTTGCGCATGGCAGCATCCTTGGCGGCCTGGGCCGAACGTTCTTTTTCGTGGATGCGCGCGGTCAGCACTTTCATGGCCTGGGCCTTGTTGCCGTGCTGGCTCCGGCCTTCCTGGCATTCGGCCACGATGCCGGTCGGCAGATGGGTGATGCGCACGGCCGAGTCGGTCTTGTTGATGTGCTGGCCGCCGGCGCCGCTGGCGCGGTAGGTGTCGATGCGCAGGTCGGCCGGGTTGATCAGGATGGCCACGGCTTCGTCCGGCTCGGGCAGCACCGCGACCGTGCAGGCGCTGGTGTGGATGCGGCCCTGGGTTTCGGTGGTGGGCACGCGCTGCACGCGGTGGCCGCCCGACTCGAAGCGCAGCTTGCCGTACACGCCCACGCCCAGCACGTCGGGCGGGCCGTCGATGCGCAGCACCACTTCCTTGTAGCCGCCCAGCTCGCTCGGCGACTCGCTGATGATCTCGACCTGCCAGCGCTTGCGCTCGGCAAAGCGGGTGTACAGGCGAAACAGGTCGCCGGCGAACAGCGCCGATTCGTCGCCGCCGGTGCCCGCCCGGATTTCCACGAAAGCCGCCCGCTTGTCGTCCGGGTCCTTGGGGATCAGCATCAGCTGCAGGGCTTCGTCGAGCTGCGCGATGTCGGCTTTGGCGGCCTTGATCTCTTCGTCGGCCATGCCAGCCATGTCAGGGTCGTCCCGGGCTTCCGCCAGCATCGACTCTGCGCTGGACAGGTCGGCTTCGCGGCGGGTCAGCCGGTTGTACTGGTCGGCCACGATGCTGGCTTCCGCATGTTCCCGGGTCATGGCCCGAAATCGGTCCAGGTCGCTCACGACATCACTGGCCGACAGCAGCGCGTCGAGTTCATGCAGTCGCAAAAGCTGGCGATCCAGGGTGTGGCGAAGAAATGGTTTCATGGAAATGTCGGGAAAAAATTCAGTGAACTTGCCGGAAACTCTGCCGGAAAGTTGTTCGGAAGAAGGGCGCAGCCAGCGGCTGGTGCAGGCGCAAAGGCCGGCGCTAACGCGCTTTGCGCTCAGTGTCTGCCCGCGGGGCCTGGCCCCGCAGGAACAGCTTGGAAACGGTGCGCGCCGTGGCTTCGCGGCTGATGGCGTCGCCAGTGTGCAGTTCTGCCATGGTGCCGTGCAGCATTTTTTGCGTCAGCCCGCGGCTCAGGGCTTCCAGAACATCCTCGATCGACTCGCCCCGGGCCAGCAGCTTCTTGGCGCGCGCCACCTCGGCGGCGCGCCAGGCATCGGCTTGCGCGTTGAGTTGCTGGATCAGCGGCACGCTGCCGCGCTGGTCGAGCCAGTGCATGAAGTTTTGCACGCCCGCGTCGATGATGACCTCCGCCTCGGCCACGGCCGCCTGCCGGCTGTCGCGCCCGGTCTGGACCACATGCGCCAGGTCGTCCACCGTGTAGAGATAAACATCGGACAGCGCCTTGACTTCCGGCTCGATGTCGCGTGGAACGGCCAGGTCGACCATGAACATCGGCCGGTGCCTGCGCAGCTTCAGCGCGCGCTCGACAGCGCCCAGGCCAATGATCGGCAGCGTACTGGCGGTGCAGCTGATGACGGCATCGAATTCATGCAGGCGGCCGGGCAGGTCGGCCAGCCGCATCACCTCGGCGCCCAGTCGGCTGGCGAGCTTTTCTCCGCGCTCCAGGGTACGGTTGGCAATCGCCATGGCTTTGGGATTTTTGGCCGCAAAGTGGGTGGCCGCCAGGTCGATCATTTCGCCGGCGCCCACAAACAGCACCTTGATGTCTGCCAGGTCTTCAAACAGCTGGCCCGCCAGCCGCACGGACGCAGCCGCCATGCTGATGCTGTGCGCCCCGATTTCGGTGCTGCTGCGCACTTCCTTCGCCACGGCAAAAGAGCGCTGGAACAGCTGGTGCAGCGTGGTGCCCAGGGCGCCGGCATCTTCTGCGGCGCGCACGGCATCTTTCATCTGGCCCAGGATCTGCGGCTCGCCCAGCACCATCGAGTCCAGGCCGCTGGCCACCCGGAAGGCATGGCGCGCGGCGTGGTCGTCCTGCAGCGTGTAGGCATGGGCGCGCAACAGCGAAAGCGGGACGCCGCCGTTGTGCGCCAGCCACTGCATGGTGTTGTCCAGGTCGTTGGTATCGCCGGCGCAGTAAATCTCGGTGCGGTTGCAGGTGGACAGCAAGGTCGCTTCGGGCTGGCGCGCCAAGGAAGCGCGCAGGCTGCGCAGCGTCGGCTCCACCTGGTCGATGGCGAACGCGAAACGCCCGCGCAAGTCCAGCGGAGCGGTGTGATGGTTTAGCCCCAGGGCCCAGACTGACATGGTGCGATTATAAAATTGAAGTGGCCCGAAAACGAGCTGCGGTCACAATCTCCTTTCGGGGCGTTTCCACCCTGTTTTTGAACTGTTCTCACGACGAATGACGTTGCCATGACCGCCTATCTGCTTGCCGACCATCTGCTGAACCTGGTGGCGCCTGCCGCCATGATTGCCCTGCTGATGGCCGTGCTTGCGCGTATTTTCAGCAGATTATTCAAGCATAAATTGCCATTATCACAAGTCTGGTCAACACATCTTGCTATTAACTTTGTAGTGGGATCGTGTGTGCTGCTGGTCGGCCTGGCCTTGCTGGGGCGGGACGGCAGGATGCTGACTTATGTTGCCATGGCTGTTGCCGTGGCGACCAGCCAGTGGCACCAACTGGGCGGCTGGAGGCATTGATATGCAGAGGCCCGCTTCAAGCCCCAAACCCGAAGGTTTGACCTGTATCAAGAAAAACGGGCAGTTTGTGCAGCTTTTATGCCAACCACGAGTCGCTGAACGGGCTAAAGCGGGCTGAACAGGTCAACCCGGTCAGTGATGATGCCATCGGTGCCCAGGTCGATCAGCCGCCGGGCCGACGCTTCGTCATTGACTGTGTAGCTCAAGGTACGCAAGCCTGCGCCACGGGCTTTTGCCACGCTGTCGGCGGTCCACAGGGCGTGGTTGCACACCACCGCCGCGCAGCCCAGCGCGAGCGCTGATTCCAGCCAGTCGGCGGGCAGGGCATCCAGCAAAAGCCCGCATGGCAAGGCGGGTGCGCTGCCGCGGGCGCCTTGCAGCGCTTCCCTTGAAAAAGAGGTCAGCAGCGGCTGCAGGACCGCACCCTCCCACAGGCGCGCCGCTTGCGCGCCAACGGCTTTTCCGGTGGCGTATTCCGTACCCGGCGTGGGCTTGATCTCGATGTTCAGCGCGTACCCGTTGGCGCGGCACAGGCGCGCGACATTTTCCAGCGTGGGCAGGGGTTCGCCCGCAAACGCGCGTGAATGCCAGCTGCCGGCGTCGAACTGCGACAGCATGGCCCAGGCGTGGTCGCCGCCCGTGGGGCTGGCACCTTCTGCCAGTTTGTCCATGCCATTGGTCGTGCGGTTCAGCGTGGCGTCGTGCATGAGAAACGGCACGCCGTCCGCACTCAGCTTGGCATCGCATTCAAACATGCGGTAGCCGTGCTGCGCGCCTAGCCTGAAGGCGGCCAGGGTATTTTCAGGGGCGAGCTTGCCGGCGCCGCGATGGGCGATCCAGAACGGATACGGCCATTGTGAAGCCCCCGCGCTCCCCACTGCGTGTGGTTCGCTGCCGCCCGAGGGGGCCGCTGCGCCTGCGGTCCGGCAAAGCCGGTCCCGCGGCCCGGGCTGGAGGGGAGGGGCGGCTGGCTCTACGGGTTCGTTCAAAGTCGCTGGCCGGTGGCTGCGTCAAACCAGTGCAGGCGGTCGGGGCGGGGCGTGACATGCAGCGTGTCGCCAATCGCCGGCGCCAGCGACAGGCTTTCATCGGTGCGCACAATCAGGAATTCGCTGCCCAGGCGGCAATACAGCAGGCGTTCGGCGCCGAGCATCTCGAGGGTGTCCACCACGACTTTCCAGCCGGACTCGCCGACCAGCAGGTGCTCCGGGCGGATGCCCAAAATGGCGCCGGGCTGGCCGCCGAAGTCGGCGTTGGGCGCGTTTTTGAGCAGGTTCATCGGCGGCGAGCCCATGAAGCTGGCGACAAACGTGGTGGCCGGGCGGTTGTAGACCTCTTCGGGTGTGCCGAACTGCTCCATGCGGCCGGCGTTCATCACCATCATGCGCTGGGCCAGCGTCATGGCCTCGACCTGGTCGTGCGTGACGATCAGGGACGTGTTGCCGAGTTCGCGGTGCAGCTTCTGGATTTCCAGCCGGGTCTGCACCCGCAGCTTGGCGTCCAGGTTGGACAAGGGCTCGTCGAACAAAAACACCTGCGGCTGGCGCACGATGGCCCGGCCCATGGCGACCCGCTGTCGCTGTCCGCCCGACAGTTCACGCGGCTTGCGCGCCAGCAGCGGGCCCAGTTCAAGAATCTTGGCGGCCTTGTCAACGCGGATTTTTATTTCCGCTGCTTGCACCTTGGCGATTTTCAGGCCATACGCCATGTTGTCGAAAACGCTCATGTGCGGGTAGAGCGCATAGTTCTGAAACACCATAGCGATGTCGCGTTCCGACGGCTCCAGGTCGTTGACCACCCGCCCACCGATGGAAATCTGCCCTTCGGAAATTTCCTCCAGCCCCGCCACCATGCGCAGCAGGGTCGATTTGCCGCAGCCCGACGGACCGACGATGACGATGAATTCATGGTCGGCTATTTCGGCGGTGACGCCGTGCAGCACTGGAACGGCGGTTTTGCCTGCGCCGTAGCGCTTGACCACATTTGAAAGTGAAAGGGATGCCATTGATTGCCTGTTTTTTATTTTTCGGTATCGACCAGGCCCTTGACGAACCATTTCTGCATCAGCACCACGACCAGCGCGGGCGGCAGCATCGCCAGAATCGCGGTGGCCATGACCACGTTCCATTCGTTGGCCGCATCGCCGCCGGCAATCATGCGCTTGATGCCGACCACCACCGGGTACATGTCCTCGCTGGTGGTGGCCAGCAGCGGCCAGAGGTACTGGTTCCAGCCGTAGATGAACTGGATCACGAACAGCGCGGCCATCGAGGTTTTTGACAGGGGCAGCAAAATGTCCCAGAAAAAGCGCATCGGGCCCGCGCCGTCCATGCGCGCCGCCTCGGTCAGCTCGTCGGGAACCGACAGAAAGAACTGGCGGAACAGGAAGGTCGCGGTGGCCGAGGCGATCAGGGGCACGGTGAGGCCCGCATAGGTGTTGAGCAGGTTCAAATCCGACAGCACCTGGTAGGTCGGCAAAATCCGCACTTCGACCGGCAGCATCAGCGTGACGAAAATGGCCCAGAAGCAGATTTTTTTGAACGGGAAGCGAAAGTAGACGATCGCAAACGCCGACAGCAGCGAGATCGAGATTTTGCCCACCGCAATGACCATGGCCGTGACAAAACTGACCCACATCATGTGCGCGACGGGCGCATTCGAACCCGCGCTGGCCTCGCGCCCGAACAGGGCCGCCTTGTAGCTGTCCAGAAAATTCGACCCGGGCAGCAGCGGCATCGGCGCCTGAACAATGTCCTGCGCGGTGTGAGTGGAAGCCACAAAGGCCAGGTAAAGGGGAAAAGCCACGATGAGCACCCCCACCACCATGACGACGTGGGCCAAAAGGCCAAGGCCACCGCGTTTTTCAACCATGAATGAATGCCTTTAACAAAACTTTCTGCAGAAACTGAGACTTGAAGGGTATGAAGGCTGCCGGAGAAAGCAGTTGTAGCACCACCCCCTCTAGTCCTGCAGGGGCCGCGGGGCTGGCTTCGCCAGACCGCTGGCGCAGTGGGCCCCTCGGGGGGCATGGTTATACGCGAAGCGAACGACCGTGGGGCCCCATCAATATTGGACCTTTTTCTCTACGTAGCGGAACTGCACGACCGTCAGCGCCACCACGATCACCATCAGCACGACCGACTGCGCGGCCGAGCCGCCCAGGTCCATCGCCTTGAAGCCGTCGTAATACACCTTGTAGACCAGGATGGCCGTGTCCTTGCCGGGTCCGCCCTGGGTTGCCGCGTCAACGATGGCGAAGGTGTCGAAAAACGCATACACCACGTTGATGACCAGCAAGAAGAACGTGGTGGGCGAGAGCAGCGGAAACTGAATGGTCCAGAAACGCCGCCACGGCCGCGCGCCGTCGATGGCGGCCGCTTCGATCAATGATTTGGGAATCGACTGCAGGCCCGCCAGGAAAAACAGGAAGTTGTAGGAAATCTGTTTCCAGACCGACGCCATCACGATCAGGGTCATGGCGTGTCCCGCATCGAGCAGGTGGTTCCAGTCGATGCCGAACTTGCCCAGCGCATAGGCCACCACGCCCAGCGAGGGGGAAAACATGAACACCCACAGCACCGCCGCCACCGCAGGGGCCACGGCATACGGCAGGATCAGCATCGTCTTGTAGAACGTACCGCCGCGCACGATGCGGTCGGCAAACACCGCCAGCATCAGCGACAGGCTGATGCCCAGACCAGCCACCAGCACTGAAAAAAGTGCGGTGGTCTTGAAGGATTCAACGTAGCTCGGATCGCTCAGCAGCTGCCGGAAATTGTCCAGCCCCACAAATTCAATTGACGTGCCAAAAGGGTCCTGCTGCTGCAAGGATTGCAGCAGGGCCTGCGCTGCCGGCCAGAAGAAAAACACCCCGATGACGGTCATTTGGGGCAGCAGCAGCAGCCAGGGCAACCAGCCTGAGCGAAAGACGACGCGTTTTTCCATGAAGCCCTTGAATGAATTTCCCGCCAGTTCGCACTTGGCTATCAGAACCGGCAGTGCGTCAAGAGTTTAGCCCGGCAAGCAGGCTTGTTCGATGATGCCGGGCGCTCAGCCTTTGTTGGCCTTCTGGAAGCGTTCGAGCGGCTCATTGCCGCGCTTGACAATGGCGCCCAGCGCTTCCTTGGCGGTTTTCTTGCCGTTCCAGACCTGCTCGAGTTCTTCATCTTCAATGGCGCGCACCTGCACATAGTTACCCAGGCGGATGCCCCGGCTCTTGTCGGTCACCTTGCGGATCATTTGCGTCACCGCCACGTCCGTGCCGGGGTTCTGCTTGTAGAAACCCGATTTTTCAGTGAGCTGGTAAGCCGCCGTGGTCACGGGCAGGTAGCCGGTGCGCTTATGGCTGGCCGATTGCACTTCCGGCGTCGAGATAAAGCTGAAGAACTTGGCGACGCCCTTGTACTCCGGCGCCTTCTTGCCCGACATGACCCACAGGCTGGCGCCGCCGATCACGGTGTTTTGCGGCGCGCCCGGCACGTCGGGGTAGTAGGGCAGGGGCGCCAGGCCATAGCCAAACTTGGCATTCTTGGCCACGTTGCCGTAAAAACCGGAGGAGGTGTTGATCATGGCGCACTCGCCGGAGACAAAGCTCGCCTCGGGCACGTTGCCGCGACCCTTGTAGACAAACAGGCCCTGCTTGGCCATGTTGGCCAGGTTCTCGATGTGGCGCACGTGCAGGGGCGAGTCAATCTTCATGCGGGCGTCCAGGCCGCCCAGGCCGTTGCTCTTGGTCGCGAATTCGACGTTGTGCCACGATGAAAAGCTCTCCAGTTGCGTCCAGCCCTGCCAGGCGGTGGTGAACGGGCATTTGTGGCCCGACGCCTTCAGCTTGGCAGCGGCCGACACGACTTCGGGCCAGGTCGCCGGCGGCTTGTCGGTGGGCAGGCCAGCGGCCTTGAAGGCATCTTTGTTGAAATAGAAAATCGTGGTCGAGCTGTTGAACGGAAAGCTCAGCATCTGGCCGCTTGGGGCGGTGTAGTAGCCGGCCACCGCCGAGATGTAGGCGCTCGGGTCAAATTTCTCGCCTGCATCCTTCATCACCTGGCCGACTGGAATAACCGCGCCCTTGCTGGCCATCATGGTGGCGGTGCCCACTTCGAATACCTGCAGGATGTGCGGCGCGTTGCCGGCGCGAAAGGCCGCGATGGAGGCGGTCATCGACTCGTCGTACGTGCCCTTGAAGGTCGGGACGATCTTGTAGTCCTTCTGGCTCTCGTTGAACTGCTTGGCCAGGTCATTGACCCATTCGCCGTTGACGGCGGTCATCGAGTGCCACCACTGGATTTCTGTCTGCGCCTGGCTGGCGACAGGGGCGCAAAGACCCAAGGCGGCCAGCGCAAGCAGGGATAAGCGGTTTTTCATGAAATCTCCAGTTAACGACGCGGGGTCGCGTAAATATAAGGATGCCAGTCTAGGAACTGTTTGTGACGAATGTATTTAAACGGTTGGGCGCCGTCCCGGCAAGCGGGGTTTCCATGGGGTCATTGCCCCGCGCAAGTTGGGTAAGTTGCGCTGCGATAATATCGGGCTACAGCGCTGGACGTGGGTCCGAAGCCGCTGAATTTCCACGATGAACGCACCTACTACCCTCCAAGAACTGAATGTTTTCGCCGACGGCGCCAGCCAGCCTGAAGCCCGCATCCGCGAGATTCCCTACAACTACACCTCGTTTTCCGACCGGGAAGTGGTGATTCGCCTGCTGGGGGCGCGCGCCTGGGACCTGCTCAACCTGCTGCGCGGCGAACGCCACACCGGCCGCTCCGCGCGCATGCTGTATGAAGTGCTGGGCGACATCTGGGTGGTGCAGCGCAACCCTTACTTGCAGGACGACCTGCTGGACAACCCCAAGCGCCGCCTGCTGCTGGTCGAAGCCCTGCAGCACCGGCTGGCTGAAATTGAAAAGCGCCGCACGCCCGAAGCCGACAGCGAGCGCGACGCTGTCGTGGGTGAATTGCTGCAGGGCGCGCAGGCCGCCGTGGGACGATTTTCCGCATCATTCGAAGAAGTGGCCCGCCTGCGCCAGCAGACCGAACGCAAGCTGCGCAAGCTGACGCTGAAGGACAACATCAAGTTCGACGGCCTGTCGCGCGTCTCGCATGTGACCGACGCGACCGACTGGCGGGTGGAATACCCGTTCGTCGTGCTGACGCCCGACACCGAGGTCGAGATGGCCGGGCTGGTCCAGGCGTGCATTGAACTGGGATTGACGATCATTCCGCGCGGCGGCGGCACCGGCTACACCGGCGGAGCCATTCCGCTGACCTGGAAATCGGCGGTCATCAACACCGAAAAGCTGGAAGCCATGACCGAGGTCGAGATGGTCTCGCTGCCCGGCCTGGAGCAGCAGGTTGCGACTGTCTGGACCGAGGCCGGCGTGGTGACGCAGCGCGTGGCCGACGCGGCCGAGCGCGGCGGTTTTGTGTTCGCGGTCGATCCGACGTCGGCCGAGGCCTCGTGCATCGGCGGCAACATCGCCATGAACGCCGGCGGCAAGAAAGCCGTGCTCTGGGGTACGGCGCTGGACAACCTCGCGTCGTGGCGCATGGTGACGCCCGATGCGCAGTGGCTGGAAGTCGTGCGGGTCGGCCACAACCTGGGCAAGATCCATGATGCCGACATGGCCAGCTTTTTGCTGAACTACTTTGAGGCCGACGGCAAGACGCCCATTCGCACCGAGCGGCTCGACATTCCCGGCAAGTCTTTCCGCAAGGAAGGCCTGGGCAAGGACGTGACCGACAAGTTCCTGAGCGGCCTGCCGGGCATCCAGAAGGAAGGTTGCGATGGCCTGATCACCAGCGCCCGCTGGATCGTGCACCGCATGCCGGCGCACACCCGCACGGTGTGCATGGAGTTCTTCGGCAATGCCAAGGACGCCGTGCCGAGCATCGTCGAGATCAAGGACTTCATGTTCGCCGAGCAAAAGCGCGGCGGCGCCATTCTGGCCGGGCTGGAGCACCTGGACGACCGCTACCTGCGCGCCGTGGGCTACGCCACCAAATCCAAGCGCGGCGGCCTGCCTAAAATGCTGCTGATCGGCGACATCGCCGGTGACGACGCCGATGTGGTGGCCCGGGCCACCAGCGAAGTCGTGCGCATTGCCAATTCGCGCAGCGGCGAGGGCTTTGTCGCCATCAGTCCCGAGGCGCGTAAAAAGTTCTGGCTCGACCGCAAGAAAACGGCGGCGATTTCGCGCCACACCAACGCCTTCAAGATCAACGAAGACGTGGTGATTCCGCTGCCGCGCATGGCCGAGTACACCGACGGCATCGAGCGCATCAACATCGAGCTGAGCCTGCGCAACAAAATCAAGCTGTGCGACGCGCTGGACACGTTTTTCCGCAAAGGGAATTTGCCGCTGGGCAAGGCCGAAGACGCCAGCGAGATTCCTTCGGCCGAGCTGATGGAAGACCGGGTCGCCCAGTCGCTGGCACTGATTGCCGAGGTGCGCGGGCGCTGGAATGACTGGCTGCAGCAGGCGGACACGCTGTTTCCCCAATTGCAGGACCACACCTTGCGCGCCAGTTGGAAAACCCAGATTCGCGCCCCGCTGCATACCATTTTCAGCGGTGGCGCGTTCAAGCCGATTCTGGAGGAATGCAGCGCCATTCACAAACGCGTGCTCAAGGGCCGCGTCTGGGCCGCGCTGCACATGCATGCCGGCGACGGCAATGTGCACACCAACCTGCCCGTCAACAGCGACGACTATGAAATGCTGCAGACCGCCCATGAGGCGGTGGCCCGCATCATGGTGCTGGCGCGCTCGCTCGACGGCGTGATTTCGGGCGAGCACGGCATCGGCATCACCAAGCTTGAATTTCTGACCGACGAGGAACTGCGCCCGTTCACCGAATACAAGCAGCGCATCGACCCGGAAGGCCGCTTCAACAAAGGCAAGCTGCTACGCAACAAAGGGCAGCCTGTGCATTCCCAATATGCACTGCAGGCCGATCTGACCAATGCCTACACGCCCAGCTTCGGGCTGATGGGCCACGAGTCGCTGATCATGCAGCAAAGCGACATCGGCGCCATTGCCGACAGCGTGAAGGACTGCCTGCGCTGCGGCAA
>JAQGMZ010000098.1 GCA_028292045.1 Polaromonas sp. | reverse complement strand
GCCGTCGCATTCCACCTGCGTGCAGGCAAACACAATCGCCTGGTTGATGGTGGTGTCGCGCAGCCAGTGGTCCAGCAGCTTGCGCTTGTGGGTCATGTTGTCGGCCCACAGCAGCGACTGGGTGATCGATGCATGCTTTTCATGCGGCGAGTCGATCTCGACGCGCTGCGGCTGGCGCATGACGCGGGTGGCCAGTTGCATGATGCGCGGCGCGAAGGTGGCGCTGAACATCATGGTCTGCTTGCGCTCGATGGTGAGCTGGTTGACTTCGGTCAGGTCGTCGGCAAAGCCGAGGTCGAGCATGCGGTCGGCTTCGTCAACCACCAGGAACTGAACCTGGTCGAGCTTGATCTGCATGCTGCGCTGCAGATCAAGCAGACGGCCAGGCGTGGCCACGACCAGGTCGGCGTTTTGCAGCTTGGCAATTTGCAGTTGGTAAGGAATGCCACCGACGACGTTGGCCACGCGCAGGCCGCGGCAATGGCGCACCAGGTCGATCGCGTCGGCACAAACTTGCTGGGCCAGTTCGCGGGTCGGGCACAGGATCAGGGCGCCTGGGGTGGCGGCCTTGAAGTTGCGCATGTTGGTCGGGTCCTTGCGCTTGGGCTTTTTCAAAGGCGCTTCGCCACGGGCAACCGCTTCCGCGCTCAGGCGTTCGAATTCCGAACGCTCAAAGCGCTCGGCCTCTTCCTGCTGTTTCAGCAGGGTGTGCAACACGGGCAGCAGGAACGCGGCGGTCTTGCCGCTGCCGGTCTGGCTGGACACCAGCAGGTCGGTGAACTTGGGCGCTTTCGGGTCGGCATCCAGGGCCTGCATGGCCTTGGGGATGGTGGCCATCTGCACCGAGGTCGGCTGGGTAAAACCCATGTCGGCCACGGCTTGCAGCAATTCCTTGGCCAGGCCGAGCTTCACAAAGCCGTTGGGCTCGGCGACGACCGCTTCCAGCGAAGTTGCCACGGCGGCAGGCTCGTCGGACGAGAAGTCGGGAATCACGTGGATTTCCAGATCGGAAATGGTTTCCAAGGTTTCGGGCGAAGCGTCGCCGCGGGTCTCAAAAGAGTCAGTCATGTTTAATCTCACTAATCCCCTGTCTAATTTGTTTGTGGCAAAGCAACAGGAAACTCCACCCCCGCGATGCGGAAGGCTTCGTTCGTGGTTAATAAAACATCAACCATCAAACGAATATGCGGATCAAGAGCAAGATTGTCTTGAAACGGTGACTCTGAAAATAGAGTCCAAAAGTGTGAGGTAGATGTACAAATGCGGCTTGCACGGTGTGCAGCAGCAAGCCTTTGATTATTGCACGACTTACGGGTTTTTACTAGTTATTTATCAATATCGGTTGTTCACGCATGTGTCATGCACTTAAACAACAGTTTTCTTGACGTGATTTGCTATTATTTTTATAGCAAACAAAAAATTTTGAAAATGGGAAAACCGAATTTACGCGAATCACTTTAAAAAATGTTCACGGTAATGCAGCAATTCGTCAATCGACTCATGCACATCGGCCAGCGCCGTATGGCTCTGGCGCTTCTTGAATGCGCTGTACACCTCGGGCTGCCAGCGCTTGGCCAGTTCCTTGAAGGTGCTGACATCGATATTTCGGTAATGGAAAAAGACTTCGAGTTTAGGCATGTACTTGACCAGGAAGCGCCGGTCCTGGCCGATGGTGTTGCCGCACATTGGCACCTTGCCCTTGGGCACGTACAGGGCCAGAAATGCCAGCAGCTGCGCCTGGGCGTCCTCCTCGGTCACGGTACTGGCCTTCACCTTCTCAATCAGCCCGCTGCGGCCGTGGGTGCCCTTGTTCCACTTGTCCATCTGCGCCAGCAATTCGTCAGACTGGTGAATCGCCAGCACCGGGCCTTCGATGCGCGGCGTCAGCTGGGGCCCGGTCACCACCACGGCAATTTCGATGATGCGTTCTTTTTCAGGGTCCAGCCCCGTCATTTCGCAGTCCAGCCAGACCAGGTTCTGGTCGGATTTTTTCAATAAGGGTTCAGGCGCTTGCATCTTGCGATTCTCGCTGATCGCCTAAACTCGTCTTTATGACCGACCCCTCTTTCGCCTTCACCCTGCTGTTCGCCGTCCTCCTCCTGATGGGGCTGCTGACGAAGTTCTACCTGGCCACGCGGCAGGTGCGTCACGTGGCGCAGCACCGGAACCAGGTGCCGGCCGCCTTTGCTTCCACCATCAGCTTGCCTTCGCACCAGAAAGCGGCTGACTACACGATCGCCAAAACCCGGCTGGGCATGCTTGAAATGGCCTACGGCGCCGCCCTGCTGCTGGGCTGGACGCTACTGGGCGGCATTGACCTGCTGAACCAGGCATTGCTTCGCTCAAGCCTGGCAGACTTCGGCGCGTTGGTGCCGCAACTGGCGCTTCTGGCGGCGTTCGGCCTGATCAGCGGCTTGCTGGACCTGCCTTTCACGCTGTACAAGACGTTTCGGCTGGAAGAACGTTTTGGCTTCAACAAAATCACGATGAAGCTGTGGCTGGCCGACCTGGTCAAGTCCACCGCCGTCGGTGCAATCGTCGGGCTGCCCGTCGTGGCCCTGATTTTGTGGCTGATGGGCAGCGCAGGCACCCTGTGGTGGCTGTGGGCCTGGGTGGTCTGGATGGGTTTCAACCTGCTGGCGCTGGTGCTGTTCCCCACCGTGATTGCGCCGATGTTCAACAAGTTCAAGCCGCTGGACGACGAGGCGCTGAAGGCCCGGGTCACCGCCCTGATGCAGCGATGCGGCTTTGCGGCCAAAGGTTTGTTCGTCATGGACGGCAGCCGGCGATCGGCCCATGCCAATGCCTATTTCACCGGTTTCGGCGCCGCCAAGCGGGTGGTGTTCTACGACACATTGCTGCAGCAGCTGAGCCCGGCCGAGGTGGATGCAGTGCTGGCGCATGAGTTGGGCCACTTCAAGCACAAGCACATCATCAAGCGCATCGGCTTGATGTTTGCCATGAGTCTGGCTGGTTTTGCCCTGCTGGGCTGGCTGTCCACGCAGGTCTGGTTTTATACCGGGCTGGGGGTGCGGCCCAGCCTGTCGGGCGGCAACGATGCGCTGGCGCTGCTGCTGTTTCTGGTGGTGGTGCCGCTGTTCAGCTTTTTTATTTCCCCGCTGATGGCGCAATCGTCGCGCAAGCACGAGTTTGAGGCGGATGCCTATGCCATCTCCCAGACCGATGGCCGGGACCTGCAAAGCGCGCTGCTCAAGCTCTACAAGGACAATGCCAGCACCCTGACGCCCGACCCGGTGTTTGTGAAGTTCTACTATTCCCACCCCCCCGCCTCCGAACGGCTGGGGCGCATGATTTCTTTGCCTGAAAGTGCACCGGCATGAGCCATCCTGTCCATCAAAACCGGCGAGCCCTGAGCGCCACTGAAATCGTCACCCAGCTGAGCAAGCTCAACGGAGAGCAAGCGCTGGGCTGGCGGCTGATCGAGGACGCGCTGGAGAAAACCTTCAAGTTCACCAATTTTCACGAGACCATCGGGTTCGTCAACGCAGTGGCCTTCATTGCCAATGCGGAAGACCATCACCCCGCTCTTGAAGTCAGCTACAGCCAGTGCAAGGTGCGTTTCAACACGCATGACGTCAGCGGCATTTCGGTCAGCGATTTTTTCTGTGCGTCGAAGGTTGACGCCCTGCTCGCTTGAGCAAGCCGTCGCGGCCAGTGCGGGCGGGCGCTGCGCCGCTCAGCGGCACCCAGGCGGGGCTGGTGGTGGCCGGGTTCGGTCGCCATGTGATGGTTGAAACCGAATCGGGCCAGCGCGTGATCTGCCATCCGCGCGGCAAGAAAAGCCAGGTGGTGGTGGGCGACCGTATTCGCTGGCTTCCGTCTCAGGATGAAGGCACCATCGAGAAAATCGAGGAGCGCAGCAACCTGTTTTACCGCCAGGACGAGATGCGCACCAAGTCGTTTGCCGCCAACCTGGACCAGGTGCTGATCCTGATGGCGGCTGAACCCGAATTTTCCGAAAGCCAGCTGACACGCGCCCTGATTGCCGCCGAGGCCGAACGCATCGAGCCGGTCATTGCGCTGAACAAGAGCGACCTGGCCGAGCCCTTCGGCCGTGCCTGGACGAAGCTGGCGCCTTACCGCGCCATGGGCTACCAGATGATTTCGCTGGCCATCAAGCCGAAAGCCGAAACAGCGCCTGCGGACGAGCAGCAAACCCTTGCGCTGATGGAACTGCTGCGGCACAAGAAAACCCTGGTGCTCGGCCCGTCAGGCGCCGGAAAAAGCAGCCTGACCAATTTGCTGGTGCCCGGCGCGCGGGTGTTGACCGCCGAAATATCGCAGGCGCTGAATTCCGGCAAGCACACCACCACCAGCACCACGCTGTACTGGATCGATGAGGCCCGCACCACCGCGTTGATCGATTCGCCGGGATTCCAGGAATTCGGCCTGCGCCATATCGAGCCGATGCAACTCGCCCAGCTCATGCCCGATTTCAAGGCACATGCGCAAAATTGCAAGTTCTACAACTGCACCCACCTGCACGAGCCGGGCTGCGGCGTGATCGCAGAGGTCAAGTCGGCCTCTGCCGCCAGCAGCATCAGCGCGGCCCGCTACCGTTTGTATGGCGAATTGTTTGAAGAACTTTCGCAGACCCGGTTTTGAAATAAGCAACGTCCGGCGCTTCCGGCTCAGCCCAGCAGCCGCGCCAGCGTCAGCAGCGCCAGCAGCACCATCCACAGCACCACCGACCGCCAGACCAGGCCGACCACGCTGCGCAGGTGCGCCACCTCAGGCTCGCGGCAAGCAGTTGAAGCGGTAACGGCGGCCGGGTCTATGCCGGCCAGTTCACCGGCCTCGAATTCCTGGGGAACCGCTGGCACCAGGGCGGAGCTCAGTGCATGTCCCCCCAGCCGCACATTGACCGCGCCCGAGGTGGCCGCGAGTATCAGGCCATCATTGCGGCTGGCAGTGGCCAGCGCCGCGCCGGCGGGAAAGCGTTGGCTGTAATTGCGCCAGGCATCGACGGCGTCTTCAAAACTGCCCACGACGGCAAAGCCCAGCGACGTGATGCGCGATGGCAAAAAATCGATGCCGCCCCAAGCCCGGTTCGCCACGTGCTGCAGCGCAGGGCTGGCGCCCTCGCCGGCTGTCTTGTTCTGGTAGCCCCAATAACGCGCCACGAATTCGCTCATCCGGTAGAGCACCGCGCCGGCAGGCCCAAAGCCCAAGGCGGCGAGCACTGAAAACCAGCCCAGCACGCCAAATACATGGCGGTGGGAAGCCAGCACCGAGTGTTCGATCACATGGCGCACAATTTCGCTGCGCGGCAGTTCGCTGGCATTGACCTGCTGCCACTGGGCCAGCAGTTCGCGGGCGATGTCCTCGTTGCCATCGTCCAGCGCATTGCGAATGTCGGTGAAGTAATGGCTGAATTGCCGAAAACCCAGCGTGAGGTAGAGCACCACAACGCTCCAGGCAAAGGCCAGCAGCGCATTGACCTGCCACAGCAACCAGTGCACCAGCAGCGTCAGCAGCGCAGGCAGCATGACCACCACGACCCAGGTGATCCACCCGTGGTGCGGCTTGCCGGCATCCAGGCTGCGGTGTCCCCAGCGCGCCCACCCCAGAAATCCGGCATGAATCCAGTTGCCGGGCGCCAGCGGGCGGGCCTGTTCCAGAATCAGGGCAAACAAAACGGCGAAAAAACTCATGGCAAATCATAACGGACCCCCACGCTCCGCCGCTGCGCGGGTCGCTGCCCCCCGAGGGGGCTGCTGCGCCTGCAGTCCGGCAAAGCCGGTCCTGCGGCCCTGGCTGGTGGGGAGGGGAGGTGCGCGTCTCCCCAAAGTGCTTACTTTGCTAGCGTTCAGGCGCTTAAAAAACGGTAGAAGTTGCGCAGCATGCCGGCGGTTGCGCCCCAGATGTAGCGCTCCCGGGTTTCGCTGCCTGCCGCCTGGCTCATGGGGTCGGTGTAGGGCATCGACAGCCACTGGCGCAGCACGCCGTTGAGTTCGGTTTCATGGCGCTGGTGGTGCGCGGGGTTCATCAGGAACCGGAGCGGCACTTCGAACACATCGGCCACTTCGCCCGGGTTGGGGTAAAGCCGAAAGCCCGGCTTGACCAGCGCCACCACCGGCGTGATGATGAAGGCCGAGCCGGTGACGTAGGTCGGCAGGGTGCCCAGCACCTCGACATGGTGGCGGGGCAAGGCGATTTCTTCGTGCGCCTCCCGCAGGGCCGTGTCCACCGCATCCTGGTCCGACGCATCGGTGCGCCCGCCCGGAAATGCAATCTGGCCCGAATGGGTGGACAGGTTGGTCGAGCGCTCGGTCAGCAGCAGCGTGAGTTCATCGCGCATTACCAAAGGCAGCAGGACCGCAGCCAGCGCGGGCTGCCGGTCTGTAAAGCTCTTTTCGACGCTGTGCTCGGGGGTCCACACCGGAGGATGACGAAAGCGCTCGCGCAGCGCCTGCGGGGTGAGCCGGTCAATGCTGACGCCGGCCAGGTGGTTGTCGTTGCCGAGTACCGGAATGGAACGCGGATCAAACAGGGGCAAGGAGGTTGACTGGGCAGGTTTCATGGCGACCTAGGATAGCAAGCATAAAAAAAGCCGCTCGGTGGAGCGGCTTTTCAAAGTCAGGAAGCGATGACAAGGATGTCAGGCGGCCTGAACCGGCTGCACGGCCTTGACAGCCTTGACGCCCAATTTTTCCTTGATACGTGCCGACTTGCCGCTGCGGCTGCGCAGGTAGTACAGCTTGGCGCGGCGAACGTCACCCTTGCGCTTGACTTCGATCTTGGCGATCAGCGGGCTGTACACCTGAAAGGTGCGCTCGACGCCTTCGCCGTTGGAGTTCTTGCGAACGATGAAGCTGGAGTTGAGGCCGCGGTTGCGCTTGGCAATCACGACGCCTTCAAAAGCCTGCAAGCGCTTGCGGGTGCCCTCCACCACGTTCACGCTCACGATGACGGTGTCGCCAGGCGCGTAAACGGGAATGGTTTTGTTCAAGCGGGCAATTTCTTCCTGCTCAAGAGTCTGGATCAGATTCATGATATTTCCATCTAACTAATTTCGCTCATGCACGCGATACGCTAAAGACCGCAAATCCAGGAATTGATTCAAAAACAAATCAGGTGGTTGCAGTGGCCGCAAGAGGATCGAAAAGCCCATGATTATAGCAATTCAGGCTTCGA
>JAQGMZ010000088.1 GCA_028292045.1 Polaromonas sp. | reverse complement strand
CGCCGGCCCGGCGCGCCTTGCCCAGCGCCCGCTGCGCCCCGGCCATGGCGGCCGATCCGGCCAGCAGCAGCGCTGCGGCGCCCAGCGGCCACGAGCCCTGCGGCAAGCTGGCGCCCGGCGGCGGGCAGACCTCGGCGGCCCTGGCCACATGCACATGCGCAAACACCAGCGATGCAAACACGCTGGCATCGACGCACAGCAAAATCATCATGGCCCACCACGAATGCGAAGCCGGGCCGTGCGCGCCCACCGGCAGGAAAACGCCGTCGCCCACTTCGGCCTTTTCCGCGAATGGCGGATTGTCGGACTGCCACAGCCAGATGACAATGGACGCGACAGCGGCGATGCCGCAGGCAAACGCAAGCACCACCTGCGAGACCGTCAGCAGCAAAAAGAACCCGGCGGTGCCAGCGGCGGCGATAAAAGGCCACCAGCTGTCGGTCGGCAACAGCAGCAGGTGCCGGGGCTCGGCGGCGCGCCAGCTGGTCACCAGGGTTTCGCGGCCGCCGGTCAAGGTGCCGGGCAAAAAATAACGTCCGGCGGCGACTTCAGCCTCCAGCGCGGCCCGGGTCCAGAGCGGATCGCGCGAATCGATGTGCGGAATGCTGCGCACGCCGTAGTCGTCCTGCGGCAGCCACTCCAGGGTCGATGCGCCCCAGGGGTTGCCATGCGGCACCTGGGTTTTTCGAAAGACCAGCCTGATGGCGTCGATGAAAAACAGCAGCACGCCCAGCGCGAACATGAAAGCGCCCACGGTCGACAGCAAGTTCAGCCCGTTCCAGCCCAGGTCGCCCGCGTAGGTGTACACCCGGCGCGACATGCCCATCAGACCCGTGATGTGCATGGGGAAAAACGCCAGGTTGAAACCCGCGAACATCAACCCGAACACCCAGCGCGCCTGCCGCTCGGACAGCCGGTGCCCGTTGAGCAGCGGCGCCCAGTAGTAAAACGCGGCGAACACCGGGAACACCATGCCGCCGATCAACACATAGTGCAGGTGCGCGACGATGAAATAGGTGTCGTGCACCTGCCAGTCGAACGGCAGCACCGCCACCATCACGCCCGTCAGGCCGCCCAGCACGAAGATGAAATGAAACCCCAGCAAAAAGAGCGTGGGCGACTGCATTTGCACCCGGCCCTTCCAGAAGGTGGCGATCCATGAAAACACCTGGGTGCCGCTGGGAATCGCCACTGCAAAACTGGCAATCGAGGCAATCAGCATGGCGTAGCCGCCGAGGCCAGCGGTGAACATGTGGTGAATCCACACCGCAAAGCTGATGAAGCCCACTGCGACCAGCGCGATCACCACGGCGCGGTAGCCAACCAGCGGCGTGCGCGCCATGGCCGGCACCATCATCGTGACCATGCCGGCGGCGGGCAGAAAAATAATATAGACCTCGGGGTGGCCGAAAAACCAGAACAGGTGCTGCCACAGGATCGGGTCGCCGCCGCGCGCGGCGATGAAAAAGGGCCAGTCAAATGCGCGCTCCAGTTCCAGCAGCAGGGTGCCGGCAATGATGGCCGGAAATGCAAAAACGATCATCAGCGCCGTCACCAGCATGGCCCAGGCGAACACCGGCATCTTGCCAAGCGACATACCGGGCGCGCGGGTAAACAAAATGCCGATGATGAGCTCGATGGCGCCGGCGATCGCGGATATTTCGATAAAGCCGATGCCCAGCAGCCAGAAATCCGCCCCCAGCCCGGGCGACTGCTCCTTGCCCGTCAAAGGCGGGTACATGTACCAGCCCCCGTCGGGCGAGACACCAAAAAAGATCGTGCAGAAAAAAGCGATGCCGCCAATCGCATAAGCCCAGAACGCATAAGCCGACAGTCGCGGAAAAGGCAGGTCGCGCGCACCCAGCATGGCCGGCAGCAGGTACACCGCGATGGCTTCGACCACCGGCACGGCAAACAAAAACATCATCACCGTGCCGTGCATGGTGAAGACCTGGTTGTAGGTCGATGGGCTCATCAAATTGCTGTCGGGCAGCGCCAGCTGGGCCCGCATCATCAGGCCCAGCACACCGGCCAGCACGAAAAACAGCAAGGCCGTGGCGATATAGAACAGGCCGACCTGGCTGTTGTTGACGGCTGACAGGCGGCGCCAGCCCTCGGGCGGCTTCCAGGCGCGTTCGAGCCGCTCCAGCTCGCCAGGCGGGCGCGGCAGGCTGGACGGGAATTTTTCGTCTTGTGGGGTCGTCATTTCAAATGCTCCAGCCAGGCTGCCAGCGCATTCAGGGTGGCGTTATCGATGTCGGGCGAAGACGGCATGCGCGCGCCGGGCTTGACGCCCTGGGTATCGGCTATCCAGTGCGCCACATTGCCGCGCTGGTTCGGCAAGGTTCCGGCCGCCAGGTACAGCCGGCCGCCCACGTGCGTCAGGTCCGGACCCAGCCGGCCTCCCTCGGCAACGCCGCGCACCGTGTGGCAGGCATTGCAGCGCTGCGCCATGAAGGCCTGCCGGCCTTGAACCAGAAGCGCGCTGTCCGGAGCGGCGGCTGGCCTAGCCTGCGCCGCCAGCCAGGCGTCAAATTCAGCCGGTGCGCTGGCCACCACATGCAGCGCCATGCGGGCGTGCTGCTCGCCGCAAAATTCACCGCACTGGCCGCGGTACACCCCCGCCTGCGTGGCCTCTACCTGCAAATGGCTGACGCGGCCCGGCACCATGTCGCGCTTGCCGGCCAGGGCAGGCACCCAAAAGCTGTGAATCACGTCAAAGCTGTTCAGGCCAAGGCTGACCGGCCTGCCCACCGGCAGGTGCAGTTCGTTGGCCAGGGTGACATCCTGGCCGGTCAGCGGGTCGCGGTAGCGCACTTCCCACCACCACATGTGCGCGGTGATGCTGACGTGCAGGGCATTGGGCGGCGCCGTGGCCAGCCAGCCAGGCGCGCGCTGCGTGCTGTAGACCATCAGCGCCACCAGCACCAGCACCGGAAACATCACACCGCCGCCCCACAGCCAGATTTTGCCGTGCACGGGACGCGCCGTTCCTCGCCTGAGCAAGGCCCAGGCAAGCAGCGCCATGACCGCCACGAAGATGACCGCCGCGCCAATGAAAAGCACCCAGCTGATCCCGGCGACGGTGTGGGCGGCCGTGCCGGCTGGCGACATGACGGATTGCAGTTGCTGCTGCACCGCAGGCGTCGCGCCGTTCACTGCAACGCGCCCAGGTAGGCCGCCATGTCGCGCGCGTCGGTCAGGGACACGCCCATGCTGGGCATGGGCGAATCAGGCACCAGCGACTGCGGCGACACGATCCATTGCGCCAGGGTATCGCTCCGGTTGGGCAGGTGACCGGCGATATAGCTGCGCTTGCCAAACGCCTCGAGCGAAGGACCGTTGAGCCGGCGCGATGCCGGCACCTGCGGAATCGCATGGCAGCTGCCGCACTGGTATTGCGCCAGAAGGCGCTGGCCTCTTGCGGCGCTGGCCGGCGCGCCAGCCCCGGCATCGCCGCGCCCGGGGCTGTCGTTTTGCTGCGCGCCGCCCTCCCTGGCCGAACAAGCTGTCAGCCCCAGCGCGGCCAACACCGCGAGCGCTGCCAGCCGCCGCCGCGCGGGCCTGCTGCGCCAGCCTGCCAACGCCAACCCTGCGCCATTTGAAGAAATAAACGGGGCAGGCGATGAATCAGCTGGCGGCATCCGCCAATTCTTGACCCGCGCTTCCCGGTTTTGTGCAGGACGAAGCCGATACTTGCTCCTGCCGCTAAAGCGCATGGGCACAATCAAACGGATGAGAGCCCTGCATGCCTTGCCGCTGGCGGCGGCCGTGCTGCTTGCCCTTGCAGCGGCAGGCAGCGCGGTGCTTGTCTACAGCGGCGCCTACAACGTCGGGGCCAGTTGGCAGCACACCCAGGCGGTTTACTCGATGCTGGAACTGGCCCTGCACCGCTCGGTGCAGCTGCGCGCCCGCAACATCGAGACACCGCTGCTGGACGATCCGCGGCGCATTGCGCGGGGCGCAGGCATTTACCGCGACAACTGCGTGCAATGCCACGGCGCGCCCGGCGTCGCGCCCGGCGATATTGGCAAGGGCATGCAGCCGGTCCCGGGGCCCTTGATCGCCGCCATGCAGCGATGGCAGCCGCGCGAGGTTTACTGGCTGACCCGCCACGGCATCAAGATGAGCGGCATGCCGGCCTGGGAATTTCGCATGGACGATGCCGCGCTGTGGGACGTGGTGGCGTTTGTACAGCGCCTGCCAGACCTCACGCCAAATGCCTATGCGGAACTTGCCGGGCCGGCACCGTCGGCAGCCTGGCAAGGGAACAACCGGGGCGCCCAGCCCATGCCTGGCACCGCATCGACACCGGCCACCGAAGGCAATGTCGAGCGCGGCCGCCAGGCGCTGCACCAGTACGCCTGTCATGCCTGCCATGTGATTCCCGGCGTGGTCGGCTCTGCCAGCCATGTCGGCCCGCCGCTGGCGGGGCTGGCCGGCAGAAACCTGATTGCGGGGCGGCTGGCCAACACCCCGCAGAACATGCGGCGCTGGCTGCAGCACCCGCAGGCCGTCAAGCCGCTGACGGCCATGCCCAGCATGGGCGTGACCGACGCCCACGCGGCCGACATGGCGGCCTACCTGGCAACGCTGCGCTGAAGTTGACGATGGCCAAATATGTTGAAAGTGCCTGCCCGGCAGTGGCCCGACATGACAAACCGTGGTTATGCTGCAGCGCTGGCCAGGCCACGCGGGCAAACCCGAACCAAGCTTCCAGCGCTATTTAAGTCATAGCTGGATGCGCTAATGCTACAAGGGCTGCGGCAACTATTTTCTTAAATAAAGGCATGAACGCCGAGCACCGCTGCCGTCGACCAGCGGCGTGTACAGCGCTCAGCGTGGCGCCGAGCTGGCAACGCGCCACACCACATTGCCCACATCGTCGGCCACCAGCAGGCCCCCGCGCGTGTCCATGGCCACGCCTACGGGTCGGCCGTAGGCATCGCCGTCGGGACTCAGGAAACCGCTCAGCACCTCGATCGGCAAACCGGCTGGCTTGCCCTGCGCAAACGGGACGAACACCACGTTGTAGCCGCTGAGCGGCTTGCGGTTCCAGGAGCCATGCTGACCAATGAACACCCCGCTGGCCAGCGGCGCGGCAAACGACTTGCCATCGGAAAACGCCATGCCGAGCGGCGCCACGTGCGAGCCCAGCGCATAGTCCGGCGCCACCGCCTTGGCCACCAGGTCAGGCTGCGGCGGCTTGGCCCGCACATCGACGTTCTGTCCGTAGTAGCTGTAGGGCCAGCCGTAAAAGCCGCCGTCCTTGACCGATGTCAGGTAGTCGGGCACCAGGTCGCTCCCGATCTCGTCGCGTTCATTGACCACCGTCCAGAGCCGGCCGTCCTCGGGCGACCAGCCCATGCCGTTGGGGTTGCGCAGGCCGCTGGCAAACAGGCGCTTCTGGCCGGTCTGCAGGTCAACCTCCCAGATTGCCGCGCGGCCCGCTTCGATCTCCATGCCGTTTTCGCCGACGTTGCTGTTGGAGCCCACCGTCGCGTACAGCTTGCTGCCATCCTTGCTGGCGATGATGTTTTTGGTCCAGTGGTGGTTCAGCGGCTTGCCCGGCAAGTCGGTGACCTGCACGCCAGCCGCGCTGATCTGCGTTTGCCCGGCTTCGTACGGAAACCTGATGATGGCGTCCGCGTTGGCGACATACAGGTTGCTGCCCACCAGCGCCATGCCAAACGGTGAATTCAAGCCCTGCAAGAAAACCGACCGCGTCTCGGCCACGCCGTCGCCGTTGGCGTCGCGCAGCAGCGTGATGCGGTTGGCGCTGGGCACCCCGGCACCGGCTTTTTTCATCACAACGCCCATGACCCAGCGCTTGATGCTGAAAGGCCGTTCTTCCGGAGGCGGCTTGTTGCTTTCAGCCACCAGCACATCACCGTTGGGCAGCACATGCACCCAGCGCGGATGGTCCAGGTCCCGGGCCAGCGCGGTCACCGCCAGGCCGGCCATGGGCTTGGGCGTCAGCCCCTCCGGCCAGGCTTTCGCGGGCGCGATCTTGACCGTGGGAATCAAGCTGCTTTTGGGCTGCGGGAGGGTGGGCGTGGCACCCATGCCAGCCGCGGGCGCAAGCGACGCGGTGTCGCCACAGGCGGCCAGCGCGCCCAGAACGAGCAGGCACACGGCACCGGTACGAAGCGGGCGCGCGCAAGAAATGTTTAAAACCATGAAAACTCCTGAAAGACAGCTTGGAGACGTTCGCTCCCTGTGACCCCCCTGAACGCTACTGTGTGACCGGTCTGGAGGCGTACCTATCAGCCAGCCACCCTGAAGTATGTCGGCCTATCGCCCTGCCCCGTTTTTAGGGGAGGCCCTGGCCCGGCAGCAAAGGCAAATCGGCTTTTTTTAGCGTGCGCAGCACGAAGCTGGACTTGCTGTGGCGTATGCCCTTGATCTTGTAGAGCCGCTCTCGCAGCAGGCGCTCGTAATCCTGGGTGTCCTTGACCGCGATGCGCAGCAGGTAGTCGTATTCGCCCGACACCAGCCAGGCCTCGATTACCTCGGGAATAGCCGCCAGGGTTTCACCGAACTTTTCCAGCGTGTTGTCGGAGTGGCTGTCCAGCGTGACCTGCACCATCACCGTGTCGCCCAGCCCCAGCGCCTGCGCGTTGAGCCGCACGGAGTAGCCTTCAATGATGCCGGCTTCCTCCATTTTCTTGATGCGGCCCCAGCAGGGCGAGGGGCTCAGCCCCACCGCCTGCCCGATGTCGTGCAGGCTGGTGCGGGAGTCGGCCTGCAGGACTTGAAGAATTTTTCGGTCCAAAGTATCCATGCAGTTAATTTAACTGGGATTTATAAATCAACAAAATAATTTTCTTTATATTCGCGATCCAGCAGCAATTCAGACAAATTCTTCGGCGAGCCTTGACCGATACTTGTTTCACACCACGGCCCGGCTTACCCGCCAGGCCGGCGGTACAAGCCCCCAGCCGGTCACCCCCGGCCTGGGGGTGTTGTTTTGGGCGCTTCCAGTTCAGGGCGCCGTGACGTTGCGCAGCGTGTCAGCGGGCAGCCGGTCGATTTCAGCCAGCAGTTGCGCCAGGCTGCGGCCCATGGCGGACAGCAGCGCATGGCCTTTTTCGCCCGTGGCCGCCCGCGCATTGCCCACCGCGCCGTGCGGGTTGTAGTCCTGCATCTGCCAGCCCAGCTTGGCGCTGCGGCCATTGCCCAGAATGCTGAATTGTCCGGCCCGGTCCTGCGAGGTGGAATGAAAATCCTGCGCCCTGGCCATGTCGACCTGCTCCGGCCTGAGCGCCAGCATCATCGAGGTTTCGATCTCGCCGGCATGGATGCCGAAGCGGTGCTCGTGCGCGCTGAACCGGTCCGCGACCGATCCGCCCTGCTCATCCAGCAGCGGCAGGTTGAATGTGTTGACGCTGTACACCAGCATGCCCAGCCGCGCGCGCAAGTCGCGCGCCACCACGTCGAGCAAGCCGACCTGGCCGCCGTGCGAATTGAGCAGCACCAGTTTTTTCACGCCGGTGGCCGCGACCGACTCGGCCAGTTCGGTCCAGAGCCGCAAAATGGTTTCCGCCTTGAGGGTCAGGGTGCCCGCAAAACGGGTGTGCTCGGGGCTGAAGCCAATGGACTGCGTTGGCAAAAACAGCACCGGTACGCTGGCGGGCAGGTGCTCCAGGGCGCTGGCAATGACGCCATCGACCAGCGTGGCGTCCACATGGAGCGGCAGGTGCGGACCATGCTGCTCTATGGCGGCAACCGGCAGCACGGCAATGCAACGAGGGAGGTCCAGGCGCGCAAACTCGGGGCTTTTCAGGTCAGCCCAGAAGCGGGGCAAGGCGGAAGGCAGGGGCGCAGTAGTCATGCGCGTATTTTGAACCGGTTCACGGCGCTGCAACCCCAGCGCGCCAAACCGGAAAGACGATTATTTTGCCGACCGGATGCGCTTGTCCGGCAGGCGAAGCTGCTTTTTCGGCATCGGTCAAGTGGCAATCATTCAGGCTGCCGCTGCGGCTTTTTGAATGGCTTCCCGGTGCTGGCTCAGGTGGCGAAGCTGCCGTTCGGCGAGCTGGCTGTGGGACGGCAAGGACTGCGGGTTCGAAGTTGCGCGGGTTGCAGGCAGCGGCGCCAGGCACTGCGGCCGGCCGCGTGCGCCGCTGGCCTGGTAGTCGGCCGCGAGCGCGGCCAGCACCGTGCCCCCTGCCAGTTGCCGCTCGCCGGCCAGGTGCGCATGCAGCAGGTCCACCAGTTTTTCGTAGGCAAACTCGTGCGTTTTGCCGGTGGTGCGCCAGAGCCAGTCGCTGAAAGCCAGAAAGTGCGTGAACGCCGATCCCGGCCCCAGCAGCAGCGCCAGCGCCCGGGCAAAACGGCCCGAATTGGCGACCATTTCCCAGTAACGCGCAAAGCGCTGGATGCGCTGCAGGGTGGCGAAGTCAATCGTCGACGTCTGCAGGATGGTGTACGGCGTCTGCGGGTCGTAGGCCATCGCAAATTCAGCCGTGTGGCGGGTGATCGGCGTGCCGCGCAGTCGCTTCAGGATGCCGAACTGGATTTCATGCGGACCCAGGGCGTGCAGCCGGTCAAAGCCTGCGGCAAAGCTGTCCAGCGTTTCGCCGGGCAGGCCAAAGATCAGGTCGGCATGGACATGGGCCTGGCTTTCGCCCACCAGCCAGCGCAGGTTGTCGGCGGTTTTTGCGTTGTCCTGCCTGCGTGAAATGCGCTGCTGCACCTCGGGGTTGAAGCTCTGGATGCCGACTTCGAACTGCAGCGAGCCGGCCGGAAACTGCACGATCAGCGCTTTCAACCGGTCCGGCAGGCTGTCGGGCACCACTTCAAAATGCACGAACAGGCCGGGCGCCATGCGGTCGATGAAAAACTGCAAGATCCGCACCGAGAAATCCACCTTCAGGTTGAAGGTGCGGTCCACGAACTTGAAGTTGCGCGCGCCACGCTGGTAGAGCGTGTCCATCTCGGCCATGAAACCGTCCAGCTCAAACGCCCAGGCGGTCTTGTCGAGCGAACTCAGGCAGAACTCGCACTTGAACGGGCAGCCGCGCGAGGCCTCGACATACAGCAGGCGTTTTTCCAGGTCTTCCGGCGTGTATTCCCGGTAAGGCAGGGCCAGCTGGTCCAGCGGCGGCTGCTCGCCCACGATGATTTTCATCAGCGGCTGCGGCCCGTCGAGCAGCGCCCGGCACAGCTTGGGAAAGCTGACGTCGCCCCAGCCGGTGACCACCTGGTCGGCCAGCCGGCAGATTTCCTGGCTGTCGGTCTCGAAACTCACTTCCGGCCCGCCGAGCACGAGCTTGATGTCGGGCCGCAGGGTTTTTAGAAGGCGCACGACCTGCGTGGTCTCGACCACGTTCCAGATGTAGACGCCCAGGCCGATCACGCGGGGGTTGAGCGCCAGCAGGTTTTCAACGATCTGGACCGGCCGCTGCCCGATGGTGAATTCGCGCAGCACGGTGCGGGCGCGCAGGCCGGCGCCGCCGTGCAGGTCCATGTTGGCCAGCAGGCAGCGCAGGCCGAGCGAGGCGTGGATGTATTTGGCATTGAGCGTGGCCAGGACGATGGCGGGGGCTTCGGCAGCGGTTGAAGAATCCATGCCCGCATTATCGAACCCCGGACACGAATCGATTGATGCAGCGATGCCGAACAAGCGCCATCCAGGTGCTTCAAATGCACTCGGCCCCGGTGAACAGGCTGACCCTGCACCCGCATCTTTATGGGCCAGCCTGTAGATTTGCAGCCTAAGATGCCCATGGGACAACGCAAAATTTCAATCTATTCGAACGGAGCAGACGATGCAAGGGAAGATGACACTGCCGGAAAACGCCTACAAAATATTTGTCTTCGATGATGTCTATCCCCTCAGCGCGGCAACCGAGCAGGCCAACAAGAAAAAACTCAATGCCTTTGGGCTCGCGGCCAAGCTGAACCCCTTCAAAAGACCCAAGGATGAAACGGTCTTGCTGACAAAACATGTGCAGCGCTACGAACCGTTCTGGCATGTCGCGACCAACCGGGCCGTGGACTTTTCCAGGGAAATCAATTACCCGGTGGACATTGGGAACGCCTACGCCACCAAAGTGATGATCAACGGCAGTGAGTTTCCAATCGCAGAAAAGGGCGGGAAAAAGACAATCAATATTGCGGCCGTGGAATATTGCCACCGCAAAATAGATTACCAAGACCATATCGACGGCCTTGGGCGCGAAGCGAAAAAAGGAATGCTTGAGAACTTTCTCCGGAAATACAAGGCGCAGGAACATGAAAGCATTCGACTTCCCGAGGCCATTCCCCTGAAAGTCTCAGTGACGACATTGCTGCAGAAAATCAACAAGACCTTGTCGTCCGAAGCCATCAATGCGCATGAAATCCAGCAGGACTTTATCGCCATCGAGAAGGCGCATCTTTATTACCGGCCTGTTTTTGCCTTTGAATTCGCCTGGACCACGGAAGACAAGGTCGGCGTCATCGAGGTGGACGGCCTGACCGGCGAAGTGATTGAAAACGGCCAGTGGTTCAAGGAAAAAATGGAAACGATACTGACCCGTGAAATGCTGTTCGAAGCCAGTGCGGAAATAGCCGGAGTGATTGTGCCCGGCGGTAGTTTTGCCGTGAAGGTGGTGGAACGGATGACCGCAAACAACTGAGACCGCACCATCCGCGCCATGGCCGCAGGCAACCCGGCGCGCTTTCGGTGCTAGCACGGTCGATTGCCACACAATCTGCTTTTCGGACCTCGGCCGTGGAACCAAAGGCGGGCCATCTGCTCACACCCTCAACATGAATTTCCAACGCTTTTTTTCTGCTGTTCTGCTGCTGGCAGCGTGCGCTTCGCCCACGGGCGCCATTGCCCAGGATAGCCTGATAAAAACTTCCTCGAAGGGCTCGGTGGTGACCACCGCACAGGTGCGTGCCGAACTGCTGGCGTGGGCGCCCGAAGGCGTCGAGGCTGGCAAGCCGGTCTGGCTGGGCCTGCAACTGGCGCACCAGCCCGAATGGCACACCTACTGGAAAAATTCTGGCGATTCGGGCTTGCCGACCACGCTGGAATGGACTTTGCCGGCCGGCATCGCGGCGGGGGACATCGCCTGGCCTGCGCCGAAAAAAATATACATCGGCACGCTGGCCAACTATGGCTACGAGCAGACCGTCCTGCTGCCGGTGCCGCTCACGGTCGCGCCCGGTTTCAGCGCGCAGCAACTCGACATCACGCTCAAGGCCGTCTGGCTGGTCTGCCGCAAGGAATGCATTCCGCAAGAAGGCGAATTCAGCCTGAGCCTTCCAGCCCGGGGCTCGACGGCGGCCAGCGGCGCGCTGTTTCAGGCCGCGCTGGACGCCGCGCCCAGACCGCTTCCCGCCGGCGACAGCCAGTTGAGCGTGAACGGCCAGCAGCTCAAGGTTTCGCTGGCCGGCCTGCCTGCCGCGCTGCATGGAAAGGAACTGGCGCTATTTCCCGAAACCGGCAACATCATCCAGCCCGCTGGCGCCTGGCAGCAAGCCTGGCAAGGCAAGCTGTGGACGGCGCAACTGCCTTTGTACGCGCAACGCACCGAAAGCCCGGCGCGCCTGCCGCTGGTGGTGGCGTACCAGGATGCCGCCTACCGCATCGACGCACCGGTTCAGGGCGACTGGCCGGCCCCGGCAATGGCCGCCGTGGTGTCGCCCGCGCTCGAAGCCGCCCTCAAGGCCAATGCATCGGCCGCGCCTGCCGCCCTTGTTGGCAAGGCGCCCGCTGGCCTGCTGGCCGCCTTGCTCGGTGCGCTGCTGGGCGGGCTGATCCTGAACCTGATGCCCTGCGTATTTCCGGTGCTGGCGATCAAGGTGGTGGGCTTTGTGAATGAAAAAAGCCAGGCTGCGCGCCTGACATCGGGCCTGGCCTACGCCGCCGGCGTGGTGCTGTCGTTCCTGGCGCTGGGCGCGCTGCTGCTGGGCCTGCGGGCGGCAGGCGAGCAGCTGGGCTGGGGCTTTCAGCTGCAAAACCCGGCGGTGGTCGCGGCACTGGCCGCGCTGTTCACGCTGCTGGGCCTGAACCTCGCGGGACTGTTCGACGTGGGCAGCATCCTGCCCAGCCGCGTAGCCGGCCTGCAGGCCAAAAGCCCGGGCGTCAATGCGTTTTTGTCCGGCGTGCTGGCCACCGCCATCGCCTCGCCCTGCACCGCGCCGTTCATGGGCGCGTCGCTGGGCTATGCCGTCGGCCTGCCGGCCGAGCAGGCGCTGGCGGTGTTTGGCGCCATTGGCCTGGGCATGGCGCTGCCCTACCTGGCCGCCAGCGCGGTGCCGGCCGTGGCGCGCGCCCTGCCCCGCCCCGGCGCGTGGATGGTGACGTTCAAGCAGCTGATGGCGTTTCCGATGTTTGCCACGGTCGCCTGGCTGGTCTGGGTGCTTGGCCAGCAGAGCGGCATCGACGGCGCCGGCGCGCTGCTGGCCTTGCTGGTGCTGCTGGCGCTGGCGGCCTGGTCTTTCGGTTTGCGCGGCGCCGGCGGTCGCGCCATTGCGACATTTTCACTGGCGGCCTGCGCTGCGGCGTTATGGGCTGTCGGCCCCAATGTGGTCAGGCCGGTGGTTTCGCCCGCAGCGGCAGCCTCGGCCCGCTGGCAGGACTGGCAGCCCGGCCGGGTCGAGCAGTTGACCGCACAGGGCCAGAGCGTGTTTGTCGATTTCACCGCCGCCTGGTGCGTGACCTGCCAGTACAACAAGACAACCACGCTGGCCAGTGCCGCCGTGCTGGCCGACCTGGACGCCAAGAATGTCGCCCTCCTGCGCGCCGACTGGACGCGGCGCGATCCGGCCGTGACCCGGGCGCTGGCGAAACTCGGCCGCAGCGGCGTGCCGGTTTACGTGATTTACAAGGCCGGCCGCGCGCCGGTGGTAATGTCCGAGATCTTGTCCGTGAACGATGTCAGGGCCGAACTGGCCAAGCTGTGACCCGCCACCGCAACCAGGAGCTAAACCATGAAATCCAACGCAACGGCAGAGCACATTGCCCACATCCTGAACAATTGCCACACCATCGCCGTGGTCGGCCTGTCGCCCAAGCCGCACCGGGCCAGCTTTGACGTGTCCCGCTACATGCAGGCCGCCGGCTACCGCATCATCCCGGTCAACCCGAACGCGACCGAGGTGCTGGGCGAAAAAGCCTATGCCACCCTGGCAGAAGCAGCCCGGCACGAAAAAATCGACCTGGTGAATTGCTTCCGGAACAGCGAAGACATTCCACCGGTGGTGGACGAAGCCATTGCCATCGGCGCCAGGGCGGTGTGGATGCAGCTGGGCGTGGCCCATGCCGCCGCCGCCGCAAAAGCCGAGGCCGCCGGCCTGCTGGTCGTGCAGGACCACTGCCTCAAGATTGACCACCGGGTGATGCTGTCCAGCGGCATGCTGCAGGGGCCAAGCTGCTGAGCCGCGCAGGCCAGGCGGCGCGCAAGCCGCGCGCCGCCCAACTGTTCATGGCAGGCCTGCTGGCCCTGGCGGGTTGCGCCGGCCCGGCACCCACCACGCGCGGCGAAACGCAGGCCGCGCCGGTGCGGCCCACAGAACTTGCCCAGTCCGATGTCAACCGCATGGCCACCCTGGGCATGCGCGACAACATCGACAGCCTGCTGCGCATTGCCGACAAGCTGTACCGGCGCAACCCGGCCGAATGGCGCAAGGCCGGCACCCCCAGCCGCGAAGAAGCCCTGGCGCAACTGCGCAACGCCCTGGCCGACGCCGCCCCGTGGCCCGCGCTGCAGGGCAGGCGCGACATTGCCGCCTTGTCGCTGGCGCTGAGCCTGGATTTCACCGGCGACCGGGTGGCGGCTTTTGTCTTTGCCAGCGCCGACATGCTGGTCACCGCGCACGGCGGAAAAACCAGCCTCTACCTGATTGACAGCCTGGATGCCCAGTATGTCTACAACGCCGCCCGCAACATCGAAATTGCCGTATGGCTGCTGTCCAGCCGTCGCAATGCCGCAGGCCAGCCCTTGCTGCTGGCCGATGAAATTTCCGGCCCCGAGCGCAACCTGAGTTTTGAGCGCGAATTCGGCAAGATCATTGGCCGGCTCGACCTGCTGGCCGAGATAGTGACCGAAAAGTACCGCCGCGCCGTGATCAGCTATGTGCAGAATCTGCTGGGGGGAACATTCTTGCAGTTCTTGCCGGTCAGGTGAATCGGGAATCGGCTGTCAACGGATGCGCACTGCGCGGCGACTGACCGGCTCAGGCAGGGGTGCCGGGCGACGCGATCAGCGGCCGGGTACGAATGGCCCGCAATGAAATGGGCGCCACCGTGGTCACTGCCTGGAAAAAACCAAATGGGTGGCCCGTGGCGTGGCTTCGTGCCTGACGCAGGCATAGCCGAGGGCAAGAAGATTGACACCTTCAAAGAGTCGCTCACCAGCGCCGAGCAGGACTGGCGATATCGCAATGTGCATCTCATCGATCAGGCGGTGGCGAAGGTACTGCTGAACGACGCTGGTTCCGCCACCCACGCGGACATCCTTGCCTTCGGCGGCTTGGCGGGCGCGCTCCAGCGCAATGGCAGGGCCTCCGGTCACGAAATGGAAGGTGGTGCCGCCTTCCATGACCAGGGGTGCGCGCTCGTGGTGGGTCAGCACGAACACCGGCATGTGGTACACGGGGTTTTCGCCCCACCAGCCCCGCCAGGTCTCATCGGGCCACGGGCCACGAACAGGCCCGAACATGTTTCTGCCGAGAATCCAGGCGCCGACGTTCTGGAAACCTCGCGCGGCAAAGCCATCGTCGACGCCCGTTTCCCCGCCATCGTTTCCAAACAGCTTTTGCTGAAAGGTCCGGGTGGGCAGCGCCCAGCCATGCAGCGAATTGCCGCCAACGCCCATGGGCTGGTCAATGCCCTGGTCGGGACCAGCGCCGAAACCGTCCAGTGAAATGGTAAAGCTCTCTACACGAAGCTTGGACATGATGCCTTTCCGGTCTGCGAGTGAGCCTGAAACCTGGCTTGCAACGCCTGAGCTAATTTAAACCGCAATACGCTACCGCACAAGACCACAATTTAAATGACTAGAATCTTTTCTTCGCCACGTCTTTGTTAGGCATTTAGCTATATTAACAATAGCGCCCAGCAAGGCGCCAACCCGATTCGGTCAACTTGCAGGCCAGATGTACCCCATCAGGCGCCAGGCTTTGAACATCCGCGACAGCAGGGGCATCCGGTACTACATTGGCTGATGCGCAGAGCAGCAATTTCCGCCGGGCAGCCGTTTCGCCCGCCACTGAAAAGCGGGCGCCACGCCAGCAAGCCCGCCATCGCGTCTCCCAAAATCGCCACTGGCCGACAATAAACCCCATTCCCTTTCCCCAATTCCCTCAAGACACCCATGCCCCAGAACTACCTGCCCAAGGTTAAAAGCCAGTACGAAGCCCTGCCGTATCCGCCCTGCAATCCGCAGGACGACAAGAAGCGCCTGGTGATGACCTGGCTGGAAGACCTGCCGATGATCAACCATTACTGCTTTGCCGGAAAACAGTCGTTCAGCCAGGGCTTCCGGGTGCTGGTGGCGGGCGGCGGCACCGGCGATGCGACGATTTTCCTGGCCGAGCAGCTGCGCGGCACCGATGCCGAAATTGTCCACCTCGACATGAGCCATGCCAGCATTTTGCTGGCGCAGGAACGGGCCAAAATTCGCGGCCTGACCAACATCACCTGGACGCATTACTCGCTGCTGAGCCTGCCGGCGCTGGGCCTGGGCAAGTTCGACTACATCAACTGCAGCGGCGTGCTGCACCACCTGGCCGACCCCGACCTGGGGCTGCGGGTGCTGCTGAGCGCGCTCAAGCCCGAAGGCGCCATCGGCCTGATGGTCTACGGCACCACCGGCCGCACAGGCGTGTACCAGATGCAGGCGCTGATGCGACTGGTGAACCAGAGCGGCACGGAGCAGGAAGCTGACGACAGCCGCAAGATCGCCAATACCCGCGACTTGCTGGGCAGCCTGCCGGCCAGCAACTGGTTCATGGCGAGCGAGTCCCTGTACAACGACCACAAGGTCGGCGATGCCGGCATCTACGATTTGCTGCTGCATTCACAGGACCGCTCCTACAGCGTGGGCGAGCTGTTCGACTGGCTGGGCGACCAGCACGGCCTGCACCTGAGCTTCAGCGATGTGCAGCGCGGCCGCTCGCCGTACCTGCCGCACATGGTGCTGGGCAGCAAGCCGCCCGCCATGGCCGCCGAATTACGCCGGCTGCCGCTGCGCCGCCAGTATGAAATGGCCGAACTGATGATCGGCAACCTGATCACGCATTCGCTTTACCTGACGCGCGGCGCAGCCTGCGTTGCGCCCTATGGCGATGCCGCCTACATTCCTTTTTTCTACCATGAGCCGCTGACCGGCGAGATGGCGGCGCAGGTGTTCGGCAGCAACAAGGGGCAGCCTTTCCGGCTCTCGCACCAGCATTCGGGCGTCTCGCTGATGGTGAACCCCGGCAAGTACGGCGCCAGGATTCTGGCGCTGATCGACGGGAAGAAAAGCTTCGGCGACATTTTTGACCAGTTCCGGGCCGCCTGGCATGGTCAGGCCGCAGCCCCGGACAATGCCGCCTTGTTCGCAGACTTTGCCGAGTCCTACGACACGCTCAATGCGCTCGAGCGCCTGCTGCTCAGGCACCCGGACGCCACCTCAAGCCGTTAAAGGCCGGGGCGCAGTTCCGGCAGGCGCCGGCAGTCAAGCGGCCTGCGCAGCCCTGGCGAGTTTGCCGTGCTCCAGCAGGAAAATCAGCTCTTTCACAATGCCGTACATCACCGCCCGGTCGCGCGTCGGGTGGTCTGCAAAATGCACGGTGGTGCTGCCGATGCGCGCCAGGCCCCGCGCGCACGGCCCTTCCTCGTAGCTGACGCCGATGCCGTGCTCGGTCATCAGGGGCCCGCAGGCCCGCCAGTCGCGCGTCCACTGCGGCAGGGCCTGGTTATTGTCCCAAAGCGTTCCTGCGCTCTCGTAGCACTCTTCGATGTGCCGATGGCCGAGCAGTTGCGCCAGGTGCCGTTCCCTGGCAATGCAGCTGCGAAAGTATTCCTGGTCGCTGATGTGCATCACAGCCCCTTTCCGGGTCTAAAAACAAACCGATGCCACCATGGTAATTCTGATATGGCCTGGCCGCCAGCACAATCCGCAAGCCACACCTGAGACAATCCGGTGATGTTTGCACCTCTTCAAAACGATACTTTTCTACGTGCCTGCCTGCGCCAGGCGACTTCCCACACGCCCGTCTGGCTGATGCGCCAGGCCGGCCGCTACCTGCCGGAATACAAGGCCACCCGCGCCAAGGCCGGCAGCTTCATGGGGCTGGCGACCAACACCGACTACGCGACCGAAGTCACGCTCCAGCCGCTGGAGCGCTTTCCGCTTGATGCCGCCATTTTGTTCAGCGACATCCTGACCGTGCCCGACGCCATGGGCCTGGGCCTGTCGTTCGCGCTGGGCGAAGGTCCGAAATTCGCCACGCCGGTGCGCGACGAGGCGGCGGACAACAAGCTTGAAGTGCCCGACATGAACAAGCTGCGCTATGTATTCGATGCCGTCGCCTCGATCCGCAAGGCGCTGAACGGGCGGGTGCCGCGGATCGGCTTTTCCGGCAGCCCCTGGACGCTGGCCTGCTACATGGTCGAAGGCGCCGGCTCCAGCGACTACCGGCTGGTCAAGACCATGCTGTACCAGCGCCCCGACCTGATGCACAGGATGCTGGCCATCAACGCCGACGCCGTGGCCCTGTACCTGAACGCGCAGATTGAAGCCGGCGCCCAGGCAGTGATGATTTTCGACAGCTGGGGCGGCGTGCTGGCCGACGCGGCATTCCATGAATTCAGCCTGGCCTACACCGCCCGCGTGCTGGCCCAGCTCAAGCGCGAGCACGGCGGCGCGACCATTCCGCGCCTGGTGTTCACCAAAGGCGGCGGCCAGTGGCTGGAAAGCATGAAGCAGCTCGACTGCGAAGTGCTGGGCCTGGACTGGACGGTGAACCTGGCCAAAGCCCGGGCGCTGGTCGGCGAGAACGGCCCCAACGCCAAGGCGCTGCAGGGCAACCTGGACCCGAACGTGCTGTTCGCCAGCCCGGCGCAGATCGAGGCGCAGGTGGCCAGCGTGCTGGACAGCTTCGGCGCGCCGCATCTGGATACGACCCAGAGCGGGCCGACCCAGATATTCAACCTGGGCCACGGCATCAGCCAGTTCACCCCGCCCGAAAGCGTCGAGGCCCTGGTCGGCGCGGTGCATTCCCACTCCCGCCGCATGCGCGCCGGCGGGCGCTGAAAAAGCAGGCACTCGGGCC
>JAQGMZ010000053.1 GCA_028292045.1 Polaromonas sp. | reverse complement strand
CAAGGACGCGCCCTTCGACAAGGTCTGCTACATCGGCTGCGGCGTAACCACCGGCATTGGCGCCGTGCTGTTCACCGCCAAGGTCGAGGCCGGCGCCAATGTCGTGGTGTTTGGCCTGGGCGGCATTGGCCTGAACGTGATCCAGGGCGCAAAGATGGTGGGCGCCGACAAGATCATCGGCGTCGATTTGAACCCCGAGCGCGAGGCCATGGCGCGCAAGTTCGGCATGACGCACTTCATCAACCCCAGGAGCACCGAGAACGTCGTCGATGCCATCGTGCAGCTGACCGACGGCGGCGCCGACTACAGCTTCGAATGCATCGGCAACACGCAGGTGATGCGCCAGGCGCTCGAATGCACCCACAAGGGCTGGGGCCGCAGCATCATCATCGGCGTGGCCGAAGCCGGCGCTGAAATTTCGACGCGCCCCTTCCAGTTGGTGACCGGCCGCAAATGGGAAGGTTCTGCCTTCGGCGGAGCGCGCGGCCGCACCGACGTGCCGAAAATTGTCGACTGGTACATGGAAGGCAAGATCAACATCGACGACCTGATCACCCACACCATGCCGCTGGAAGACATCAACAAGGGGTTTGACTTGATGAAGAGGGGCGAGTCGATTCGCGGTGTGGTCATTTATTAGCCCCCGCGGTCGCTCACTGCCCTCCGGGGGGCCACTGCCGATAAAGATAGAACGCCTTCGATTGCCAACTGCTGCGCCTGAACGGAAGAAGCCCCTTATGACCACACAAGCCGAACTCCTCAGCGAACATGCCTGCTTTGGCGGCGAGCAGCGCTTTTACCGGCACGAGTCGCGTGAAATCGGCCTGCCGATGAAGTTCTCGGTATTTTTACCGCCGCAGGCCTCCACCGGCCCGGTGCCCGCCCTGCTCTACCTGGCGGGCCTGACGTGCAACGAGGAAACCTTCATGGCCAAGGCCGGCGCGCAGCGCCTGGCCGCCGAGCTGGGCCTGGCCCTGGTGGCGCCCGACACCAGCCCGCGCGGGGCGAACCTGCCCGGCGAGGCCGACAGCTGGGATTTTGGCGTGGGCGCCGGCTTTTACCTGGACGCCACGCAGGCGCCATGGTCGGCGCATTACCGTATGGAAAGTTACCTGACCGCGGAACTCCTGCCGCTGTTGACTGCGACTCTTGCGCTGGACCCGGAACGCCTGGGCATCTTCGGCCATTCGATGGGCGGCCACGGCGCCTTGACCCTGGCATTGCGCCATCCCGGGCTGTTCAAATCGGTCTCGGCGCTTGCGCCGATCTGCGCCCCCAGCCAGTGCGCCTGGGGCCGCAAGGCCTTCAGCGGCTACCTGGGCCATGACGAAGACGCCTGGCTGGCGCATGACGCAAGCGATTTGATGCGCCAGCGGCCCGGCGCGCCTTTTCCAGGCGGCATTCTGGTTGACCAGGGCCTGGGCGACAAATTCCTGGCCGACCAGTTGCGCCCTGAGCTGTTCGAAGCGGCCTGCGCCGCGGCCAACCAGCCCTTGCTGCTGCGCCGCCATGCGGCCTACGACCACGGCTACTATTTCATCGCCAGCTTCATGGACGACCACCTCAGGCACCATGCCGGCCTGCTGCGCCATAACGGTTGACTGATCGCCAGGGGGACGGCGTGGGTGCCGCCAGTGCATCGTCCTGAAATAACCATAAGCGCACCATAAGGGGGACTGCCTACAATCCAGCGCCATGCCGCTGCCCCCTTCTTCCGCCCGCACTTTATTGCCCGAATATCCCGCCAAGGGCATTCGTCAGCTCTGGGTCGTGTTGCTGGCCAGCCTGTGGATTGCCACCCTTTGCAATGTTGCGCTGTGGCGCGAACTGGCGCGGCTGCCCGGCCTGGACTTTGGGCAGGTCGCCCTGCTCGACCTCACGCTGGGGCTGGTGATTGCACTGGCGACAGCCGCCCTGCTCAGCCTGCTGGCCTGGCGCTGGACCCTCAAGCCGGTCATCACGCTGTTTTTGCTGTCTGCCGCCCTGGGCGCGTATTTCATGTTGGCCTACGGCGTGGTGATCGACAAGACCATGATGGTCAACACGATGCAGACCGATGTGCATGAGACGCGCGACCTGCTGAACTGGCGTCTGGCCGCCACCTTGCTGGCGCTGGCGGGGTTGCCCGGTTTTTTTCTGTGGCGCCTTGAAGTCCGGCGCAAGGCCGGCGGCAGGCAACTGCTGGCCAATGCCTTGAGCG
Organism: Polaromonas sp.; assembly: GCA_028292045.1. Lineage (GTDB taxonomy): Bacteria > Pseudomonadota > Gammaproteobacteria > Burkholderiales > Burkholderiaceae_C > Polaromonas. The sequence continues at coordinate 5,663 of JAQGMZ010000053.1, read as the reverse complement.
CGCTGGCTGCATCCGCCCTGCTAGTGCTGGTGCTGGTGCTGTTTTTCCAGAGCCTGGCCTCGGTGATGCGCAACAACACGCAATTGCGCTACCTGATCAACCCGCTCAATTCCTTCTATGCCCTGGGCTCGATGGCCACCAGGCCGTTTCAGCGCAACGACTCGGTGATTCTTCCCCTGGGCGAAGACGCCACGCTCGGCGCCAGCTACGCGGGCCAGGCTAAGCCGCCCCTGCTGTTGCTGGTGCTGGGCGAAACGGCACGCAGCGCCAACTTTGCCCTCAATGGCTACGCCAGGCCCACCACGCCCGAACTGGCCCGGGAAAACGTCGCCAGCCAGCGCAATGCCTGGTCGTGCGGCACCAGCACGGCGGCATCCGTGCCCTGCATGTTTTCAGATTTCGGCCGGGCGCACTATGAATCGCGCACAGCCAATTACGAAGGCCTGCTCGATGTGCTGCAGCACGCGGGGCTGGCGGTTCTCTGGCTGGACAACCAGTCGGGCTGCAAAGGCGTGTGCGACCGGGTTCCCAGCGTCAACACCAGCCAGCTCAAGGTGCCCGGCCTGTGCGACGGCGACGAATGCCTGGACGAAGTGATGCTGCAGGGGCTCGATGAACGCATGGCCGCGCTGCCGGCGGAACGCCGCGCCCGGGGCGTGGTCCTGGTGATGCACCAGATGGGCAGCCACGGTCCGGCTTACTACAAGCGCTCACCGCCGGCCTTCAAGCAGTTTTTGCCCGAATGCACCGACAACGCCTTGCAGAGCTGCGGCCGCGACGCGCTGGTCAATGCCTATGACAACAGCATCGCCTACACCGACCATGTGCTGGGCTCGGCCATCCAGTGGCTCAAGGCGCAGCAGCCGCACAGCGCGCCGGCACTGCTTTACCTGTCGGACCATGGCGAATCGCTGGGGGAAAACAACCTGTACCTGCACGGCATGCCCTACGCCGTGGCGCCTGAAGGCCAAAAGCGCGTGCCGTGGATCACCTGGCTGTCGCCCGATTTCGAGCAGCGCAGCCAGCTGACCACGGCCTGCCTGCAGCAGCAGCTGGACCGGCCGGTCAGCCACGACAACTATTTTCATTCGGTGCTGGGCCTGATGGACGTGCAGAGCCGCGTTTACCAGCCGGCGCTGGACCTGTACGCGCCTTGCAGCCGCCTGTAGCGCGGATGGGGCGCTTAATCAACCTTCGGTCAGGCGGCAATAGGCCTTGCGCGTCTCGGGCGCCACCGACGCCACCAGTTGCGCATGGGAGGTCTTTTGCCGGCCCAGCATGCGGGCGGAGGCCACCGTTTTAGACTTGCAAAACCAGTGGCAGGTGTGCTGCAGCAAAAACAATTCGGCCGACACGGTAAAGGCCTTGTCCCGGGGGGTGCGGTGGTCGTCATTTATTACCGCACGGCTGATGCCCTGCGCATGCAGCGTCAAGGCCGATCGCAGGTCGAAAGTGGCGCGGGGGAACAACCGCTCGGCAAAGGGAATGGCCAGGGGCAGCCTGCTAACGCGCGCCAGGGCGCCATCCACCCTGGAAAAATCGGCAGCCAGGCGAGCCAGCTGATCGCACAGCGAGGTTTCCGTGCCGGCCAGCACATTCCAGATTTGCGCGCGCCGCTCGGGGTCGGCTTCCCCGAGCGCACGCAAGTAGCCCTCGGTCAGGCTTTCCATCAGCTTTTCGATCTGGTATTTGCCAAGATGGCTGCCCAGCAGGGCAATGCGCGTTTTCTGGTATTTCGACTTCAGCATTTGGGTGCCGATGACGACCGCCATCGCCAGCATAAAGATGTCCATGGGTGAACGATTTCCAGAAAAATTGAAAGTGAAACTTGAAGACAGGAGTGTAGTCACCCACCCTGCGGCAGGCCCCGCCTTCACAGGGTGACGGGGTTTTGCGCCGGGCAGCCGAATAAATCCAGCCAGCCACGCAGCCAGCGGCATGCACGAAAAAGGCATAGTGCTCGCATGAACAGCCCCCAACCCACTTGATTCACCGCACCAAGCGGAGTTGGCGTGTCCATGGGGACACGGCGCCGCGCGGTCCGGGAATTGACTGCCGAAAACATCCTGGTGCGCCAGCAGCGCCGCGGCAGTCTCGTCCGCAACGCCGCCGTGGCCCATGCCCTGACAGCTTGAGGCCATGCTGCCATCCTTGAACAACTGAAAACCCTGGCCGAAGCCGCGCTGGAAAAAGCCGGCGTTTCCCCGCGCCAGGCCAGCGCCAGCGCGTTGGCGCTGGTGGCCGCAGAAGCCAGCGGACTGCCTTCCCACGGGCTGCCGCATGGCATTTGACGAAGCCATTGCGCGCTGCTCAAACCGGCATCGCCGTTGCGGCGGTGAAAAACAGCCACCATTTCGGCATGGCCTCCTACCCTCTGGACGCTGTGGCCAGCGCCGGCAGAGACGTGCCCCAGGCGTTGCTCGATGCGATTTACGCCCTGCTCTGATTTCAGCCAGGCAACCCTTGGAACTGAGCCGCTGCAACTGCTGTACGCCTTGCTGATCGGCTTTGTCGTGCCGGTGCTTGCCGCCGGTACCGTCATGGTGTCCAAGCCGGTGGCGTCAGCCGCCAACGGCATTTAGCCCAGCAGCCGTGCCCGCGCCGCTTCGTATTCGCGCCGAAGCTGGTCCACGAAGTCGGCGGTGGTCTGCACCTTGCCGATGCTGCCGATGCCCTGGCCGCAGCCCCAGATGTCTTTCCAGGCTTTGGACTTGTCGCCGCCGAAGTTCATCTTGCTGGCATCGCTTTCGGCCAGGTTGTCCGGGTCCATGCCGGCAGCGCGGATCGATGGCGCCAGGTAGTTGCCGTGCACGCCGGTGAACAGGTTGCTGTAGACGATGTCGTCGGAGTTGCCATCGACAATGGCCTGCTTGTAGGCGTCCGAGGCCCGCGCTTCCAGGGTGGCAATGAAAGCCGAGCCGATGTAGGCAAAGTCGGCCCCCATGGCCTGCGCGGCCAGCACGGCGCCGCCGGTGGAAATGGCGCCTGACAGCGCAACCGGGCCGTCAAACCATTGCCGGATTTCCTGGATCAGGGCAAACGGACTCTTGACGCCCGCATGCCCGCCCGCGCCGGCAGCCACCGCGATCAGGCCGTCCGCGCCTTTTTCAATCGCCTTGCGGGCATGCTTGTTGTTGATGATGTCATGCAGCACCACGCCGCCGTAGCTGTGGGCGGCGGCATTGATGTCCTCGCGCGCGCCCAGGCTGGTGATGATGATGGGTACCTTGTATTTCACGCACATCGCCATGTCGTGCTCAAGGCGGTCATTGGACTTGTGCACGATCTGGTTGATGGCAAACGGAGCGGCGGGTTTGCCGGGGTTGGCCAAGTTGTAGGCCGCAAGCGCCCTGGTGATTTCAACCAGCCAGTCTTCAAGCTGGGCGGCCGGCCGGGCATTGAGCGCGGGCATCGAGCCGACGACGCCGGCCTTGCATTGCTCGATCACCAGCGTGGGATTGCTGACGATGAACAGCGGCGAACCAATGATCGGCAGCGGCAGATGCGCAAGCGCTCCGGGAAGTCTGGACATGAAAGCTCCGGGTATAAAGTCTGTTTACAGGTAAAAAATCGCTTTGATGCAGGCGCTTCTTGCGCAATCGGCCATCAACTCAGTGGCAACAACGGGCACTCGTCAAAACGATTCCAGCGCCAGGGCGTTCACGCTGTCAGCGCCCTCGACGATGCTGTCGCGCAGGCCCGGCGCCTTGGTCAGCAAGTGGTCGGCGTAAAACCGGGCCGTGATGATTTTTGCCTGCATGAAGGCGGTGTCGGCGACTCCTTCCCCATTTTCCAGTTGCGCCTGCGCCACCAGCAGCGAGCGAGCCAGTTGCCAGCCGGCCACCACGTTGCCCGCCAGCATGAGGTAGGGAACGCTGCCGGCAAACGCCGCGTTCGGGCTGGACCTGGTGTTGGCAGCCATGAACCTGACCACATCGGCATAGGCCTCGCGCGCCGCCCGCAGGCGCCTGGCCACGGCCAGTGCGTCGGGGCTGGCGCTGACCCGCAATTCATTTTCCGTTGCCTCGATCTGCGCGGCAATGCTTAGTGCCGTCCGGCCACCGTCGCGCGCGGTCTTGCGGCCGATCAGGTCGTTGGCCTGGATGGCGGTCGTGCCTTCGTAGATCGTCAGGATCTTCGAGTCGCGGTAGTACTGCGCCGCGCCGGTTTCCTCGATGAAGCCCATGCCGCCATGCACCTGTACGCCCAGCGAGGTGACTTCCTGGCTCATCTCGGTGCTGTAGCCCTTGACCAGCGGCACCATGAATTCGTAGAACGCCAGGCTTTGCTGGCGCACCTCCGGCTCCGGGTGGTGGTGCGACGCATCGTAGGCGGCGGCGGCCACCGACGCCATGGCCCGGCAGCCTTCGGTGTAGGCGCGCATCGTCATCAGCATGCGCTTGACGTCGGGATGGTGAATGATGGGCGCGCTGGCCTTGATCGAGCCATCGACGGGTCGGCTTTGCACCCGGTCCTTGGCAAACGCCACGGCTTTTTGGTATGCCCGCTCGGCAATCGCGATGCCTTGCATGCCCACGGCGTACCGGGCCGAGTTCATCATGATGAACATGTACTCGAGGCCGCGGTTTTCCTCGCCGACGAGGTAGCCGACAGCGCCGCCGTGGTCGCCAAACTGCAGCACCGCCGTCGGCGACGCCTTGATGCCCAGCTTGTGCTCGATGCTCACGCAGTGCACGTCGTTGCGCGCGCCCAGCGACAAATCGGCGTTGACCATGAACTTGGGCACCACGAACAGGCTGATGCCCTTGACGCCTTCAGGCGCGCCGGCGGCCCGGGCCAGCACCAGGTGGACGATGTTCTCGGCCATGTCGTGTTCGCCGTAGGTGATGTAGATCTTGGTGCCGAATACCTTGTAGCTGCCGTCAGCCTGCGGTTCGGCCCGGCTGCGCACGGCCGCCAGGTCGCTTCCGGCCTGCGGCTCGGTCAGGTTCATGGTGCCGGTCCACTGGCCGCTGACCAGTTTTTCAAGGTAGACCGCCTTCAGTTCGCTGGACCCAGCCGTCAGCAGGGCCTCGATGGCGCCGTCGCTGAGCAGCGGGCACAGCGCAAAGCTCATGTTGGCCGAGTTGAGCATTTCGCCGCAGGAAGCGCCGATAGTCTTGGGCAAGCCCTGGCCGCCATAGTCGCTCGGGTGCTGCAGGCCCTGCCAGCCGCCTTCGGCGTATTGCCTGAAGGCTTCCTTGAAACCGGGCGTCGTGGTGACCACGCCGGACTGAAAGCTTGACGGGTTCTTGTCGCCCTCCCAGTTCAACGGCGACAACACGCCTTCGTTGAACTTGGCGCATTCTTCCAGCACGGCTTCGGCGGTGTCAAAACCGGCTTCTTCAAAACCCGGGATTTGCGCAATCTGGTCGATGCGGGCCACATGCCTGATGTTGAACAGCATGTCTTTGAGGGGCGCCTTGTAGCTCATCTTTGTCTCCGTTGTCTAGACACTGCCCGGCAGCCAGGCCGTTCAGCTAAAAAAAAGGCGTCCATCGAGACGCCTTGTTCCATTGTTGGGCCTTGCTCTTGACCTTACAGCGCCGCGACCAGTTCGGGCACGGCGGCAAACAGGTCGGCCTCCAGGCCGTAGTCGGCCACGCTGAAGATGGGCGCCTCGGCGTCCTTGTTGATCGCCACGATCACCTTGGAGTCCTTCA
>JAQGMZ010000279.1 GCA_028292045.1 Polaromonas sp. | reverse complement strand
GGCGGCCGCAGCTTCGGCGGCGGTGGCGGCGACCGTGGCGGCTTCGGCGGGCGCAAGCCAGCCGGCGGCGGCTACGGTGGCGGTCAGGGCGGCGGCAATGCAGGCAGCTTCGGCGGTAACTCCGGTGGCGGCTTCGGCGGCAACCGTGATGACCGCGGCGGCGCCTTCCAGGGCCGTCCGCCTGCGCCCCAGGGCAACGGCTATGCAGACCGTTCCGGTTTCAACGACCGCAATGCGCGTCGTCCCGATGACCGTGGTTTCGGTGGCGGCAATAACAACAATGCCGGTCATACCGGTTTCGCACCGCGTGAAGACCGCAACTTTGGCGGTGGCAACGAAGGCTTTGCGCCCCGTGGCGACTTTGCCGACCGCAAGCCCGCCTTTGCCCGCCCCGCCGGCAAGGTGTTTGTGCCCCGCGATGCGGCCAAGAAGCCGGCTGGCAAGTTCACCAAGCCGTTTCGCGACTGAAGGTGATCCGGGTTTGCTGATCAATTCCTGATCGGCGTTCCAATCCAAAGGCCGTTGCTTACCGGAAGGTGGGCAGCGGCCTTTTTCGTGCGCGCTGTGCCAAGATGCAGGTTTGGCCAACCTGAGATCGAGACACCCATGAGCCCCAACGCAACCGACTGGAATCCGCAGTGGCTGGACCGCATGTACAACAACCGCCTGCTGGTGCCCGGGCATGCCGAGCATTTCATTCGCTGGGCAAAAGACTCCCGGATCGCGCGGGAACGCCTGCCATGCCAGTTGAACCTTGCCTACGGCAGCGGTGCCAGTGAAACCCTGGACATTTTCCCCGCTAAAGACCGGCCTGACGGCCACAAGGCACCGGTTCTGGTGTTCATTCACGGCGGCTACTGGCGCAGCCTGGACAAGGCCGACCATTCGTTCATTGCGCCTGAGTTCACGCAGGCCGGCGCCTGTGTCGTTGTGCTGAACTACGCCTTGTGCCCGGCGGTCAGCATTCCCGACATCGTGCGTCAGATGGTTGGCGCCCTGGCATGGACCTGGCGGCATGCCGCCGATTTTGGCGGTGACCCGGAGCGCATCACCGTCGCCGGCCATTCAGCCGGGGGCCATCTGGCCGCCATGCTGCTGGCCACCGACTGGCCAGCGCATGCGCCCGATTTGCCACGGGGGCTGATGAAAAACGCACTGTCCATTTCCGGCCTGTACGACCTGGAGCCACTACGGCAGACACCTTTTCTGAGTGAATTGCAGCTGACCCCGGAGCAGGTCCTGCATGCCAGCCCGGCTTTGCTGCCGCCTCCGCCGCATGGCCAGCTGTACAGCGTGGCCGGCGGCGACGAAAGCGGGGAATTCCTGCGGCACAACCAGCTGATCCGCCAGGCATGGGGAATCAAGGCCGTGCCCGTCTGCGAATCCCTGCCGGACCTGAACCATTTCAGCGTGCTGGAAGCCCTGGTGCAGCCCGAGCACCGGCTGAACCAGCTGGCGCTTGAACTGCTCGCTCTTTAAAAAAGGCCGGGCCGCTCCAGCACCGAAAAGTCCTCACATCATCAAGTCTTCATTGGAGTTCTTGCCGCCCAGCACCACGTAATTCACCTTGCGGATGTCCATCAGCCGGGTGCCGCCGGCGTAGCTGATGGCGCTTTGGGTGTCTTCTTCCATCTCGCGCAGCGTGTCGGCCAGCTTGCCCTTGATCGGCTCCAGGATGCGCTTGCCTTCCACATGCTTGTACTCGCCCTTGTTGAAGTCCGAGGCGCTGCCATAGTATTCCTTGAACAGCTTGCCATCGACCTCGACCGTCTGGCCGGGGCTTTCCTCCAGGCCGGCCAGCATCGAGCCGATCATCACCATGGTCGCGCCAAAGCGGATCGACTTGGCAATGTCGCCATGCTCCCGGATGCCGCCGTCGGCAATGATCGGCCTGGTCGCCACGCGGGCGCACCACTTGAGCGCCGACAACTGCCAGCCGCCGGTGCCAAAGCCGGTTTTCATCTTGGTGATGCAGACCTTGCCCGGGCCAATGCCGACCTTGGTTGCGTCGGCGCCCCAGTTTTCCAGGTCGATCACCGCCTCGGGCGTGGCCACGTTGCCCGCAATGACGAAAGACGCCGGCAGCTTTTCCTTCAGGTAGCCGATCATTTTCTGCACCGTGTCGGCATGGCCGTGGGCGATGTCGATGGTGATGTATTCCGGCGCCAGCCCTTCGGCGACCAGCTGGTCCACGGTGTCATAGTCGGGCTTTTTCACGCCCAGCGAGATGGATGCGAACACGCCCCGGGCTTTCATGTCGCGGACGAACTGCAGGTTGTCCAGATCGAACCGGTGCATGACATAAAAATAGCCGTTTTGCGCCATCCAGACGCAGATGTCCTGGTTGACGACCGTTTTCATGTTGGCCGGCACCACGGGAATGCGAAAGCTGCGGGAGCCCAGCGTCACGCTGGCGTTGCATTCGCCGCGGCTTTCCACGCGGCATTTGCGCGGCAGCAGCAGGATGTTGTCGTAGTCGAATATTTCCATGATGGTTTTCCCAAGCTCTGGTCAAGAGTCTGTTGTTGATGAACAGGAGGCGCTTGGACTGGCCGGCTTTACCAGGGATGCGCCGCAGCAAGTGCGAAGCAGCCACAAAAAAACCGGGCGCAATTGCTTGGGCCCGGTGGCTGATTCTAGGGGCTTGCGAGCCCGCCACGCCGAAAACGAGGCAATATCCTTGTGGTTTGGTCATCCAGGCGCGGCGCAGCGCGATTGCGCCGCCGAAAGCAGCCGGCCCTTTTCATCCTCCACCCAGCCAACAACCCGCAGGCGCGCCGCTTGGGCCGTTGGTGCAATGTTCATCGAGCGGCTTTCGAACAGCCGGTTTTGCGCACCTTCTGCCGGCTGATTGCGGCCCTCCCAGGCCTGCGAAAACACATTGCGGACCAGGTTTCTTTCGACCGGCGAACCTTCCGTTCCCGCCGGGAGGGTTTCAACCAGTGCCAGCCAGGCCGTCAGGGGCCCCCTGGCCGCCGGCGGCACGGGCTTGAGTTCTAGGGAAGCGCCCAGGTAATCGGCTACCGGCAAGCCGTGGGCGACCCGCAACCGGGCGCCCTTGATGCCTTGGACGGCATGCTTCGCCGTGCTGATGGTGGCCGGAACGGCGGCCTTCAGGGCCTCCAGACGGGCCAGCGCGTCGCGCGTGGCCACGGCAGACAGCGGCGCGTCGTCCCCCCGGCTGCCCGGCACGATCCAGTCCAGCAGGGCGGCCTGCCTGCCGGGCCTGGGCGTGGCCGGGTCGCTCCAGCAGCTGTCGCAATCGGCGTTGATGAAGCGTTCGATGAGCTGAACAGGCTGTGGCTGGCCGTCGCTGGCACAAAACGACTGGGCCTGCGCGCCAGGGCTGCCGGCCAGCAGGGCGGCAGCGGCCAGCCAGCCGGTCGGCAAGCAAAGTGACTTCAGGGAAGCTGAAAAGGGCATTGGGGGCTTTCTACAATGGGGCATGTTCTCAGAAGCTGTTTCTCCATCACCCCTTTTGCAAAATCTTAATCCAGAGCAGCTGGCTGCGGTGACTTTGCCCGCAACCCATGCCTTGATTCTGGCCGGGGCCGGCTCAGGCAAGACCCGCGTGCTGACCACCCGCATTGCCTGGCTGCTGCAAACCGGCCAGGCGTCGTCCAGCGGCATACTGGCGGTGACCTTTACCAACAAGGCGGCCAAGGAAATGCTGACCCGCCTGTCCGCCATGCTGCCGATCAATGTGCGCGGCATGTGGATTGGCACTTTCCACGGCCTGTGCAACCGGTTTTTGCGAGCCCACTACAAGCTGGCCAACCTGCCTTCGGCATTCCAGATTCTCGACACGCAGGACCAGCTGTCCGCCATCAAGCGGCTGTGCAAGCAATTCAATGTCGACGACGAACGCTTTCCGCCCAAGCAGTTGCAGTGGTTCATTGCCGCCTGCAAGGAGGACGGCCAGCGCGCCAGGGATGTGCCCGTGCGCGATGAGGAAAGCCGCAAGAAGGTTGAGATTTACGCCCTGTATGAGGAACAGTGCCAGCGCGAAGGCGTGGTGGATTTTGGCGAGCTGATGCTGCGCAGCTACGAGTTGCTGCGTGACAACGCGCCGGTGCGCGAGCACTACCAGCGGCGCTTTCGCCACATCCTGATCGACGAGTTCCAGGACACCAACAAACTACAGTACGCCTGGATCAAGATGCTGGCCGGTCAGGGCGACGAGGCGCTGCAGAGCGGGCAGGGCATGCCGGGCGGCTCGGTCATTGCGGTGGGCGACGACGACCAGAGCATCTACGCCTTTCGCGGCGCGCGCGTGGGCAACATGGCCGACTTCGTGCGCGAGTTCAATGTCACCCACCAGATCAAGCTGGAGCGCAACTACCGCAGCTTTGGCAACATCCTGGATACCGCCAACGAGTTGATCAGCCACAACACCAAGCGGCTCGGCAAGAACCTGAGCACCGAAGCCGGACCGGGCGAGCCGGTGCGGGTGTATGAGTCGGCCAGCGATTTTGCCGAAGCGCAGTGGTTTGTCGACGAGGTGAAGCAACTCGTGGCAGACGGCATGCTCAAGAAGGAAATTGCCCTGCTGTACCGCAGCAATGCCCAAAGCCGGGTGATGGAAACCGCGCTGTTCAATGCCGGCATTCCCTACCGTGTCTACGGCGGCCTGCGCTTTTTCGAGCGCGCCGAGATCAAGCATGCGCTGGCCTACCTGCGGCTGCTCGACAACCCGCATGACGACACCAGCTTCATGCGCGTGGTGAATTTTCCGCCGCGCGGCATTGGCGCCCGCACCATCGAGCAACTGCAGGACATTGCCCGCGCCTCGGGCTGTTCGCTGCACGACGGCGTCAGCGCGGTGCCGGGCAAGGCCGGCGCCAACCTGGGGGCTTTTGTCGCCCGTCTGGATGTGGTCCGCGAGCAGACCGAGGGCGCCACGCTGCGCGAGATCATCGAGCTGGTCCTGGAGCACAGCAACCTGCAAGAGCACTACAAGACCGACAAGGACGGCCAGGACCGGCTGGAAAATCTGGCCGAACTGGTCAACGCGGCCGAGGCCTTCGTGAGCCAGGAAGGCTTTGGCCGGGATGCGGTGGCGCTGCCGGTCGATGAACTGGGCGCCGGATTGACCCAGTCGCCCGCCAGCCAGGGGCTGGACCCTTCCATTCCGGTGCTGGACCAGCCATCGCCCGAACTGCTGGCGCCCGACAGCGAAACTGGCGAAACCCTGTCGCCGCTGGTGGCCTTTTTGACCCATGCCGCGCTGGAGGCCGGTGACAACCAGGCCCAGGCCGGCCAGGACGCGGTGCAGCTCATGACGGTGCATTCGTCCAAGGGGCTGGAGTTCGACTGCGTGTTCATCTCGGGGATGGAGGAAGGCCTGTTTCCGCATGAAAACGCGATGAGCGACAAGGACGGGCTCGAGGAGGAGCGCCGCCTGATGTATGTCGCCATCACGCGGGCCCGGCAGCGGCTGTACCTGAGCCATTCGCAGACCCGCATGCTGCACGGCCAGACCCGCTACAACCTCAAGAGCCGTTTTTTCGACGAGCTGCCCGAGGCGGCGCTCAAATGGCTCACGCCGAAAAAACAGGGTTTTTCGTCAAACCTGGGCGCAGGCTCTGGCCACTGGGATGGCGCTGGCAATTCAGGAGCGGGTGGCGGTCGTGGGAGCTGGGCCAACGGCGTATTTAGCTCAAAACCCGGAAGTGCGGACCGTTTTGCCGCCCCCCCGGTGCCGGCGCAAAAGAATGAACCTTCCCACGGGCTGAAAAATGGCGCCAACGTGTTCCATGCCAAGTTTGGTGAAGGCAGGGTCACCATGCTCGAAGGCAGCGGTGACGATGCCCGGGCGCAGATCAATTTCACCCGGCATGGCGTGAAATGGCTTGCGCTCGGCGTGGCCAAGCTGACGATCATTTAAGAAACGGCCTGGGATGAATACAGCTGTGCGGACGGCATGGCCCTGAATGGTCAAGCGCATGCCTGCGCCCCTGCATTTCAAGGAAATGCTGGCGCCAGCGGCAAAGCCCGCTTATGGGTTGTTTGGCGATAAGCGGCGATCATGATGGCAGCGGCGTCCTGGTCAACCGGCAAACCTTCTAGAAAGTTGTCGATCTGCTCATAGCTCACGCCAAACGCATCTTCGTCAGGGCGCAATGGTTGAAGTGTTTCCAGGTCGGCAGTGGGCGTTTTGAACACCAGCGCGTCGGGTGCGCCCATGGCTTGCCCAAGGGCGCGCACCCTGCGCTTGGTCAGTCCGCTCAGCGGCACCAGGTCGGCTGCGCCATCGCCATACTTGGTGAAAAACCCCATCAGGGCTTCGGCCGCATGATCCGTCCCGATGACCAGTCCGGCATTGGCGCCGGCAATCGCGTACTGGGCCACCATGCGTTGTCGCGCCTTGACATTGCCCAGCAGGAAATCCTGTTCAGCTGCGTTGCCCAGTCCCATGCCTGAAGCTTGCAGGGAAGCGCGCAGCGCATCGACTGCGGGCTGGATGTTGACCGTCAGCGTCAGGTCGGGCTGGATCACCTCCAGGCATTTCTGCGCATCGGACTCGTCGGCCTGCAAGCCGTATGGGAGGCGCACGGCAATGAAACGTGCCTGGCGGCCTTGCTGCCTGACCTCATTCACCGCCCGTTGCGCCAGCATTCCGGCAACCAGCGAGTCCACCCCGCCGCTGATGCCCAGCACCAGTACCTGGCGTCCCGACTGCATCAGACAACCGGCCATGAACCGGGTGCGGCGCTCCAGTTCGGCTTGTGCCTCAAAGTTCGCGCCCACGCCCAATTCATGGATGATGGCGGATTGCGAATCTGGACCGGCGTTCATGGGCAGCCTGCCTTTCTAGGTTTTATCTGCGGCAACCTGCACGAACGCCGCATGCTTGACCGGAATTTGCAAAAGCGCATAAAGGGCTGCCTGGTCACGGATGGAATTGCGGTCACCGCTGAACTTGCGGGTTTCGCTGAACAGTCTTTCATGCCGGCCCCCCTGCTGGGCGAAAAACCAAGCGAAGCACTGCGTTCCAGGCTCAACCTCGGGATCGGTATCGTCCGCTACCCCGGTATTTGAAACCGCCAGGTTGGCGTTGCTGTTGCGCAGCGCACCTTGGGCCATTTCCCGGGCAACCTCTTCACTGGTCAGGTTGTACGATTCGATGGTTTGGCGTTGAACTCCCAGGCAGTTTTGCTTGGCCTCCGGCGAATAGGTCACAAACGCGCATTCAAGGGATTTGCCCGCGCCTGGCACATCGGCCAGGTGCGCCGCGATCAGCCCAGCCGTACACGACTCGGCTGTTGTCATGACCAGGGAATTTTCGGACATATAAGCGGCTATATCCTTGAGCTGGTCCAAGGTTGGTTGATCAGGCCGGTGGTTGGAACTGTGATGAGTCATGAGTTGCCGGGGCCAGGGCAGCCTGGCGGAAAAAGTTGTCAAGATCCAAAAATGTTCCAGTCCTGGCCTAAGGCCGACTGTCATGCTTGGAGCACTTGTGTTGTAGGAATCAACTTGCAGCGCTGCACCAGGACACCGTCCTGCAAGGCCATTTTGCAATACGGCAATGGATCTGCAAGACGCCCGACAGCTCAGGCACCTGGCGACTGGCAATCAACCGGAGGCGCCAGGGCAAGCGGTATTTTTATTTCAAAACAAGCCTTTGTCTGATTTTTGGACTTGCAGGAAAGTGCCTTAACCCGTTGATCGGCTGGCGCCTACATTCCACATCCGCACAATGTGAAAAATGAGTGTTTTCAAGAAGATCGGGTAAGCAACCAGGCAGGATCGCCACAGGGTATCTGGCGGCCCGACCGCCTTCGAAATTGCAAATGAAAATGCCTAACTGCGCAAGGAAACACAGATGACTCAATCCAGCATAGGTTCAAGCCCTGGCAATGACAGCAATGAAAACCATCCAGGCGGTGGGCCTCCGCCTAAAACCATGGGAGAAGAAACGCAAACGCCCTCGTCTACTGATCTGCAGCAAGACGCGACGCAGGAAGTGGCCTCGGGCGCAACCGGGAACGAACTAAGCTCAGCAGAGGAAGTACTGCCTGTTTTGCCCATCCACACTGCCGCAGAAAATCCAGGCGATTTCCCCGACGGGCCCAATGTGGCGCCCAGCCCATGGGAAAAAGACGCGGCCCAGGGAAATGGCTGAAGCTGCCGTACAACACAGCCCGGCGCTTGACCCTCAAAACCAGATGAGTCTTTAGCCATAAGAAAGCGCTGCACCAGCGCAGCGCTTTTGAGAAGCAATGCCAGGGCGTCAGGACTCAGCCTTTGTCGTTTTTGCGACTCTGGCGGCCTGCCTCGGCATGCTGTTCACTGGTGCCGCCGCGGGTACTTTTCTGGCCGCCGTTCTGGCCTTCCTCCTTGCCTCCTTGCTGGCCGCCCTGAGCTCCACCGCCCTGGCTGGCCTGACCCCCTTTGCGACCAGCTTCCCGTGCTTCTTCAGAAGTGAACTCATGGGCTTGGCCGCTCTCATGGGCAGCCTTGCCGCCTTGGCTGGCAATCTCGCGTTGACGCTCAGGATCCATGCTGGCAAACCCGCGTCCATCGCCCTGTTTGCTACCTTGGTTGCCTTGGTTGTTTGATGCCATTTTTTATCTCCTTTGAAAAGACTGGCCCAACTTCATGCTGTGCCTTGCAGTGCAACAAAATCGCTGCACATTTTCAATATTCCGTTTTGGTGAATTTTTGCTTGTAGGCGACATACGAAGTAGCCGTCGGACACTGGCTTCTTCAACCTTGAATGACCTTCGGAGGTGAGCTGATGCACCGTATTGTCATTGTTGGCGGATTGGCCCTGGCGAGCCGGCTTGGCAAGCAGCTTGGCAAGAAAAACCGTGCCGCACAAGCCCGGCAGCGGACGCCTGACGGTGACAATTTTCGGCGGCGGGGCCACCGGTGCCAAACTGGCAGCCGAGTTGCATGCGGCGGCCAAGGTGCTGGTCAGCTATGGCTTTGACCATGTCGGTCCGCAGAGGTACATGAAGATAGTGCTGGTCGAGGTCTCGGCCGACGCCTTGCGAATGGCCTGCGGCCTGGTCCTTCCATCCACCATGACCGTCTGGGCTACCGGCATCAAGGCAGCCGACTTCCTGGCCAGGCCCGGCGACAAGCCACTCGCAACCAACAAGCTGAATCAGCTGAAGGTCAACGGGCAGTGACAGGCAACCTGGAACGCCGACATGCGTTTGGCAACTGCCCCGCCTGCCCGCAGCCCGACGGCAGTTGGGTGCCTCCGCGCGCGCAGGCCGCCTACCAGCAGGCCATGTATCTGGCGCGGGCTCTGCCGCTGCTGGTCAGGGGACGGGCGGCAGCGCCTTTCCTGTACCGGGACAAGGGTTCGCTGGTATCGCTGTCGGAGTATTCGTCCGTAGGCCGCCTGATGGGGAGCCTGAGCAAAGGCATTTTTTGTCGAAGGCCGGCTTGCCAAGCTCATGTATTGGGGCCTGCACAAACAGCACCAGCTGGCGCTTGGTTGAGGTGGGTTCGTCAAACCGTACTCGTCACCTTGTCCGAAATGCTTGACCGGACCCACCGCCCACGCATCAAGCTGCATTAAGGAAAGTAAACATTGCAGGCTTGCATGAAATCGGGCCTCCTCGCGTTTATGCACGCCCAATCATGAAATTTCACCAGCGGCTGGGGCGTTTTCGTCCAGTTCGGAGAAACAGTCCCGGAAGGTGAAGTAGATCGAGGTGAAGAACATGGCCACGATCACCAGCGCCACCGGGAACATGACCACCGTGGCCATCATCGGGCTGCCCAGCAGGGTGGCGACCAGCGAGACCACTATGGCGGCCAGTATGAAAACGCCGGTCCAGGCCAGGCCAAACACGGTGAAGGCGCCAAAATTCTTGTAGCAGGCCATTAAACTGAAAAACAGGCTTTTGACCGGCGTCACGCCATGCCAGTGGACCAGCGCCGGCGCATGCCAGAACAGCAGCGACAGCGGCAGGTACAGCCCCATCGCGACCCACATTGCCAGCTGAAAGCTGTCTTGCATCACCAGCTCTTCGGTGATCTTGCCGCCCACCAGGTACAGGCTGGCAAACTGTCCGCCGTCGACCAGGGCCGATATGCCCATGAGCGCCAGAAAGCCCGCAGCGTACAGCGCGCCCAGCACCATCATGGCCCGCAGGCGCTGCTGGCCGGCGCGAAAGGCGCTGATCAGGATGGAAGGCATGGGAAACTTGCCTTTGGTGGCTTCCTGGGTGGCCGCCATCAGGCCCAAAGTGGCCGCCGGCAGCAAGCCCAGGGCCAGGGCGGCGCCAATGAACGGCACCAGCGTGGCAATCGACAGCATGGCCATGAACATGAAAAACAGGCCCGCCATGGCCAGCGGCTGCCCGGCGAAGGTCTTGATGCCCAGCTTGACCCAGGTCAGGCCGGTGCGGGCGGGAACAATGTTCAGTTTCATGGCATGCAGCTATAAAAGATAAGGTTGCGCCAGCCGCTCGCGCAGCACGCGTTCGAAATGGCCGGGGTCGTGGGGCTTGAGCATGGCGGCGTCGCGCGGCAGGTGAAAATCCCACAGCCGCGACAGCCAGAAGCGCAGGGCGCCTGCCCGCTGAAGGGCCGGCAGCAGGGTGCGCTCCGGCGCTGCCAGCGGCCGCACTGACTGGTACGCCGCGATGAACGCATCGGCCCTTGCGGTATCCAGCTTGCCGCTTTCGAGTTCGATGCACCAGTCGTTCAGACAGATGCCGATGTCGTACAAAAAGGTGTCGCAACCGGCAAAGTAAAAATCAAAAAAACCGGTGAGTTGTCCGTTTTCGAACAAGACGTTGTCACGAAACAGGTCGGCGTGGATGACGCCGCGCGGCAGGCTCCGGTAACCGGGCGACGCGGCAACATGGTTCTGGTAGGCGAGTTCGCCTTGTATCAGCCTGCGCTGGGCTTCGTCCAGAAAGGGCAGCACCAGCGGCACCGTGTCGTTCCACCAGGCGAGGCCGCGCAGGTTGGGCTGCTGGCGCGAATAGTCCAGCCCGGCAAGGTGCATGCGGGCCAGCATCTCGCCAACGCTGGCGCAATGGCCGGTCGTGGGCGCCAGTTCGCTGTGGCCGCGCAGCTTGTTCACTACGGCGGCCGGCTTGCCTTTGAGGCTGTGCAGCAGGTTTCCCTGGGTGTCGAAGGCCGGGTCGGGCACCGGAATGCCGCGTGCCGCCAGATGTTTCATCAGGTGCAGGTAAAAAGGCAGTTGCTCGAACGTCAGCCGTTCAAACAGCGTCAGCACATACTGGCCCTGGTCGGTGTCTACAAAATAGTTGGTGTTTTCAATCCCGCCCGCCGCGCCCTTGATGTGCGCCAGCTGACCCAGGTGGAGAGAGCGCAAGAAAGCGCCAGCCTCGTCAAACGAGACTTCGGTGAATACGGCCATGCGAAAAAATGTGCCCTGTGCTGGGAGAAAAAAAGATTAAAACTTCAGCACGTTCCAGACGCGCGAACCGTTGGTTTCGTTGCTGGATGCCGCGGGCGCGGTGCCGCGGGCGCCTTCGGCCGGCTTGACCTCATAGGCCGCCCCGCCATTTTTAGGCTGCACCGTGATCTGCTGCGTCTCGCCGCCAACGCGCAGCTCGTCGATGCGGGTGCCCGCGTCTTCGGTTCGGATGCGCTCGATCTTCTTGTCGGGCCGGGCAGGCTGGACAGCGGTCGCCGCCCCGGCGGGCGCCGGCGTTTGGGCCGCGGCCAGGGGCAGGGCTGCAAAGGCAGCAGCAATCAGAAGGAAAGGAGCGGTTTTCATGCCTGCATTGTAGGCGTGCATGGGCTGGCCAACCTTGACTTGAACGGCATTCACGCTGCACCAGCGGCGATTGGCAAAGCACCTCGGGTCTGAAGTAAACAGCCAGGCCCGGCGGCATGAAACGGGCTTCAGCCCTGGGCCAATATCCCTGACAATCTGGCCCCATGACCCAAGAGAAAAAAACCTTGCTGCTGGTCGATGGTTCCAGCTACCTGTACCGCGCGTTTCACGCGATGCCCGACCTGCGCGTCACCCCCGGCGACCCGGCCAGTCCGGCCACCGGCGCCATTCGCGGCATGATCAACATGATGCAAAAGCTGCGCAAGGATGTGCGCGCCGACTATGCGGTCTGCGTGTTCGATGCCAAGGGGCCCACCTTCCGCGATGCGCTTTACCCCGACTACAAGGCGCAGCGCTCGGCCATGCCCGACGATTTGCGCAGCCAGGTCGAGGCGATTCACGAGGTGGTGCAGCTGATGGGCTGGAAGGTGCTGTGCGTGCCCGGCGTCGAGGCCGATGACGTGATCGGCACGCTGGCCTGCATCGGCTCACGCCAGCAGATCGAGGTCATCATCTCCAGCGGCGACAAGGACCTAAGCCAGCTGGTCGATGAACACATCACCGTGATCGACACCATGAACGACCGGCGCCGCGACCTGGCCGGCGTCGAGGCCGAGTTCGGCGTGCCGCCGCGCCTGATGGTCGACTACCAGACGCTGGTGGGCGACGCGGTGGACAACGTGCCGGGCGTGCCCAAGGTCGGTCCCAAGACCGCCGTGAAATGGCTGCTGGAATACGGCTCGCTCGATGCGCTGGTGGCCCGGGCCGGCGAGATCAAGGGCGCCGTGGGCGAGAACCTGCGCAATGCGCTGGACTGGCTGCCCAAGGGCCGCGAGTTGCTGACCATCAAGAAAGACTGCGACCTGGCCGCTTACATCAACGGCCTGCCTGCGATGGAATCGCTGGCGATTGGCGAGCTGCAGACCAGCGCGCTCAGGACTTTCTACCTCAAGTACGGTTTCAAGGGGCTGGTCAGCCAGATCGATGCCGACAGCACGCCGCCCGAGCTGGTGGGCGGCGCCGAGCGCCGCAAGCCCCGCGCGCCAACGGCCTCGAACGACTCGCCCGGCCTGTTCGACGACGAGCCGTCGTCATTGGACACGCCATTGCCCGAGCGCGCCAGCAACCTTGTGTACGACACCGTTCTGGACTGGTCGGCGTTCGACCGCTGGCTGGCCAAAGTAGAGGCGGCCGAGCTGGTGGCCATCGACACCGAGACCACCTCGCTCGACGAGATGCGGGCGCGGATCGTCGGCATCAGCTTCAGCGTCACGCCGGGCGAAGCAGCCTACATTCCCCTGGGCCACGACTACCCCGGCGCGCCAGAACAGCTGCCACTGGACGATGTGCTGGCCCGGCTCAAGCCCTGGCTGGAAAACCCGGCGCGGCCCAAGCTCGGCCAGCATGTCAAGTACGACCGCCATGTGTTCGCCAACCACGGCATCGAGGTGCAGGGCTATGCCCACGACACCATGCTGCAAAGCTATGTGCTCGACGTGACCAAGCCGCACGGCCTGGCCAGCCTGGCCCAGCGCCATGTCGGGCGCAGCGGCATCAGCTACGAAGACCTGTGCGGCAAGGGCGCCGGCCAGATCAGGTTCAACCAGGTCGAGATCGCCAAGGCGGCCGAATACTCGTGCGAAGACTCCGACCAGACGCTCGACGTGCACCGCGTGCTCTGGCCGCAGCTGCAGGCTAATCCCAAGCTGCTGTCCATCTACCAGCTGGAAATGCAGAGCAGCGAATCGCTCTATCGCATCGAGCGCAACGGCGTGCTGATCGATGCGCCGATGCTGGCAAAACAAAGTGCCGAACTGGGCGCGCGCCTGCTGCAACTGGAAACCGAAGCCTATGAAATTGCCGGCCAGCCCTTCAACCTGGGCAGCCCGAAGCAGCTGGGCGAGATTTTCTTTGACAAGCTGGGCATGCCGGTGGTCAAGAAAACCGCCACCGGCGCGCGCAGCACCGACGAGGAGGTGCTTGAAAAGCTGGCCGAAGACTATCCGCTGCCGGCCAAGCTGCTGGAGCACCGCTCGCTCAGCAAGCTCAAGGGCACCTACACCGACAAGCTGGCCCAGCTGGCGCTGCCGCGCACCGGCCGGGTGCACACCCATTACGCACAGGCCGTGGCGGTGACCGGCCGCCTGTCGAGCAACGACCCCAACCTGCAGAACATTCCGGTCAAGACGGCAGAAGGCCGGCGCGTGCGCGAAGCCTTCGTCGCCCCGGCCGGCAGCGTGATCGCCAGCGCCGACTATTCGCAGATCGAGCTGCGCATCATGGCCCACATCAGCGGCGACGAAGCCCTGCTGCACGCGTTTACCGCCGGGCTGGACGTACACCGGGCGACTGCGGCCGAGGTGTTCAGCGTGCCGCTCGACCAGGTCAGCAGCGAGCAGCGGCGCTACGCCAAGGTGATCAACTTCGGGCTGATCTACGGCATGAGCAGCTTTGGCCTGGCGCGCAACCTGGGCATCGAGACCAAGGCTGCGGCGGCCTACATCGACCGCTATTTCCAGCGCTACCCCGGCGTCAAGCACTACATGGACTCGACCCGCCAGCTCGCCAAAGACCAGGGCTATGTCGAAACCGTCTTCGGCCGGCGCTTGCTCCTGCCCGAGATCAACTCGCCCAACGGCCCGCGCCGCGCCGGCGCCGAGCGCGCCGCCATCAACGCGCCCATGCAGGGCACCGCCGCCGACCTGATCAAGCTCAGCATGGTGAAGGTGCAGGAGGTGCT
>JAQGMZ010000278.1 GCA_028292045.1 Polaromonas sp. | reverse complement strand
CTTGAGCAGGCAGGGCAGCACGCAGTGCGCCACCACCAGCGCATCGAGCGCCTGCGCGTCGCGGCTGCCAGGTGCGTAGCCAAAAAACCCCAGCAGCGGCAGCGCCAGCCCGGCGGCCAGCGCTAGGTTGAGCTTGGTGGCGAAATTCCACCAGCCGAAGTAGGCGCCTTCGGACTGGCCCGACTGGCCGTCGGCCTGGATCACGCCGGCCAGCAGCGCGCCAGGAAGCGCCAGGTCGGTGCCCAGCGCCACGCCCGACAGCGCGCAGACCAGCGCGAATGCGCCCGTTTGCCCGGCGCCCAGTTGCGTGGCCCATGCAAACACGGCAATCGCCAGCGCCATGCCCGCCAGCCAGGTGCGCGCCAGCCCCAGCCGTTTGACCGCCGCCAGCCACACGGGGATCGACAGCGCCGCCGCCACAAAGTAGCTGCCCAGGAACAGCGGCTCCAGGGCCCGGGGCGCCTGCAGCCGGTCCTGGATGAAGAACAGCACCAGCGTGGCCGGCACGGCGCTGGCAATGCCGTTGAGCATGAAGACCGCCAGCAGCCGGCGAAAGGCGCGCGAACGCCAGGGCCGCCACAGGGCGCCCGCCGACGGTGCATGGCCCGGGCGCCGCGAGGCCGGTTCGGGCGCCCGGCGCCAGGCCAGCCAGCCGGCCAGCAACGCTGCAAAAAAGATAGCTGTAGTCATTGGCAAGCCGAGGGCTACCGGCGTAATGGAGGCCAACACCACACCCGCCAGCCCAAGCCCTTCGCGCCAGGCGACGATGCGGCTGCGCTGCGCTTCGTTGCCGCCCAGCATTGCGCCCCAGGATTGGTGCGACACGCTGAGCGCGCTGTAGGCTGCATAGGTCAGCATCAGGCTGGCGCCCGCCCAGCCGGCCAGCGCCCAGGGCGAGCCCTGCGCCCATTGCGGCGGGAAAAACAGCAGCGTGAAGCCCAGCGCCAGCACCAGCGCCGCCAGGGCGCCCATTCGCAGCACCGCAGCGGTCGAGCGCGCAAACAGCCGGTCGCTCAGCCGTCCCAGCAGCGGGTCGATCAGCGCGTCAAACAATCGCGCGCCCAGCAAGACCGCGCCCAGGGTGGCCAGGGGCATGCCGAATTCCCGGGCATAGTGGTTGGGCAAGATCACGTACAGCGGCAGCGCCACGAAGGCCAGCGGCAGGCCGAGCAGGCCGTAGGTCAGGCCGTCCCTGGCAGTAAACACGTCTGGTCCGGCACCGGGCGGCACTGGCGCGGCCTGCGCGGTCGCCTGCGTCATGGGTTGCTTCCCGCCAGCAAGGCCTCGCGCATCCGGGGCTCGGACGTGTCGGGCGAAAGCCAGATGCCAAAAAACAGCCGGGAAAAGTCGGCATCGGGAATTTCGCCGCTGGCCCGGCCATTGACCCAGAAGGCCGCGCCCCGGCCCGGCCGGTGCATGCCGGTGATGCGGTCGCCCTGGCGCACATCGGGAATCACCCGCAGCAACTCGGCTTTCCAGCGCGCCGCCTGCGCGTCGCTGACGGGCTGGCTGCGGCGCATTTCCTTCAATGAACGCTCGGCGATGTCGGCCGCCTGGAAGTCGCGCAGGTAGATCAGTTCCAGCGCCAGTGCCGAGGTGCCGAAGCTGCCGGCGCTGAAATTTTCGGGTGCCCAGAGCCGGGCCTCGTAGACGTCGAAACCCCAGACCGCCAGCCGCGCCTTGCCGACCAGCCGGGCGCCGGGCAGGGCGTTCAGTTCAGGCTGCGCATTTGTTGCGGAGGATGTGCCGGAGGCGGACGCGGACGCGGCCGGGGCCATGGCAGGCTGCTGCGCCAGCGCCGCACCGCTCCACAGCAGGGCAGCCAGGCAGGCCGTCAGCACGTGTTTCATGCAAGACGTCAGCGTTTGCACAGCGTGAACTGCATGACGCTGGTGTTGCCCTGGGCAAAGGCCGCCTCGCAGTAAGCCAGGTAGAACTCCCAGATGCGGATGAACCTTTTGTCAAACCCGAGTTGCAGCACCCGCGCCTCTTGCGCCAGGAAGTCATCGCGCCAGAGGCGCAGCGTGCGCGCATAGTCCTGGCCGAAGGAAAACTCGTCCACCACATCAAACCCTGCGGCGGCCGCCTGCGCCCGGAATTCGCGCGGGCAGGGCAGGCAGCCGCCCGGAAAGATGTACTGCTGGATGAAGTCGGTCGAGCCGATGTAGCGGTCGAACAGCGCGTCGTCGATCACGATGCTCTGGATGCAGGCATGGCCGCCGGGCTTGAGCAGGCGCGCCACGGTCTGGAAATACTCGGGCCAGTATTCGCGTCCGACTGCCTCAACCATTTCGATCGAACAAATCGCGTCGAACGGCTCGTCCGGCGTGGTCTTGCCGATGTCCCGGTAGTCCTGCAAACGCAGGTCGGCCTTGCCGGCATGGCCCAGGCGGGCCATGCGCTGGTTGGCCCAGTCGAGTTGCTCGGTGCTCAGCGTCACGCCGACCAGCGAGGCGCCAAATTCAGTCGCGGCCATTTCAGCCAGCGCGCCCCAGCCGCAGCCGATTTCCAGCACCCGGTCGCCCGGCCTGACCTGCGCCAGGCTGAGGGCGCGGCGCACCTTGGCATGCTGGCCTTCGACCATGGTGGTTTCGGGCGACTCGAAAATCGCCGACGAGTAGTTCATCGTGCCGTCCAGCCACAGGGCGTAAAACGCATTGCCCAGGTCGTAGTGGGCGTGTATGTTTTTCTGGCTGTTGGCCTTGGTGTTGCGGTTCAGCAGGTGCTTGACGCGGTAGGCCAGGCGGCCCAGCCAGCTGCCGTAGATCGCGCTTTCCACCTCCTGGCGGTTGACGATCAGCAGAGCCAGGAGATCGCTCAGGTGCGGCGTGGTCCAGTCGCCGGCGATATAGCTTTCGGCAAAGCCGATGTCGCCCGAACGCAGCGCGGCGCGGCACGGCGTCCAGTTGTGCAGGTGCAGGCTGGCCATGGGCGCGGTGCCGGAGCCGAAGCGCTGCAGCGCGCCACCGGGCAGCTGGACCGTGAGCGTTCCGTGTTTCAGGCGCCGCAGCATTTTCAAGGCGGTGCGGCCGGCCGCCGGCGCGTCAGAAGGAATGGCCTGGGCGGCCGGTACGGAAGTGGGGTTGAGGGTGGTCATCGCGTCACGGTGTGGGTGGGAAGGGCGGGTTTGCTGATGAAGGGAATGCGTTTTCGCCACAGCCTGAAGGCTTGCCAGTGGATGCGCGCCATCACGCCCAGGGTCATGGCCGGGTAGCGCCACAGCGCCTTGCGCAGGCTGGCCGGGGTGAGCGGCTCCAGCGTGCCGCTGACGCTGGTTTGCAGCAGCGGCCCGGCAGCGGCGTCGCCCGGGCGGTCGTGGTAGTCGATGCAGGCAACGGTCTGGTGGACGCCCTGTTCCTCGCGGCGCATGAAGCGAAAGCGGTAGCCGCCGGCCAGGGTGCAAAAGGGCGAGACGTGAAACACCTTGTCGGCGCTGAGTTCGTGGCCGTACCGGGGTGCGTCGAGCACATAGCAGTGGCGTTCGCCAAAGGTGTTGTTCACCTCGACGACGATGGCGCGCAGGCTGCCGTCAAGCCGGTGGCAGTACCAGAAGCTGACCGGCTTGAAGGTGTAGCCCAGCACGCGCGGGTAGGTGTGCAGCCAGATTTCGCCCTGCGCGTCGTCAATGCCTTCGCGCAGCAGCAGGGCGTCGATCCAGGCGACGGCGTTGTCGCCGCCCGCGCCATGGTCGCAGTCGAAAAAGCTCAGCGCGCTGCCGCGGTTGTGCGCCAGCGCGCCGCCGCCATGCCGGTGCAGGCTGCGCATCGGCAGCATCAAAAAGTAAGTCGGGTACCGGAAGGCATGGCCCACCGGCCGCAGGCGCTTGTGCAGGACCTGGCCAAACCCGATCAGCGGCTGGCCCGGGGCGATGGAGCCGGTCATGCCGGCGCGCCTTGCGCCTGCTGGCCAAGCAGCAGCCGCGCCGCGTCCAGCCCCGATTTCAACCCGTCCTCGTGAAAACCGTAGCCGGTCCAGGCGCCGCAAAAGTAGCTGTGCTGCCGGCCCTGCAGCCGGGGCAACCGTTGCTGCGCCTGGAGGGCCGCCAGGTCGAACACCGGGTGCGCGTAGTCGTATTCGCCCAGAATGTGCTGGCGCGCAATGGGCTGCACCGGGTTCAGCGACACCACCACCGGCTGGGCAAACGGCAGCGGCTGCAGCATGTTGAGCAGGTAATGCAGGCAGACGCCGGGCGATTCGCTGCTGGCCGTGGCCGCGCGTTCGTAATTCCAGGCGGCCCAGGCGATCTTTTTTTGCGGCAGCACGCTGCTGTCGGTGTGCAGCACCGCATGGTTGGGCTGGCAGCGCACGCCGCCCAGCACGCTGCGCTCGTCGGCGCTGGCACCGGGCAGCAGCGCCAGCGACTGGTCCGCATGCGTGGCCAGCACCACCTTGTCGAAATGCGCAATCCCGCCCTGGGTGGCAATGCGCACGCCGCCGCGCTCAAGCCCCGGATCGCGCTCGATGCGCAGGACCGGCGTGTTCAGCCGCTTGTCCGCAATGTCCGCCGTGATTTTTTCAACATAGTGCCGCGCCCCGCCCTTGACGGTCCACCACTGCGGCCGGTCGGTGACCTGGATCAGGCCGTGGTTGTGGCAGAACCGGATCATCGTGGACACCGGAAACTGCAGCATCTGGTCGGTCGGGCAGGACCAGATGCAGCCCATCATCGGCAAGAAATACCAGTCGCGGAATTCTGCTGAAAACGCATGCTGGCGGAGAAAATCGTCCAGCGGCTGCACCAGCGCGGCGTCGGCGTTCGACACGGCCAGCGCCGTGGCGATGCGGTTGAAACGCACGATGCCCTGCAACATGCGCAAAAATTTCCAGCTGGCCAGGTTGCGGCGCTGGGCAAACACGGTGTTCAGGCTGGAGCCGCTCCATTCCAGCGCCTGGCCGCCGCCTGCCATCGGAACCTTCACGGAAAACGACATGTCCGACCGGGCGGTTTCCACCCCCAGTTCGGCAAACAGCGCAATCAGCCCGGGATAGGTGCGCTCGTTGAACACCAGAAAACCGGTGTCGACGCCATGGGTGGCCAAGCCGTGCGGGCCGGGCAGCGTGACATCCACGGTGTGCGTGTGGCCGCCAAAGTAGCTGCCGGCTTCAAAAAGGGTGATGTCGGCCTGGCCCTTGAGCCGGTGGGCCGCCGCCAGTCCGGAAATGCCGGAACCGACAATCGCCACCTTCAGCGGGGGAAAGCTCATGCCGCCGCCCCGGACGCGGGCCTGAATATAAAAATGCTGCGAAGCACCCCGGTGCGAACAAGGGAGTGAGGGAGGAGTGAAACCGCCCCGGGTGAACAGACCGGCTTTGATCGCCGGCAAGGCTTCGCAACAAGGAAAAGGTTGCCCGTGGCTTCAAACGCTGCAGTGCAACGTTCCAACCTGGACAAGCTGTCCGAGTGGCGGCGGGCTGGTTGAGTTCCCGCAGGCCGCAGCTGTAGCCGGTAAAGTTTTGTGAAGCCAGGCCTGGTTTTGGCTGAAACAGGGGCCATGCTCATGGCCGGGCCAGCTGCTTTTCAATTTCAGCGACAAACTTGCTGCTGCCGGGTTCGGTCATGGAATTGAAGGAAACCACGGCCGCGCCATCGCGCGCAATGATGTATTTGTAGAAATTCCAGCGCGGCGGCGTACCGCTGGCGGCGGCCAGTTGCCGGAACAGCGGGCTGGCATCTTTGCCGCTCACGGAGGTTTTGGTGAACATCGGAAACTTCACGCCGAATGTGCTTTCGCAGAAATCCGCGATGTCCTTGTTGCTGCCGGCTTCCTGCGAAAAGTCATTCGACGGAAACCCCAGCACCACCAGGCCGCGGCCCCGGTATTTGTCATTCAGCGCTTCCAGGCCCTTGTATTGCGGGGTGAAGCCGCAAAAGCTGGCGGTATTGACCACCACCACCACCTTGCCGCTGTACTGGCACAGCGACTGCGGTTTTTCATCCTGCAGGCGCAGCACGTTGTGCTGCAAAAGCGCGGGGCAGGCCTGCGCGGCTGCGGCGGCGGCAGGCGGCGCTGCGTTGGCTGGCAGGCTGCACAGCAGGGTGCCGGCAACCAGTGCCGCAACCACGGGGGCGGGTGAAAAAGCTTGCATGGCTTGCTCGTGTGAGAAAAGGAGTTTCAGCTTATACGCACAAGCTCGACCAGTGGATTCAAAATTTTTTTGGCCGCCCCATCCCTCTTGCGCCCCACCCATAAAAGCCCCAAAAGCCTTGGGGGCACAGCCTGTCACAGCGCTTTCCTGAAATTCAATAACAATCTCGTCAGATGCAAGATCCGGGGCGCGCCGGGCCGCGTACCCATTGACCAAGGAGATGACATGCTTTACCCCGAATTGTTCAGACAGCTTGAAGCGGTCCGCTGGGACATGGACAAGGACATTCCCTGGTCCATCTTCGACGCTTCGCTGCTCACCGACGAGCAGGCCCAGACGGTGCGCATGAACGCGATCACCGAATGGTCGGCCCTGCCCGCAACCGAGATGTTTCTGCGCGACAACCGGGGCGACAGCGATTTCTCGGCCTTCATGTCGATCTGGTTTTTTGAAGAGCAAAAGCATTCGCTGGTGCTGATGGAGTATTTGCGCCGCTTCCGGCCCGACCTGGTCCCGACTGAGGAAGAACTGCACGAAGTCCGCTTCGAGTTCGAGCCCGCACCGCCGCTGGAAACCCTGATGCTGCATTTCTGCGGCGAAATTCGACTGAACCACTGGTACCGTTGCGCCAGCGAATGGCACACCGAGCCGGTCATCCAGCAGATCTACACCCGGCTCAGCCAGGACGAGGCGCGCCACGGCGGCGCCTACCTGCGCTACATGAAGCGCGCCATCGCCCAGTCCGGCATCGAGGCCAAGGCCGCGTTTGCCAAAGTCGGCATGCTGATGGCCAGCGCCCGCCGCACGTCGCAGGCCCTGCACCCGACCAACCTGCATGTCAACAAGGCCCTGTTTCCGCGCGACACCATCCAGAGCCGCCTGCCCGACCCCAAGTGGCTGGAGCATTGGCTCGACACGCAGATCCGGTTCGATGCCACTTGGGAAAACAAGGTGGTCGAGCGCATCCTGCACAATCTGAGCCTGTTGCTCGAACGCCCGTTCAAGACCGTCCAGCAGCTCAACCATTACCGCAAGGACATGGCCCGCCAGCTGGAAACGGCCCACGAGCCCGCCCCCGTTTTGAAAGCCGTATGAAGCCCCCCGCCTTCCTGGACAAGATCGTCAACCGCAACGACGCCGCCGACCGCATCGCCGCCTTGCCGCGCCCCGTGGTGTTCACCAACGGCGTGTTCGACGTGCTGCACTGCGGCCACGCCACCTACCTGGCCCAGGCCCGGCAGCTCGGCGCCAGCCTGGTGGTGGCGCTGAACACCGACGCTTCGGCGCGCCGCCTGGGCAAAGGCCCGGAGCGCCCGCTGAATCCGCAGGACGACCGCGCCGTGCTGATGGCCGCGCTGGAGTCGGTCAGCCTGGTGACCTGGTTCGACGAAGACACGCCGCTGGAGCTGATCCGAGAACTGCGGCCCGACGTGCTGGTCAAGGGCGGCGACTACGACATGGACGCCCTGGCCGAGACGGCGGTGGTGAAGGCCTATGGCGGCAAGGCGCTGGCGATTCCGTTTTTGGACGGCTATTCGACGACGGCGCTGGTGAAGAAGATTCGCGGGGATTTGGCGGCAGGTTGAAAATTGCTATGCTATTGATAGTGATTGGCGAGCATTTTTATTGCGCTAAAGGCCGATCTGCGCGCCTGCCCCGCCTGGCAGGGCTGTTGATGTGATCGGGCCTGACTGTTCCTGGAAGCAGTAAACATCAGACCGGCCACATACGTTGTTCTGGCTTGCAGGCGCATCGGTGATGGCTGAGGAAGCTGCCGCGAACACCTCAGGGCGCAGCGTCCACAACCCGCACCGGCACCACTTCCACCGGCTTCCCCCGCACCCTCCCCGCCATGCGCCGGATGAAATGCTCCAGATCGTCCATGTAGGTAAACACCGCCGGCACCACCAGCAGGCTCAGCACGGTGGACGTGATCAGCCCGCCGATCACCGCCACCGCCATCGGTGAGCGAAAGCTCGAATCTGCCGCGCCCAGTCCAATCTCAATCGGCAGCATGCCGGCGCCCATCGCCAGGGTGGTCATGATGATCGGCCGGGCGCGCTTGTGGCAGGCGTCGAGCAGTGCTTCGAGCCGGGTCATGCCGTGGTCGCGCCTGGCCACGATGGCGTACTCGACCAGCAGGATCGAGTTCTTGGTGGCAATGCCCATCAGCATGATCAGGCCGATCAGCGAGGGCATGGAAAAGCTCTTTTGCGCGATCAGCAGGCCGACGAACGCCCCGCCCAGCGACAGGGGCAGCGCGGCCAGGATCGTCACCGGGTGCAGGAAGTCCTTGAACAGCAGCACCAGCACGATGTAGATGCACAGCACGCCGGTCAGCATCGCCAGGCCGAAGCTGGCAAACAACTCGCCCATGACCTCGGCGTCGCCCACTTCCACCACCTTCACGCCGGGCGGCAGGTTTTTCACCGACGGCAGCGCCTGCACCGCCTTGGTCACGTCGCCCAGCGGCAGGCCCGACAGCTCGATCTCGAAATTGACGTTGCGCGAGCGGTCGTAGCGGTCGATGATGGCCGGGCCGCTGGCGATTTCCAGCGTGGCGACCTGGCCGAGCATCACCGGCCCCCGGGCGCCGGGCACCGACAGGCGTTCGAGCACGCTCAGGTCCTGGCGGGCGGTGTCGGCCAGCTTGACGACGATCGGCACCTGGCGCTCGGACAGGTTGAGCTTGGGCAGCGACACGTCGTAGTCGCCGAGCGTGGCGATGCGCAGCGTTTCGCCGATGGCGCTGCTCGTCACGCCCAGGTCGGCGGCGCGGGCAAAGTCGGGACGCACGGCAATCTCGGGGCGGACCAGGCTGGCGCTGGACGCCACGCTGCCCAGGCCGGGA
>JAQGMZ010000255.1 GCA_028292045.1 Polaromonas sp. | reverse complement strand
ACGCCCAGGATCACCACCCGCGCGGCCTTCACCGTGTCAGCGGCAGTCATCAGCATCGAAAAGAAGCACTGGTAAGCGTTGGCCGCTATCATCACTGCCTTGTAGCCGGCAATGTTGGCCTGGCTCGAGAGCATGTCTATGCTCTGGGCGCGGCGCCGCTTTGAGCGCAAAGGAAGTCAGCTGACCAGCGGCCAGGCGCTGCAGGCCGCTAGCCTTAAATTGAAGGGCATAATTTTCTGTGAAGCAACCGTTTAACTTCAAAACTCCAGCTTTCACCTGAGCAGCATCAAATTACCTCCTCATTTCTGTCAGGCTTTGCGGATCGTCACCGCGGCCTGG
Organism: Polaromonas sp.; assembly: GCA_028292045.1. Lineage (GTDB taxonomy): Bacteria > Pseudomonadota > Gammaproteobacteria > Burkholderiales > Burkholderiaceae_C > Polaromonas. Next base: position 3,404 of record JAQGMZ010000255.1, on the reverse strand, counting down.
CCGATGTCCGCGAACGCGACTTCGATCAGGTCGCCCGGCTCAACCTTAATCACTGCCCAGGCGCCGGTGGTGATGAGGTCACCCGCCTGCAAGTGACGATTTCTTGCTTTCGCATGCCCAAACAGCCAGGGCAGCGGGTACAGGGCATCGCCGCTGGGATGCGTGCCCGTCAACGCGGCCTTGTTCACGCCGTTGACCGTGACCGTGCACTGCTGCCGGGCCCAGTCGCGCGCGGCGTAAGGCACTTCTTCTCCGGCCGCCAGCACGCCATGCACTTGCTGGTCCGCCAGCTTCCAGACCATCGGAGCGCTCATGCCGCCTTTCAAGCGGGTACCAACCATTTCGATGGTCACGCACATAGCTGCGATGCAGTCAAGGATGTCCTCGGGGCCAATGGGCGTGCGGCCCAGGCGAAACGCGACTTCCGCCTCCATGGCCAGCTCGTGCGTGCCGGCGCAGTGCCAGGTCGCGCCACTGGGCAGGACCACTGGCAGCGGGGCAGCGCTCATCTGGGCCTTGCCGCCGCCTTTCCACGCTGTCGCGCGCCCTGCGGCGAACCAGCCCAGTTCGGCAGCGACCGCATCCTGGATCAGGTAGGCTTGCTCGACGCCGAGGGCCGCATCAAACTGCTCGGGCTGCCAGGCCATGCTGCTCCGGTGAGCTTGCACCAGTTCATGGACAATGGATTGGGCCAGGGGCGACAGGGTCGGCATGGGGGTGGAGTTCAAGGTAGTCATGGTCAAGGCCTTCACATTTTTGCCAGGGTTTCGTCCACCCATTTGCGCGACCAGGTGCCTGCCAGGATCTCCTTGAGCCAGGCCTCCTCCGTGCGCGCCTTTTCTTGAGCCATTGCGAGGATCCCGGCAACCTCGGGGCGCGGCAATACCAGCACCCCATCGGCGTCGCCGATGACGAGATCGCCAGGCGCGATGGACGTGCCGCCGCAAGCAATGGGGTGGCCCACTTCGCCCGGCCCGGTCTTGAAGGGGCCGTTCGGCGTTGCGCCGCGCGCCACGATGGCAATATCGAGGGCTGCTAGTTCATCGACATCACGGATCGCCCCATCGATGACGATAGCCACCACGCCGCGGGTTTTCGCATACGTGGCCATCATGGCGCCCAGTATGGCCGTGTTCAGCCCGGCCCCCGCATCGCAGACCACGACATCGCCGGGCTGGGCCAGATCGAGCGCCTTGTGCAGCATCATGTTGTCGCCCGGCCTGACGCGCACTGTCAGCGCCGGTCCGGCGAACTTGCGCTTGCCGCCGAAGTTCATGAATCCCGCGCCAAAGCCTTGCAGGCGATTGGCCGAATCGCCAACGACGGACACCGGGATGGCAAGCGCGGTCGCCACCAAGCCTGGGCTGACGCGTTCATGTTCGGCATTGATGCGCAGGCCGACCTGTTTGAGATTTTCATTTGTGGACATGCTCGATTCCTTGTTCAAGAGAGAGGGTAGGTGGCCGCGCCGGCTGACTGGCTGGCCGGCTGGCTAATTGGCTGGCTCTGGCTAGTCTTTGAGCGTGACGCCAGCCTTCTTGATGACATCGGCCCACTCGGCCGTTTCACGCATGATTTGATGGCTGACATCGGCACCGCTGGCAAACGAGGCGCTGATGCCCAGTTCGGCGAGGCGCTTTTGCACGGGAGCGCTTGCAATCACGCGGCCAGTGGCCTGCTCCAGTGTTTTCAGCACATCCGCTGGCGTGCCCTTGGGCGCGTACAGCCCCACCCAGAACAGCACTTCGTAGTTGGGCAGTCCTTGCTCTGCCACGGTCGGCACGTTGGGCAGGTCGCCCCTGCGTGCCGCGGATGTCAGCCCGAGGGCGCGCACCTGGCCCGACTTGATGCGCGGCAATGCCGACGGCGTGGTGTCGAACATCAGGTCGATATCGCCAGCGAGCAGGCCCGTCATGGCCGTGGCACTGCCGCGGTAGGGCACATGCAAGAGCTTGACGCCCGACTGCACCTGAAAGAGTTCCGCGGACAAATGGATGGTGGTACCCGCTCCGCCCGAGGCGTAAGTCATGGCGCCGGGCTTGGCGGCAGCCGCCTTGAGCACGTCCTTGACATTTTGGAGCGGCGAGGTTGGACGCACTATCATGATGTGCGAGCCGGCAACCAGCCGCGCGACAGGGTCGAAGTCCATGACCGGGTCGTAGGGCAGGTTCTTGCGCAGTGTTTGCTGGGTGGTGAACAGCGTGTTGCCGGCCACCAGCAGCGTGTAGCCGTCTGGCGCCGATCGCGCACCGGCCTGCGCGCCGATGACGCCGGCGGCGCCCTCCTTGTTCTCGACAAAGAAAGTGGCGCCCAGCTCTTTCGCCAGGCCGTCCGCAATCAGCCGTCCCACCGCGTCAGTGGCGCCGCCGGGACTCTGGGGAACGATCACCTTGACGGGTTTTTCGGGATATTTGGCCCACACCGTCTGCGGCGCGGCCAGCAGCATGGCCAAGCAGGCGCCGGCCACGAGGGTGGCCAATGGCGAGGCGGCTTTCGCGCCCTTCGAGACGACGGGCAGCGAGAAGAAACGACGGGTAGTGAAGTGAAGGGTGTTCATGCTTTTTCCAATTCACGCTGGGAGCGCGCTAAAAGATCAAGGGCAACGTCGGTGATCATGTCCTCCTGGCCTCCCACCATGCGGCGGCGGCCCAGTTCGCGCAGGATGTCCACGGCCTTCATCTGGTATTTTTCCGCCGCGACCTCGGCGTGCCGCAGAAAACTCGAATAGACACCGGCATAACCGAGCATCAGGGTCTCGCGATCGACCCGGACCGGCCGATCCTGCAAGGGACGCACCAGGTCATCGGCTGCATCCATCAGGCGCATCAGGTCGCAGCCATGGTTCCAGCCCAGGCGTGCGGCAGCGGCGATGAAGACTTCGAGCGGCGCATTGCCCGCACCGGCGCCCATGCCGGCAAGCGATGCATCGACACGATCGCAGCCCTCTTCGACCGCGACAATTGAATTGGCCACGCCCAGCGCTAGGTTGTGATGGGCATGAATGCCCGTGCCGGTTTCTGGTTTCAGGACATCTTTGAAGGCGCGAAAGCGCTCACGCACGTCGTTCATGCCGAGTGCGCCGCCTGAGTCAACGACATACACGCAGGTCGCGCCATAGGACTCCATCAGCTTGGCCTGCTGCGCCAGCTTTTGGGGTGTCGTCATGTGGCTCATCATCAAAAAGCCCACCGTGTCCATGCCCAGGCGGCTCGCCGCTTCAATATGCTGGCGCGACACATCGGCCTCGGTGCAGTGGGTGGCCACCCGCACCACGCGGGCGCCGGCCGCATAGGCAGCATGCAGGTCATGCACCGTGCCGATACCGGGTATCAGCAGCGTGCAGATTTTGGCGTGGCGAACGGCTTCGAAGGCCGCGGCAATCCATTCGACATCAGTATGCGCGC
>JAQGMZ010000238.1 GCA_028292045.1 Polaromonas sp. | reverse complement strand
CGTGCCGCTTCATACCTTGCGCGCCGACATCGACTACGGCACCTCGGAAGCCAAAACCACCTATGGGGTGATCGGCGTCAAGGTCTGGGTCTATAAGGGCGACACGCTGGGCCGCAATGATGCGCCGGGCGGTGCCCGCATGGTGGAAATGCCTGACGAAGAGCGCAAGCCGCGCGGCCCACGCCGCGATGCACGCGCAGGCGAGCGTCCGGGTTCGGACAGGCCTGCTCCGCGTGGCGCACGCCCTCCAGCGCGTAGCGCTGCGGGCTCAACGAATACTGCGCCAGTCGATGGCAGTGACAAGCCGGCTGAAGCTACTCCTGGTAGCGAAGCCCCGAAAACCACCGTTAAGCGCGTCCGTAAAGCCGCGCCAGCTGCAGCAGCTGACGGTGCCAAGACCGAGTAATCGGTTAGAACAACGGAGAATTTAAATGCTGCAACCCGCTCGCAGAAAATATCGCAAAGAGCAAAAAGGCCGCAACACCGGCGTCCCACACGGGGAAACTCCGTAGCGTTCGGTGATTTCGGTCTCAAATGCACCGATCGCGGCCGCCTGACCGCCCGCCAGATCGAAGCCGCACGACGTGCGATTTCCCGTCACGTCAAACGCGGCGGACGTATCTGGATCCGCGTTTTCCCGGACAAGCCGATTTCCCAAAAGCCTGCAGAGGTTCGCATGGGTAACGGCAAAGGAAACCCCGAGTACTACGTGGCTGAAATCCAGCCCGGCAAGATCGTTTTCGAGATTGTCGGCGTGACTGAAGAACTTGCTCGCGAAGCATTCCGCCTGGCTTCTGCCAAGCTGCCGCTGCGCACCACGTTCGTCAGCCGCATGATTGGCCAGTGAGCAGGCCAGTAACAGGAGAATGAAGAAATGAATACGACTGAACTGCGCCAAAAAGACGTCGACGGCTTGAAAGCCGAAGTCAAAGAGCTGCAAAAAGCCCACTTTGGCCTGCGCATGCAAAAAGCCACGCAGCAATTGACCAACACCGCCACGCTGCGTTCGACCCGCCGTGCCATCGCCCGCGCCAAGACCATCTTGGCCGAAACCACCGCCCGCCAAGGAGCAAAATAATGACGGAAGTTAAAAAATCCCTCAAGCGCACCTTGATTGGCAAGGTTGTCAGCGACAAGCGCGCCAAGACCGTCACGGTTCTGGTCGAGCGCCGTGTGAAGCACGAGCTTTACGGCAAGATTGTGTCCCTGTCCAGCAAGTACCACGCCCATGACGAAAAAGGCGAGTACAAGACAGGCGACATGATCGAGATCACCGAAAGCCGTCCTATCTCCAAAACCAAGAACTGGGTTGTGACCCGCTTGGTGCAAAAAGGCGCGATTGTCTAAGTCCCCGGGACCTTGACCTTCAGCCACCAGAAACGGTCCACATTGTGGGCCGTTTTTGTTTTTGCCCGGGTTCAGACAGGCATTTGGTTGGAGTTGGTTACGCCGCCCTGCCAAAGCGCTCGGTCTTTGTCAAAATAGCGCTGAGCATTCATTATTAATAATCATTCACCAGGAACACCCATGATCCAAGTAGGCGACACCCTTCCCGCAGCCACGTTGATGGAATTTGTTGAAGTTGAAGGCAACGGCTGCAGCCTGGGCCCCAACCCGGTCGATGTGCGTCAGGCCAGTGCGGGCAAGACGATTGCCGTGTTCGCGCTTCCTGGTGCTTTCACGCCTACGTGTTCGGCCAAGCACGTACCGGGCTATATCGAGAACAGCGAAGCATTCAAGGCGGCCGGTGTCGATGAAATCTGGTGCCTGAGCGTGAACGACGCTTTTGTGATGGGCGCCTGGGCGCGCGAGCAAAAAACGGCTGGCAAGGTTCGCATGCTGGCCGACGGCAGTGCCGACTTTGCCAAGGCGACAGGCCTGACGCTGGACCTGAGCGCGCGTGGCATGGGCCTGCGGAGCAACCGCTATTCCATGCTCGTGAAGGATGGAAAAGTCGTCAGCCTGAATGTGGAAGGCCCGGGCAAGTTCGAAGTCAGCGACGCCGCAACCTTGCTGGCCCAGACAGTGGCCTGAAACCTCTCATACATCCGCTTTCAGGTAATGCGCGCCTGGAATCGGATTGTGGTAGTAGGGCGGAATTTCCACAAAACCCAGCTCGGCATACAGCGCCCGGGCCGCCTCCATGTTGTCCAGCGTGTCGAGCAGCACGCTGTGGTAGCCCGCCATGCGCGCAGAATCCAGCACCGTTTCAGCAAGTTGCCTACCCAGCCCGAAGCTGCGAAACGCCTTGCGCACATACAGCCGTTTCATCTCGGCGGCATTCGGATAATCGACTGAGTCGAGCGAGCGCAAACCACAGCAACCCGCAACTTCTCCGTCGACCAGCGCCAGCAGCAAGACACCTTGCGGCGCGCTGTAATCGCCCGGCAATGCCAGCAATTCCGCTTCGAAGTGTTGAAAACACAGATCGATTCCCAGTTGCGCGGCGTATTCGAAAAATAGTTGCCGCGTTGCATCCAGCAACTCGGGGGTATCCGGTGTGATGAACTCGATGGTGGGTCTTGACACGGTGCTGCTTGAAATTTGGATCGGTAGCAGTTTAGCGCTACACTGCCAGAAGATATTCAGAACGCGGCAACTTCCAGTGTCGACACCCAGTATGCTACTCCGGCGCAAAGGAGGAAGACCAGCAGCGCCGACAGGCGGGACGCCGTGTCGTCACGCGAGGCGGGCACCTGCCGGACCAGTTCCTTGTCACCGTGAAGCATCGCTCCCACCAAGTTGTGTTTGCGCAGCAGGTAAAAAACGATGGCGGCCATGTGCATCAGCACCAGGGCCAGCAGAATCCACTTGCCAATGTTGGCATGGTAGTTGGTGGCCAGGCTGACCGTGGCATTCGAGACAAACCGGGTCAGTGGGCCGGAAAACGCGATTTCGTCGTCGCTGACCAGACCGCTGCCTACCTGGAATACCAGGAATGCAAGCATTGCAAATACCGACAGGGCACCGACCGGGCTGTGGCCGACGCTGTGTTCCGGCTGGCCTTTGCCCTTCAGGTAATCAATGATGCTCTGCGGCGCGTAAATGAAGGCGCCAAAACGCGACCAGTACCCACCGACCAGCCCCCACACCAGGCGAAACAGCAGCAGTGCCAGAACGGCATAGCCAAATCGAAAATGCCAGACCATGGCATTGCCCCCGACTGTGCCGCTGATGGCCAGCCCGACCATGCCGATGGCCAGGGCCCAGTGGAATATTCGCGTCGGCAGGTCCCAAACCCGCACTTTGGTCAGCGTTTTTTGGTAAAACATCTTTTCTCCGAGTTGCTCTTGCGCCAGAGGTATTTTGTAAAACGCTGGCGCTCTGGTGGTTTACCCGCACTATGAAAGTTCCCACGAAACATGAAGTCGCTGGGTAAACTCCAACAGGCGGCTGCTGAGCGTAACAGCGTTGCCGGTGAATTTTTACCCTGAAAACTTACCCAAGGAAAACCATGAAAGTATTTGCCAGCATTGCCGCCGCCGCCACGCTGATCGTGTTCGCTGCGCCGGCTTCGGCCCAGTTTGCTAAGCCTGAAGATGCCATCAAGTACCGCCAGAGCGCGCTGTCGGTGATGGGAACGCATTTTGGCCGCATTGGTGCCATGGCCAACGGCAAGGTGCCGTTTGACGCCAAGGCTGCCTCCGACAATGCCGAGATCGTTGCAGAAATGGCCAAGCTGCCCTGGGTGGCGTTCGGCCCCGGCACCGACAAGGGCGGCAACACCAAGGCCAAGCCTGAAATCTGGACCGAGCAGGTTAAATTCAAGGAAGGCAGCGACAAGCTGGTCGCCGAATCCGCCAAGCTGGCAGCGGCAGCGAAAACCGGCAACCTGGATGCGTTGAAGACCGCTTTCACCGCAACCGCCGACACCTGCAAAACCTGCCACGATGCCTATCGAAACAAATAGCCCCCACGCTTGTCGCTTCGCGTACGGCGCTGCCTCCTGAGTCAAAAAGCTGGGAAACACCGTTCTTGAAACGGCAGGGCTTCAGGTTTCAGCCAGCAGCTTTTCAATCAGCTGATGCAGTGCCGCGAAATCAGGCTCGCCCACAAACTGCTTGACGATCTGGCCGCGCTTGTTGACCAGAAAAGTCGTCGGCGTCAGCTGGACATCGCCCCAGGCCTTGGCGTTGGCTCCGGTGTTGTCGATAGCCACCTTGAACGGCAGCTGGCGCGTCTGAACATAGTTGACGACATAGCTTGGCGGGTCGTAGCGCATGGCCACGGCCAGCGTGTCGTAGCCCTGGGCCTGGTACTTGTTGAAGGTCGATACCAACTTGGGCATTTCCGCCACGCAGGTCACGCAGCTTGTGGCCCAGAAATTGACCAGGGTCACCTTGCCTTTCATGTCGGAGGTAGTCTGCTTGCTGCCGTCGAGGAGGACAAAAGTGGTTTCGGGCGCGGCCTGCGCACCGCTGCAACCTGCCAGGTACACCACGCCGCCCAGCACCAGCGCGCCTGCCAGCAGCCTGCGGCATACTGCGCCCGGAGAAATTTTTTTCATGGAAGGGACCTCATCATGCAACGTCGTCATTTTAACCAGGCCGGTGTCAGCGGGCTGGGCTTGCTGCTGCTTGCCGCCCACCGCCAGGCGCATGCGCTTTCGCTGGGCGACCTGACCAACGCCGAAGCTGGCAAAGGCCTGAAACTGGCGCTTGAACAGGGTGCGGCGGCAGCGGTTGCCATGCTGGGCAGGGCTGATGGATTCCTCGGCAACCCGAAAGTTCGCATTCCTCTGCCGGGTTATCTTGACGATGCTGCCCGGTTGATGAAAACCTTCGGCCAGGGCAAGCGCATCGATGAACTGGTCACGTCGATCAACCGCGCGGCAGAAGCGGCCGTGCCGATGGGCACCGGCTTGCTGGTGGGCGCGGTGCGTTCCATGAACGTCAATGATGCCAAAAATATTTTGCAGGGCGGCGATACCTCGGTGACCCGTTTCTTTTCCGAAAAAACCCGCGAACCGCTGGGCGCGAAGTTTTTGCCCATGGTGACCCGGTCGACCGAAAAGGTGGGGCTTGCCAACAAATACAACGAATTCGCCGGGAAGGCGGCAAGCTTTGGCCTGGTGAGGAAGGAAGACGCCAACATCCAGCAGTACGTGACCGGCAAGACGCTAGACGGCCTCTACCTGATGATTGGCGAAGAGGAAAAGAAGATCCGGCAGAACCCGGTTGCAAGCGCAAGCGCCGTTGTGCAAAAAGTGTTTGGCGCACTGAAATAAGTCATTTTCGCCAGCGTGCGCCATGAGCCGGCGCTCCGCGCAAGCTGGCAATGTACCGTGCGCTCTAAAAACCAGAGCAAACCCCCGGATTTTCTGGCGGGATGACGGGCTGCCACTGGGCCGGTTCTCCTGATTCGGAAAGGCACACCCTAGCCCGTCGGATGCATCCTACTTTTCAACGGTCATAAAGCCCACGGTTCAGGCAATTGGCCGGATTGCAAACTTGAGTTTTCAAAAACCCCGAATTTCCCCCATTTATTCAGGAAACTCATGCCTAACAATTCCGACAACCAGCAAGATTCTGAAAGCCGCGGACAGCGCCAAGCGACCAGCCGCCGCGGGTTTGCTTCGATGGACCCGGAGCGCCAGCGCCAAATCGCCAGCCGTGGCGGCAAGGCAGCCCATGCCAGCGGCAATGCGCACCAGTTCAATGCCACGGAAGCCCGTGAAGCAGGGCGCAAGGGCGGACTGGCTGGCCGCCGTAACTCGAACTCCAGCCAGGACTCCTGAAAACCAGACGGGCTGAAAGCCCGGTCTGGTCCAGGCCAGAATTTTTTCGTTAGCGGCTAGACTGCCGGGCATGCAGCCTCATACTGGCAAGTTCGATACCCGGCAGCGCCCCGATTCGCTTGAAGACGCCGTCAGGCGCGCCCGGTTGTGTGCCATGCGGCGGGTGGCGACAGGCTTGCTGATCATGTCGCTGCTGGTGTTTTGCATTGCCCGCAGCCTGATCGGGCTGCACCCGGCCTGGGGCTATGTGGCGGCCTTTGCCGAAGCCGCCATGATCGGCGCAGTGGCTGACTGGTTTGCCGTTGTGGCCCTGTTTCGCCATCCGCTGGGCATTCCGGTGTGGCACACGGCGATCATTCCCAACAGCAAGGACGACATTGGCCGCAACCTCGGGCAGTTTGTCGAGAGCCATTTCGTCACTGAAAAGGGCATCGCCCGGCGCATCCGGCAGGCTGATCCGGCCGGATTGCTGGGAGCCTGGTTGTTGGCGCCCGGCCATGCCGCCGAGCTGGGCCAGTCCCTGGCCAGGGCTGCCCAGGTGTTGCTGAATTCCCTGGACCATGCCTCGATAAGCCGCCTGGTGCAGGAAGCAGCGACCCGCCAGCTGTCGAAGTTCGACATCGCTGCCAATGCAGGCCAGTTGCTCGACCTGCTGTTGGCCGAAGGCAAGCACCAGCAACTACTGGACAGCGTGCTGTCGGCCTTGTCGGATTACCTCAGGGAGGAGAAAAATCAGCAGCAAGCCATCGATTTCCTCATGGCGGCGTTTGGCGTTGAAAACGTGCTTTACAAAGTGGGAACGGCTGCGATGGGCCCCCGGGCACTGCGTTCGCTGAGCCAGTCGGCCGAGGAAGTGCTGCGGGACCCGGCCCATCCGGCCCGCGATCGTTTCAGCGCCTGGGTGCAAGGCCTGGTGCTGCACCTGAAAGACGATCCGGCCTGGCATGAATTCATCACCCGGCACCAGCACGACACCCTGAACCATGCCCGGATGCAGGAATTGCTGGGCAGCCTGTGGGGCGTGTTGAAAGACCGCATGCACCATGACCTGGGCCGGGACGACCCGGCCATGGCCCGGCAAATCGCGCTGCTGGCCGGCAAGGTCGGTGAAGCCCTGGCGCGTGACAAGCGGTTGGTCAAGGCGCTGAACCGCGCCATTGAGGCGGGCAGCACCTCATTGGTGCGCAACCACCGGGGCGAGGTGGGGCGTTTCATTGAGGCGCAACTGGCCCGCTGGAGCCGCGAAGAAATGACCGACCGCATCGAACTGGCCATAGGCCGCGATCTGCAGTTCATCCGCATCAACGGCACGCTGGTCGGCGGCCTGGTGGGGCTGGTGATTTACACCGTATCCCGGTTCTGGGCTTGAGCGCTTGCCATTAATGGTGGAATTGCCTGACCCATAAAAAATATGGCGCACGGTGCTTCAATCGCCATTAAAAACTGTCCGGCCGCCAGAATTTCCGCGGCACGATGCCTTCACGCCATGGTCGGGCAGCCCAGGCTAGCGTCGGACGAAATGGCCAGCGTGCCGGCCACCACACGCCAGGGCGCCAGCGCCGTGGAGGCGCCGGTCAGCGTCCAGGCGTGCGCGGGCCGGGTTTGCCAGCCGGCATTGTCCAAAAAGGCCGATAACAGCGCCTGGCCCGATGGGCCTCAGATCACCCGCGCGCTTTTCATCGCAGCGAGTTGCGCATCGGTGCAGCCGAGCACTTCGCGCAGCACTTCGTCGGTGTGCTGGCCCAGCAGCGGGGGCGGCAGGCCGCCGTGCTCAGGCGTGCGCACCGGCGTGGCGCTGAGCCTGATCGGGCTGGCCACCAGCGGCAAAGCGCTTTTCATCGGATGCGGCCAGTGGCTGACCATCTCGCGCGCCTTGATCTGCGGGTCGGCAAACACCTCGGCCAGGTTGTTGATGGCGCCGCACGGCACCTTGGCCGCCTCCAGCGCCGCCAGCCAGTCGGCTTTGGTGCGCAGCTTCATCACCACTTCCAGGATGGGCACCAGCTGGCTGCGGTTTTGCACCCGGTCGCGGTTCTTGGCAAACAGCGGGTTCACCCCGAGCTCGGGAATGTTGGCCACCTTGCAAAATTTCACGTACTGCGCGTCGTTGCCCACGGCAATGATGAGGTGGTCCTTGCCGCCGTCAGCGGCGGGCGCGACCTCGAACACCTGGTAGGGCACGATGTTCTGGTGCGCATTGCCGACGCGCTGCGGCACCTTGCCGCTGACCAGGTAGTTCGCGCCCAGGTTGGCCAGCATGGCCACCTGCGTGTCGAGCAGCGCCATGTCCACCTGCTGGCCTTCACCGGTTTTTTCGGCATGGCGCAGCGCCGCCAAAATGCCGACGGTCGCGTACATGCCGGTCATCAGATCAGCCACGGCGACGCCGACTTTTTGCGGTCCGCCGCCCAGGTCGTCGCGCTCGCCGGTCACGCTCATCAGCCCGCCCATGCCCTGGATCGCATAGTCGTAGCCGGCGCGTTCGGCATACGGCCCATTCTGGCCAAAGCCGGTGACCGAGCAGTACACCAGGCGCGGGTTCAGCGCCTGCAGCGACGCATAGTCCAGGCCGTAGCGGGCCATGTCGCCGACCTTGAAGTTTTCAACAAACACATCGCAATGCAGCACCAGTTCGCGGACCAGCGCCTGGCCGGCCGGCTGTGCAATGTCGCAGGTGACCGAGCGCTTGTTGCGGTTGGCGCCCAGGTAGTAGGCCGCCTCCTGCGTCTCCGCCCCCTGGTCGTCTTTCAGAAAAGGCGGCCCCCAGGCGCGGGTGTCGTCGCCGCTGCCGGGGCGCTCGATCTTGATCACGTCCGCCCCCAGGTCGGCCAGCGTCTGGGTGCACCACGGGCCTGCGAGGACCCGGGACAAGTCGAGAATGCGGATGCCTTGGAGACAGTTCATGGGCTTATTTTGCACCCAAGAAAATCAATCCTTTGCGCCGCCGCTCAGGATGTTCAATATGCCTTGTACGGCAGAAATTTTCCTGACAGCACCACGTTCACCCGGTCGCCCTTGGGATCGGGCTGGCGCACGATGTCCATGCTGAAGTCGATGGCGCTCATGATGCCGTCGCCAAACTCTTCGTGGATCAGTTCCTTGATCGTGGTGCCGTAGACGCTGACGATCTCGTACCAGCGGTAAATTAACGGATCGGTCGGCACCGGCGTGGGCAGCGAGCCTTTATAGGGCACCACCTGCAGCCACTTTTGTTCTTCCTCGGTCAGGCCGAAAATCCTGCCCACCACGCGGGCCTGGGCGCTGTCGAAAGTCATCTGCCCCAGGCAGCCGGCCGTGACCCACTCCTTGCTGAGGCCGACTTGCCGGGCCACGTCGTCCCACTTGATGCCCTGGGCCACCTTGGCGGTGATGATTTTTTCGGTGATGTCGTTGCGGTTCATGAATGCTCCTGGGGGTTGGTGGAATGGGGTCCGCAATGCGCCAGCAAGCATCGTGCCCGCAAGGCTGCCGAAACCTGTAAAGTTCAGGACTTTGCCAAAACTTCTCCACGCATTTGCGCGCCATGTTCCAGACTCCGACTTTTCTCATCATCACCCTTGCGCTGGCCGCCTGCAGCCCGGACTTCAACTGGCGCGAAGTGCGGCCTGACGGAACCCGCCTGCGCCTGTTGCTGCCGTGCAAGCCCGACAAGGCGCAAAAAACGGTAGCGCTGGGCGGGCAGCCCGCTTCGCTGTCGATGCTGGGCTGCGATGCCGGCGGCGCCACCTTTGCCGTGGCCGTGGCCAGTGGCATTGATGCGGCCCAGGCGGCTCCAGTGCTGGCGCGGTGGCAGGCGCTGACGCTGGACAACATGAAGGCCATGCCGGGCAGTGCGCAGCCCTTGCCGGTCAACATCACGGGTGCCTCGGCGGGCGTGCCCGTTACCCGGGTGCAGGCCCTGGGGCAGCGCGCCAACGGGGATGCGGTCAGCGGGCAGGCGGCCTATTTTGCCCAGGGCGCCCAACTGTTTCAGGTGGTGATGTATGCGCCGCACATCACGCCCGACGTGGCCGAAACCTTTTTTTCCAGCCTGAAGCTTGACTGACGCCGTGCGTTCACCCCCTGCAGTCTCCCGGCCAGACCAACTGGGTGCCGGCGCGGCCATCCTGGTGTTTCTGGTCTTCGCCGCCGCTTATTTCTGCTCGGCGCTGCTGCGCGCCATCACCGCCACGCTCGCGCCGGTGCTGACGCAGGAGTTTGCCCTGCAGTCGCGCGACCTGGGCCTGCTGGCGGGCGGCTACTTCCTGGGTTTTGCCGCTGTCCAGCTGCCGCTGGGCACCTGGCTGGACCGGCATGGCCCGAAGCGTGTCATTTTGTGGTTTCTGAGCGTGGCGGTGCTGGGCTGCCTGGCCTTTTCGGCGGCCGGCAGCTTTGCCGGGCTGCTGACGGCGCGGGTCCTGATCGGCATGGGAGTGGGCGCCTGCCTGATGGCCGCACTGACCGGCTACCGCCGCTGGTTTGATTCGGCCACTTTGCTGCGCGCCAATTCATGGATGCTCATGACCGGCTCGCTCGGCATGCTGACCTCGACCCTGCCGGTGCAGTGGCTGATGCCGCTGACCGGGTGGCGGCCGTTGTTCTGGCTGCTGGCGGTGCTGATCGTGTTGTCGATGGGGGCGATTGCCCGGCTTGTACCGCCCTGGCGCCAGGCCGTCGTATTGGCGCCTTCGGCTGTGCTGCCTGCCGAATCCGGCTATGCGCCCATCTGGCGCAGCGCTTATTTCCGCAAGCTGGCGCCGCTGGGATTTTTCAACTACGGCGGCATGGTCGCGGTGCAGACGCTGTGGGCCGGCCCGTGGATGCTCAAGGTCAGCGGCTACACGCCGCTGCAATCGGCCACCGGCCTGTTCTGCATCAACGCCAGCATGTTGGCCACGTTTTGGGGCTGGGGCATGGTCAACCCGTATCTAGCCCGCCGGGGCTGGAACGCCACCCGCCTGATCGCCTGGGGCGTGCCGCTCAGCCTGGCGGTGCTGGCGTTCAATACCTGGGCCGGCAGCGCCACCGGCTGGCTGGGCTGGGCGCTGTTTTGCGTCACATCGAGCGTGCTGGGGCTGGCGCAGCCGGCGGTCGGCATGTCGTTCAATGCCGCCCTGGCCGGGCGAGCCCTGTCGGCCTACAACCTGGTGGTGTTTGCCGGGGTGTTCGTCGCGCAGTGGAGCCTGGGCCTGCTAATCGACGGTTTTGCGGTCACGGGCCTGGCCCCGGTGGCCAGCTTTCAGGCGGCCATGGCGGTATTTTTGTGTTGTTCTGTGGCCGCATACGGCTACTTCATCAGCATCAAAGCCGATAATTCATCCCAATGAACGGCATTTTCATCATCGCCCATGCACCGCTGGCCAGTGCTTTTCTGCAATGCGTGCAGCACGTCTTTCCCGACAATGCCGCCGGCGTGGCAGCGCTCGACGTGCAGGCCGAAACGCCGCCCGAAGAAACGCTGGCCCTGGCCATCGCCCGGTTCAAGGAACTGGACCTGCCCCAGGCGCTGGTGCTGACCGATATTTTTGGCGCGACGCCCTGCAATGTCGCGCAAAAGCTGGTGGACGGGGTCCACACCAAACTGGTCACCGGCATGAACCTGCCGATGCTGCTGCGTGCCGTGTGCTACCGCCATGAAGCGCTGGATGCGCTGGTGGCGCGCGCGCTGGCCGGCGCCAGCCAGGGCGTGATGCAGGTGGCCGTGACCGCTCCCCAGAACCAGGTACAAAGAAACAATGATCAAGACCCGCACGACCATCAGCAATAAGCTGGGCCTGCATGCCCGGGCTTCTGCCAAATTCACCAAGCTCGCCGGAAGTTTTCGCAGCGAGGTCTGGATGAGCAAGGGCGAACGCCGCGTCAATGCCAAAAGCATCATGGGGGTGATGATGCTGGCCGCCGGCATGGGCAGCAGCGTCGAGATCGAGACCGATGGTGCCGATGAACAGGCGGCCATGGAGGGCTTGCTGGCCCTGGTGGCCGATAAATTCGGTGAAGGGGAGTGATGCCCCCACGGTCGCTCACTGCGTGTAGCTTCCTGCCCCCCGAGGGGGCCGCTGCGCCTGCGCCTGCGGCCCGGCAAAGCCGGTTCCGCGGCCCCTGCTGGTGCAGAGGTGGCGCGACTACGCCTATTGGGTTGCCTCCATTGCTGTCCGTGCAGACTGGCCTTGCCACCGACTTGGGACGAACCAAGTCCCCCTCAATTTTCACTCCTCCCCTTGCCGGAGGAAGTCTGGGATCGGAAAGCGTTCGCTTGGCGCGCACTTACTTTTTCACCCGGAGCCGCCCATGACGTTCTCGGTCCACGGTCTGGCCGTTTCGCGGGGGGTTGCGATTGGCCGCGCCGTGCTGGTGGCGTCGAGCCGGGCGGATGTGAGCCATTACTTTGTCGATCCGGCCACCACGAACGACGAGATTGCCCGCGTCAGGCTATCGCGCAATGCGGTGATGGAGGAAATCTCGCGCCTGCAGCATGACCTGCCGAAAGACGCGCCGCATGAATTTGCCGCGTTTCTCGATGTGCACCTGATGCTGCTACAGGACGAAATGCTGATCAGCGGCGTGAAGCACTGGATCACCGAGCGCCACTACAACGCCGAATGGGCGCTGACCACCCAGTACGAGCTGATCGCCCGCCAGTTCGACGAAATGGAAGACCAGTACCTGCGCGAGCGAAAAGCCGACCTGGAGCAGGTGGTCGAGCGCATTCTCTGCCACATGAAAGGCGCGGCCTCGCCGCTGCAGGCCGCACGCCATGGCGCGGTGCGCGCCGGCAGCAGCCGCAAGCAGTCGCAGCAGGATTTGCTGCTCGACGACACCATGGACGTGCCGCTGGTGCTGGTGGCGCACGACATCTCGCCGGCCGACATGCTGCAGTTCAAGCAAAGCCTGTTTGCCGGCTTTGCCACCGACGTGGGCGGCCGCACTTCGCACACCGCCATCGTCGCGCGCAGCATGGACATTCCGGCGGTGGTCGGCGCGCGCAGCGCCAGCCAGCTGATCAAGCAGGACGACTGGGTCATCATCGACGGCGATGCCGGCGTGCTGATCGTCGATCCGTCGCCCATCATCCTGGCGGAATATGGCTTCAAGCAGCGCCAGGGCGAACTCGAGCGCCAGCGGCTCAACCGGCTGCGCCACACACCGGCGCTGACCATGGATGGCCAGCGCATCGAGTTGCTGGCCAATATCGAGATGCCCGACGACACCCTGGGCGCCGTGCAGGCCGGCGCGGTCGGCGTGGGCCTCTTCCGCAGCGAATTCCTGTTCATGGGGCGGGGCGGCAAGCTGCCCGACGAGAACGAGCAGTACCTGGCCTACCGCAAGGCCATTGAAGGCATGCAGGGCATGCCGGTGACGGTGCGCACGGTGGACATCGGCTCGGACAAGCCGCTGGACCGGCCAACCTCCAAAGCCCAGGAAGGCCATTTGAATCCGGCGCTGGGCTTGCGCGCCATCCGCTGGAGCCTGGCCGATCCGCCTATGTTCCTGACGCAACTGCGCGCCATCCTGCGCGCAGCCGCCCATGGCCAGGTCAACCTGCTGGTGCCCATGCTGGCCCATGCCAGTGAAATCCGGCAGACGCTGGACCTGATCAACCAGGCGCGCGCGCAACTCGACGCCCGGGGCTTCGTCTATGGGCCGGTGCGGCTGGGCGCGATGATCGAGATTCCGGCGGCGGCGCTGACGGTGCCGGTGTTCCTGCGCTATTTTGATTTTTTGTCGATCGGCACCAACGACCTGACGCAGTACACCCTGGCCATCGACCGCTCCGACGAGTCGGTTGCGCACCTGTACAACCCCTGCCACCCCGCAGTGCTGCGCCTCATAGCCGACACGATCGCCATCTGCAATGCCCAGGGCAAGGGCGTCAGCGTGTGCGGCGAGATGGCCGGCGACGTGGCCATGACGCGGCTTTTGCTCGGGCTGGGGCTGCGCAGTTTTTCCATGCACCCGTCGCAAATCCTGGCGGTCAAGCAGCAGGTGCTGCGGTCCGACACCGGCAAGCTCAAGGCCTGGGCGCAGGAAGTGATGCAAAGCGAAGACCCCTCGGCTTTGCTTTAGGCCTGGCCATCGGGGCCACCACTACCTTGCCCGCATGCCCAGCCAGGCCGCACCAACGATCATCACGGTCGCCAGGCCAATGCTCCAGCTCAGGGCGCGGCCGCTGAGCAGCATCAACAGCGCGGTCGAACCCAGCGGCGTGAGGTAGCTCAAAATGCCGATCTGCCGCGCATCGCCGGTCTTGAGCGCCTTGTCCCACAGAAAAAACGAGGCGCCCAGCGGACCCAGCCCCATCAGCCCCAGCAGCAGCCAGTCGCGGCCTGACAGCGCCACTGCCGGCTCGAGCGCCCAGTGGCACAGCAGCGACAGCAAGCCCGACACGGCGGCGAACAAGCCGATGGCGCTTGTCGGAAACGCAGCGACGCGCTGCGTCAGCAAGGAATAACTGGCCCAGATGAACGCAGACGCCAAGGCAGGAACAAACCCCCAGGACCAGACGGTGCCGCCCGCCGCGCCGGGGCTGGCCCCCAAAATGGCAACCGCCGCCCCGCCAAACCCCAGCAGGGCCGACACCACATGCAGGGCGCGCAGCCGGGTATCGGCCAGAAACAGCGGCGCCAGCAGCACCATGAACAACGGCCACAAATAATTGACCAGATTCGCCTCCACCGGCGGTGCATGGCGCAGGGCGATGAACAGCAAGAAGTGAAAACCAAACAGGCCGTAAACGCCCAGCGCCAGCGTTCTGGCCGGCACTTGCCATTGCCGCCGGTCCTTCAGCACAAATGGCAAAGCCAGCAGGCTGCCCGTCAGCAATGCGATGCCGGTCAGCAAAAAAGGCGGAATGTGCCTGAGCGACACCCCCAGGGCGGCAAGGGTGACCCACAGCGCAATGGCGCCCAGTGCATATAAGTTGGCTGGCATGGCTGCAAGCATAGGGCCTCCCAAGTCCCGGTTGCCTGCCCGATGCGGTGTTCATATCGCCCGGGGGAAACCGTGACGAGCATTGGTTGAAGCCCCGCTTACATGCTGTAGCGAGCTTTATCGCTCAGCTGCATTGCAGACACTGGCCTGGCATGAAGGTGAATTGCAATGAAGCCACCAAGGGTTGGCGAGATTGCCCGCCCCAACGCCTCAACTATTACCAATCCGTTCATTACCAGGAGAACCCCATGAAACTACTTGCCGCCATCGTGCTGGTGCTAACCAGCCTCACTGGGTGCATTGCCTATCCGGTGCCTTACACCAACGGCCAGACAGACGGCTACCACGGCGGGCCGCATCGGGGAAACCGCGACCGTGACGGCGATGGCGTGCGCAACCGGGACGACCGGCGGCCGAACAATCCGAACCGCTACTGAAGAACGCCGCCCTGTCAGAATTGGGGCTTGTCGGCCACGCCGGCCGCATGCGCCTGCACGTCGGCGTGGTAGCTAGAACGCACCATGGCGCCCACGGCCGCATGGCTGAACCCCATCTTGTAGGCTTCTTCCTCAAACATCTTGAAGGTGTCCGGGTGCACATAGCGGCGCACCGGCAAGTGCGACATCGACGGCGCCAGGTACTGGCCGATGGTGAGCATGTTGATGTCGTGGGCGCGCATGTCGCGCATCACCTGCAAGATTTCCTCGTCGGTTTCGCCCAGCCCGACCATGATGCCGCTCTTGGTCGGCACGTCCGTGTTCAGCGGCTTTATTTACTTCATCAGTTTGAGTGAAAACTGGTAGTCGCTGCCCGGGCGCGCTTCCTTGTATAAGCGCGGCGCGGTTTCCAGGTTGTGGTTCATCACATCGGGCGGCGAAGCTTTCAATATTTCCAGCGCCCGGTCGTCGCGGCCCCGGAAGTCGGGCACCAGCACCTCGATCGTCGTGCCTGGCGAAAGCTCGCGGATGCGCTGGATGCATTCGACAAAATGGCCGCTGCCGCCGTCGCGCAAGTCGTCGCGGTCCACGCTGGTGATCACCACATATTTGAGCTTGAGCGCGGCAATCGTGCGCGCCAGGTTCAAGGGCTCGTCCTTGTCCAACGGGTCGGGCCGGCCGTGGCCGACATCGCAGAACGGGCAGCGGCGGGTGCATTTGTCACCCATGATCATGAAGGTGGCCGTGCCCTTGCCGAAACACTCGCCGATATTCGGGCACGACGCTTCCTCGCATACCGTGACCAGTTTATTGGCACGCAAGATATCCTTGATCTCATAAAACCGGGTGGACGGCGATGCCGCTTTCACGCGGATCCAG
>JAQGMZ010000133.1 GCA_028292045.1 Polaromonas sp. | reverse complement strand
CATGGTGGTGCTGCTGACGAACAGCGAGGCAATCACCGCGAACAAGGCCCACGGAATGACGGTAAGGATCAACCACAGCATGTGCAGCAAGGAGCGGATCAGGGACATGTTGGTTATTTCGGCGGTGAATTGAATGAAAGGAAAAGGCGAACAAGCCGGTACCGGCTTAGACGGCAGGATCAAGGCACTTTGATTCCTGTCGCGCTGACACGGCCGGCATGAGCAGCTGAGTTTTTCATACCGGCGCCAGGGGTTGCGCAGTGCGCGCCAGAATGAAATCGGCAAATGCCGACAGGTCTTGGTGCACCAACGTGCCGGCCGGTAAGCCTTCAGGCAGTCCCATGCCCCGGTACTTTTCCGACTTGCCGGTCAGCACCAGGTGCGGCTCGCAACCTGCCGCCGCGCCGGCCACCGCATCGCGCACCGAGTCACCCACCGTGGGCACACCCAGGAGCTGCACGCCAAAACGCGTGCCGATCTGCTCGAACAGCCCCGGCTGGGGCTTGCGGCAGTGGCAGTTTTCTTCAGCGGTGTGCGGGCAGAAAAATACCGCATCGATGCGCCCCCCCTGCACTGCCAGCAATTTCTGCATTTTGGCGTGCATGGCGTTCAGCGACACCACGTCGAACAAGCCGCGTCCCAGGCCCGACTGGTTGGAGGCAATCACCACATGCCAGCCGGCGTGGGTGAGCCGCGCCATGGCTTCGAGTGCGCCCGGCAGCGGCAGCCATTCCTCGGGGGTCTTGACAAATTCGTCGCTGTCGCTGTTGATGGTGCCGTCGCGGTCGAGGATGACGAGTTTCATGGTGCCTGGGTCAAGGTTGGCCGGACGGCAGCGCCTGCCAGCCGGTGACGAACAAACCGCTGAAGCGGCCGGGGGTGAACTGCAGCGCCAGCGCGTCGCCGGGCTTGAGCAAGGGGGCGCCGGTGTCGGTGACCAGCAGGCGGTGCGGAATGTCCAGGCCATCGACCCGCAGCACCAGTTCGGTTCCGCCCAGGCTGCGCAGGCTGGGCGGTTTGACCCGGCTGGCGACGACCTGCGCCCTGACCCGTGTCGCTGCGGAGGCAGCGGGCGCCAGCGCGGCCGCCATGCCCTGCAACAACAGCCCTTGCCGGTTCACATGCCGCTGCAGCAGGGCGCCACTGCCGATCAGCCACAGCAAAGCCCAGACCAGGCCCATGACCGGCATGAGCCGCTGCCAGCCCAGCCGGCGGACGGCCAGGCCAGCGGCCAGCAGCAATGCCAGCGCCAGGGCCGCCGGCCCCAGCAGGTCCAGCGCGCCGGCAGCGGTGGACACCGGTACCAGCGGCAGGGCCGGCGCGGCGTTCTGCCGGTCGTCGGCCAGCTGCAGCAGCCAGCGGGTGCCGACCATGAAGGCGGGCGGCCCGAACAGCAGCCAGGCGGTGCGCTGCGTGGTCCAGCCCGCAGGGGCGCCTCTGGCCAGCGGAGTTCCAGTTACCAGGCGTGTCATGGCGGCAGGTGAAGACAAAGGCCGGTTGGGCCCGTTCAGGCCGCCAGGCGCGACAAATCGGCTACCCGGTTCATCGCCAGGTGCAGGCTTTTCAACAGGCCCTGGCGGTTCAGCCGCAGGTCGAGCTCTTCGGCATTGACCATGACGCCTTCAAAAAAGGCATCGACCGGCGCGCGCAAGGCCGCCAGGGTCTGCAGCGAAGCGGCGTAGTCGCCGGCATCGAACTGCGCATTGGCGGCAGGAACGATGTCCTTCATCGCCGCATACAGGGCGATCTCGGCGGTTTCCTTGAGCAGCAGTTCGCTGACATGCGGGTCCACTTCCAGCGCTTTTTTCAGGATGTTGCCGATGCGCTTGTTGGCGACGGCCAGGGCGGGGGCTTCGGGCAGAAGGACAAAGGCTCGCACGGCGACGAGCCGCTGGGGAATATCAGCCCACACGCTCATAGCAGGCGCATTTAACGCAGCATCTACTTCCCTTGGTGAGTAACCGCCATCCTTGAGATACCCCTTAAGTCGCTCGAATAAAAACATAGAAACATCGCTATGAGCTTCGCCCAGCATTCTGTCTGGGAATGCTGCAAATGCGATGTTTACTAATTCATTAAATTGCAGCGGTAAATTGTTTTCCACCAGCATGCGAATCACGCCCAGCGCATGACGGCGCAGAGCGAAAGGGTCCTTGTCGCCGGTGGGCAGGTTGCCGATGCCGAACATGCCAACCAGCGTTTCCAGCTTGTCGGCCAGCGCCACGACCACGCCAGCCGGGTTGCGCGGCAAAGCGTCCCCCGCAAAACGCGGCTTGTAATGGTCTTCAATCGCATCGGCCACTTCGCGGCTCAAGCCGTCATGGAGCGCGTAATAACGGCCCATCGTGCCTTGCAACTCGGGAAATTCGCCCACCATGTCGGTCACCAGGTCGGTCTTGGCCAGCAGCGCGGCCTGGTCGGCCTGTTCGGCCAGCGCGTCGCCGCCAAGTTGCCGGCCAATGGCCTGGGCAATCGCCCGCACCCGCTGGATGCGCTCGCCCTGCGAACCCAATTTGTTGTGATAAACCACCTTGTCCAGCAGCGCCACACGCGAAGCCAGCGTTTTCTTGCGGTCCTGGTCAAAGAAAAATTTCGCATCGGCCAGGCGCGGGCGCACGACGCGCTCATTGCCCTGCACCACGGCGCTGGCATCTTGCGGACTGATGTTGCTGACCACCAAAAAGCGGTTCGTCAGCCTGCCGGCGTCGTCCAGCAGCGGAAAGTACTTCTGGTTGGCCTTCATCGTCAGGATCAGGCATTCCTGCGGTACGTCCAAAAATTCGGTTTCGAACTCGCAAACCAGCACATTGGGCCGTTCGACCAGCGCGGTCACTTCGTCCAGCAGCGCATCGTCGTCGATCGGCCGCACGCCGCCGCCCAGCACCGCCGCTGCAGCGGCCAGCTGGCGCACGATCTCGGCCTTGCGCTCGGCAAAACTGGCGATGACCGATCCCTGTTCGCGCAGCTGCGCGGCGTAGCTGTCGGCATCCAGCAGCCGCACCGGGTCGACCGCCGCTTCAAAACGGTGGCCGCGCGTGCTGTTGCCGGCCTTCAGCCCCAGCGCCTGCACGGCGACCACCTCGCTGCCGTGCAGCGCGACCAGGCCGTGCGCCGGGCGCACAAAATTCACGCTGGTCCAGCCCGGCAGTTCGCAATCCGTCTGCAACTGGTAGCTCATGACCTTGGGAATCGGCAGCTTGGCAATGGCTTCGAGCAGCGCTTTTTGCAAACCTTCGGCCAGCGTCGCGCCGGCCTGCAAGTTGTCGTAGAACAGCGCCTCGGCCTTGCCGTCGGGTGCGCGCTTCAAGGCGGCGACGGCAGCGGCCGGGTCAGCCACATCGGCGCCCAGCGCCTGCAGTTTTTTCAGCAGCGCGGGGGTGGCCTGGCCGGCGGCATCCAGCCCGACCGACACCGGCATGAGCTTTTGCTGCACGGCCTTGTCGTCGGCCTTGTGCGCCACGCCTGTGATGTGGGCGGCGAGGCGGCGCGGCGACGCATAGGCCGTGACCTGCGATTGTGCCGTGGCCAGCCCCGACGCACGGAGCTGCTCGGCCAGCACGCTGGCAAAGGCATTGCCCAGCTTTTCAAGCACCTTGGGCGGCAACTCTTCCACCAACAGTTCGACCAGCAGGTTGTGGGGGGTCATGGCTCAGGCGCCTTTCTTCGACGTGGTCGCGGTTGTTTTTGTCATCTGCTCGACCCATTCGCGCGGCGCCATCGGGAAACCCAGGCGCTCGCGGCTGTCCAGGTAGCTTTGCGCTACCAGGCGAGAAACTTTGCGAATGCGGCCCATGTAGGCGGCGCGTTCGGTCACGCTGATGGCACCTCGGGCGTCGAGCAAATTAAAGCTGTGCGCGGCCTTGAGCACCTGCTCGTAAGCCGGCAGGGCGAGTTGCTGCTCGATCAGGTGCTTGGCCTGCTTTTCATGCGCGGTGAACGCAGTGAACAAAAAATCGGCGTCGGAATGCTCGAAGTTGTAGGTGGACTGCTCGACCTCGTTTTGCTTGTACACGTCGCCGTAGCTGAGGCCTTCCGTCCAGGTCAGGTTGTAGACGTTGTCCACGCCCTGCAGGTACATGGCCAGCCGTTCCAGGCCGTAGGTGATCTCGCCGGTGGCCGGCTTGCAGTCGATGCCGCCGACCTGCTGGAAATAGGTGAATTGGGTCACTTCCATGCCGTTGAGCCACACCTCCCAGCCCAGTCCCCAGGCGCCCAGCGTCGGGTTTTCCCAGTCGTCTTCCACAAATCGGATGTCGTTTTGCTTCAAATCGAAGCCCAGCGCCTCCAGGCTGCCGAGGTACAGCTCCAGAATGTTGGAAGGCGCCGGCTTGAGCACCACCTGGTATTGGTAGTAATGCTGCAGGCGGTTCGGGTTTTCGCCGTAGCGGCCGTCCTTGGGGCGGCGGCTGGGCTGCACATAGGCGGCCTTCCACGGCTCGGGACCGAGCGCTCTTAAAAAAGTAGCAGTGTGCGATGTCCCGGCGCCGACTTCCATGTCATAAGGCTGCAACAGGGCGCAGCCCTGGTCGGCCCAGTAGGACTGCAGCTTCAGGATAATTTGCTGGAAGGTAAGCATAGAAGTGGTTGTTGTCAGTAGCGGGTGCGGCGTTCAAGGCACCGGGAAATCAGAAATTTGCAAGGCTACGGGCGGCATTGCAAAATCATTCATTTTACGCGGCCGGGTTTTAGCCTCGGCGCCTAAAAACCAGCGCCAATCCGGGCACCGCCAGGCCGAATATCCACAGCGGCCAAAGTCCAAAACGCCCGACCCACCAGGCATAGGGCGTGATGCCGCTTCGACCCTGCACTTCGCCCTCAAGCACGCCCCGGGTGTGGCGCGGCAGCGAGTGCGTGACCTCGCCCAAGCGGTTGATGATGACGGTGGCACCGGTATTGGTGGCCCGGATCATCGGCCGATCGAACTCCAGCGCGCGCAGGCGCGAAATTTGCAAGTGCTGGTCAATCGCCACGGTGTTGCCAAACCAGCCGATATTGCTGACATTGACAAAGACCGTCGGCGCCCGGGCGGCATCGACGAAGCGCGTGGCCAGTTCTTCGCCAAACAGGTCTTCGTAGCAGATATTGGGCGCCAGCCGCTGGCCCTGCCAGCCAAAGGAGGGCTGGCCCACCACACCCCGGTTGAAGTCGCCCAGCGGAATATTCATGAGCCGGATGAACCAGTGAAACCCCGTGGGAATCACCTCGCCGAACGGGACCAGATGGTGCTTGTCATAGCGGTAAGCCGCCTCTGCCGCCTGGCCGGGCGGGCTGGGTTTCAGGCCAAGCACCGAATTCGAGTAACCTGTCTCGTAGTCGCCCAGCGGCAGGCCGACCAGCGCGGCCTGCTCACCGCTGGCAAAGCGCGATTGCAAAGCCTGCCAGTAGCCATCGGGCAACTGGTGGGGCAGCAGCGGGAAAGCGGTTTCGGGCGCCACCACCAATGCGCTGCGGGCACCCAGCAACTGCTCGCCATACCAGCGCAAGGCCGTGGCCACACCGGTCCCGCTGACAAACTTTTCATCCTGGGGAATATTGCCCTGCAGCAGCGTGACCGGCATCGGCTTGGCCAGGGCCGGGTCAGGTTCCCGCGTGCCCGCGTTGTACACCGGAAGCCAGGCCAGGCCAGCACCCAGCATGGCAATGGCAATGAAGGCCGGCCAGCGGGTGGGGGTTGCCAGCAGGCAAAAGGCCATCCAGGCCGCGGCGAACGCAGCCATCCAGCTCAGGCCATGGACACCCACCCAGGCGGCCATCGGCCGGGCCCAGCCATCGACATGGGCATAACCGCCCTCACCCCACGGAAAACCGGTGAAGAACTGAACCCGCGCCAGTTCGGCCAGCAGCCAGAGCGATGCAAAAACGACAGCGCGCAGCCAGGGCGCCCCGGGCGCAAGCGCAACAAACAACCCCGAAGCGGCGGCATAGTAGAGCCCGAGCAAGGCCGACAGCAGCACAATCGCCGCCACGGTCAGCGGCGCCGCCAGCCCGCCGTACACATGCAGGGAAATAAACAGCCACCAGAAGGTGGCGCACATCATGGCAGTGGCGAATAAACCGCCTAGCCAGGCACCGCGCTGCCAAGTGCGGGCGCCGTCAAGCTGCCCGGCCAGCAGGGCCAGCGCCAGCAATTGCAGCCCGCCCACCGGCTGCCCCGCGTCAAGCCCTGCCCAGGAGCCCCAGACACCCCAGGAAAAAGGCCATGCCATGCTGGCGGCATGCGCACAGCCCGCTATTAAAATAATAGCTGTCTGCAACCATTCCAGGCGATTGACCGGCGCTTTGGCCAGGGATTTAACGACCGGAGCGCGAAACGGCGCAGGCGCGGAAGTTCTCATGCGCTGAAATGCCTGTCCGCCCGGCAAGCCGCTGGCTTCACGAAACCCCGTGAACCTGGGCGGTGGCCGGCGACACCTTGAACCAGCGCACGGCGCCGCCCTTGGTGTGCAGCACGGTGAACTGCAGGCCAGCCAGCGCAAAGTGCTCGCCGCGCTTGGGAACGTGGCCCATTTCATGCGCGACCAGGCCGCCAATGGTTTCAAAGTCGGTTTCCGGCAGCAGCACGTCGAACGACTCATTGATCCGCTCGACCGCCGTGTCCCCGTTCACCCGGAAAGTGTGGTCGGTCAGGGCAAAAATATCGCCGGCGTCCTCTTCGATGTCGAACTCGTCCTCGATCTCACCGACGATCTGCTCGAGCACATCCTCGATGGTGATCAGGCCGGCCACGCGGCCGAATTCATCGATGACCACGGCCAGGTGGTTGTGGTTGTCGCGGAACTCACTGAGCAATTCATTCAGGCCCTTGCTTTCCGGCACGAAGGCGGCGGGGCGCAGCAAGGCCCGGATATTCAGTTCAGGCGCGCGCTGCAGCTTGAGCAAATCCTTGGCCATCAGGATGCCAATGATGTTTTCCTTTTCGTCCTCATAAACCGGGAAGCGCGAGTGGGCGGTGTCGATGACCAGGTGCAGCAGCTCATCGAACGGCGCATCGATGTTGACCAGGTCCATGCGCGGCGCGGCCACCATCACGTCGCCAGCCGTCATGTCGGCCATGCGGATGACGCCTTCGAGCATTTCCCGGCTTTGCTGGCCGATCACATCATTGTCCTGGGCTTCCACCAGGGTTTCGATCAGCTCGTCTTTGGAGTCCGGACCGGGGTGGAGCATTTCAGCGAGCTTTTGCAAAAAGCCGCGTTTGTCTTCCGTTTTGGAAGACCGACTGGGAGGAACATCGGACACGTAGGGGCGGTCGGTAGTGAAGAAGCGGTCTAGGATAGCTGAATTTTTTGGTTGTCTGGAAGTTTGGGTAACCCGTTGGCGGCTGTTGAAGCGGTACCCCAGGGAACGTGAAGGCAAACAAAATGAGCGAGCCTGTCCCCGTCTCCACCAGCAGTGGCCGCGGGACTGGCTTCGCCAGACCGCAGGCGCAGCGGCTCCTCGGGGGCAGGGAGCCACACGCAGTGGGCGACCGTGGGAGTTACATCCTCATCCGGTCACGGCTGTCGCGCACCCCGCGCCTGATTTCCTGCAGCAAGGCCAGGAAATCCCAGAATTTCTTGGCCTGCACCTTGAGCCGGTAGTCGGTCTGCGCGATTTGCTCGTCCAGCATCTCGCTCATCCGCGAATCGATGTCCGCCGGTTGCAGCTTGAGGTAGGCCTCGGTTTCGGAACCGTCGCGCTCCACCGCCGCGCCTGCCTTGCGGGCAATATTGAGCATGACGGTGTTTTCGCTCAGCGCGTGGATGAACATCATCTGCACGCCCTCATTGCGCGAATGCATGGCAGCCCGGTCGAACAAACGGGCGCCGTAGCCCCGCCCGCGCGCATGCGCCAGCACGGACACGCCAAATTCGGCGCAGCTCTTGAGCTCGGGGTCGGTGGAAAAGGCCAGGTGCGCCAGGGCGATCAGTTCAAGACGGCGGTTGTAGATGCCAAATATTTCATCGCGCTCGAAATCGAGCCCGGCGACATAACGCTCGATCTGTGCGTTGCTGGCCGCATAGCCAAAACGCAGGTAGCGGTCCGGAGAACTGAGCGCCATCAAATGCGCATTGATGCGCTCGGCATGCCCGGAGCCGATGGAGCGGATCGGCACCACCACCGCAGGCACCTCGGCAACCGCGAACAGGCGTGGCGCCTTGCTCTGCGCTGGCAAGCGGAAAAAGGCCTTGCTCGCCAGGAAGGAGGCTTTTAAAAGGGCGCCTGGATGATTCATGGCCCGAATATAAGGGTTATCCCTAGATTCAACACCCTAAGTGTTAAAGAAACTGCAAGAGCAAAAGGCAGCTGGCCAGCTCCTGACTCTGATAAATTCCAATATTCATGGCCATGTACAGCTACACAATTTATAGCAATATGGGCATTTTCAACTCAAAAAATGTTGCAGTGCAACAACGTCACTTCGGTGCATCGCCTGACATTCCAGTGACCGGCTGGACAGCTGCAGGTGTGAAGAAGCAGCGGCTACAGGGGAACGGCCGTTGTGGACTTGACCTGGTCCATCATGAAGCTGGTCTTGCAGTCCTGCACGCTGGCGTGCTTGAGCAGCGTGTCCATGATGAAGCGGCTGTAATGCGCCATGTCCTGTACCAATACCCGCAGCAGGTAGTCCATCTCGCCGGTCAGCGCAGCGCATTCGACCACCTCTGGCCAGGTCTGCACGCTGGCGCGAAACAGGTCCATCGGACTGCGCTTGTGGCCTTCCAGGTGCTTTTCAAGCCGAACGGTGATGTAGGCCGTCAGCCCCAGGCCGACCGATTCGGGCCTGATGAGCGCCACATAACGGTCGATGACGCCAGTTTCCTCCAGCCGCTTGACGCGCCGCAGCACGGCACTGGGCGACAGGCTGACCTGCGCAGCCAATTGGTCGTAAGTAGCGCGGCCGTCAGACTGGAGACTGCGCAAAATTTGCCGGTCGAGCTTGTCAAGTGTTTGCATGGCTAATATTTTGCAGCTTTCCTGCAGGCAATGCGAAAAGGAAGCCATGGATTGCATGAATCCGTCCTGCCTGCCGCTTTAAAGTCTAGCCACACCCCTGGAGACATTCATGAACAACGACGCTACTTTCACGGCAGGCACCGCGACCCTGAACCCCGAAAACCCGATGGGCACCGACGGTTTTGAATTCATTGAATATGCCGCACCCGATCCGGCAGCCATGGCCGAAGTGTTTGGCCGCATGGGTTTCAAGCCCATTGCGAGGCACCGGCACAAAAATGTCACGTTGTACCGGCAGGGTGGCATCAACTTCATCCTGAATGCCGAGCCGGACTCGTTTGCCCAGCGGTTTTCGCGCCAGCACGGCCCGAGCGTGTGCGCCATTGCCTTTCGGGTGCAAGATGCCAAGGCGGCCTACGAACGCGCCATTTCGCTGGGCGCCTGGGGCTATGCGCACACGGCAGCCCCGGGTGAGCTGAACATTCCGGCCATCAAGGGCGTGGGCGACTCGATCATTTATTTCATCGACCAATGGCGCGGCAAAAACGGCGCGCAGCCGGGCGACATTGGCAACATCGGCTTTTATGACGTGGATTTCGAGCCGCTGCCGGGGGCCGAGTTGAACCCCAGCGGCCATGGCCTGACCTACATCGACCACCTGACGCACAACGTGCACCGGGGCCGGATGGCTGAATGGGCGGGGTTTTACGAGCGGCTGTTCAATTTCCGCGAGGTGCGCTACTTTGACATCGAGGGCCAGGCCACCGGCGTGAAAAGCAAGGCCATGACCAGCCCCTGCGGCAAGATCCGCATCCCGATCAACGAAGAGGGCAAGGAAAAAGCCGGCCAGATCCAGGAGTACCTGGACAAGTACAACGGCGAAGGCATCCAGCACATTGCGCTGGGCTCGGACGACCTGCTGGCCACGGTGGATGCGCTGCAG
>JAQGMZ010000170.1 GCA_028292045.1 Polaromonas sp. | reverse complement strand
CGACGAGTTGCCCTACACCTCGACCGTCATCATCGACCAGTACGAGGAAGAAGGCAACTTGCGCAAGATTGCCGCGACCATCGTGGTTGAGCGGGACGGGCACAAGGGCATGATCATTGGGGAAAAGGGCGAAAAGCTCAAGCGCATCGGCACCGAGGCAAGGCACGAGCTTGAGGCCCTGACGGGCGGCAAGGTATTTCTTGAAATCTGGGTCAAGGTCCGGTCGGGCTGGGCTGATGACGAGGCGCGGGTTAAAACTTTCGGGTATGAGTAGCCTCCACGGTCGCTCACTGCGTGTAGCTTCCTGCCCCCCGAGGGGGCCGCTGCGCCTGCGGCCCGGCAAAGCCGGTTCCGCGGCCCCTGCTTGGGCGAATTCAGTTGCGCACTGCAACCTGGCCTAAGCAGAGTGACACGTGGCAACCCAACGCATCAGCAATGAACCCGCCTATGTGCTGCACCGCTATGACTGGAGCGAGTCCAGCCTGATCCTGGACGTGTTCACCCGCCACCATGGCCGGGTGGCGCTGGTGGCGCGTGGGGCGAAAAAACCGAGTTCGAGTTTTCGGCCCATCTTGCTGCCTTTGCAGCCGCTGCATCTCGCGTTCGGCGGCGATGCCGAGATACGCAACCTCAAGAGTGCCGAATGGCAGGGCGGGCATGTCATGCCCAGCGGCGATGCCTTGCTGTCGGGCTATTACCTCAATGAATTGCTGATGCGCCTTCTGGCCCGGGATGACGCGCATCCACTGCTGTTCGATGCCTATGCCGCCACGGTCCAGCTGCTGGCCAGCCAGAACGCCGACACCCTTCAGCTGGCGCTCCGCGCTTTCGAGTTGCACCTGCTCAAGGGCATTGGCCTGTTGCCCGTACTGGATGTGGAAACGGCAACGCTGACGCCCGTGGTGCCGCACGCACGCTATGTGCTGGTGCCCGAAGCGGGCCTGCGGCAGGCGAATGACGACGACCGGGTCAGCCTGAGCGGCGAACACTGGCATGAGCTGCAGCAGTCCCTCGGAGACAGGGCGCTGTTTTCGGACACCCTGCGCGCCTGCGTGCCGGCTGCCAATGAATTGAAAATCCAGTTGCGGGCCTTGCTGCACTACCATTGCGGTGTCGGGGTTTTGAAAACCCGGCAAATGATGATGGACCTGCAAGCCCTTTAACGATTTATTTCGATTGATTTCGCCATGATCGCTTTATTTCATACCGACCACCGGACGCATCCGCCGCATCCGCCCGGCACGCTGAAAACAGCGTTGTCCGTCAATGTCAACAAGGTGGCCCTGCTGCGCAATACCCGGAACCTGGACATTCCCAGCGTGCTGCGCGCCGCGGAACTGTGCCTGAAGGCGGGCGCCCAGGGCATCACCGTGCATCCGCGTCCTGACGAGCGGCATATTCGGGCGGACGATGTCTACGAAATTGCGGCGCTGATGAAGGACTGGCCGCACTGCGAGTTCAACATTGAAGGCAATCCGCTGCAGAACCTGATGCATTTCGTGCGCGACCTGACCGCCCGTGGGCTGCCGCTGCACCAGTGCACCTTTGTACCGGACAGCGAAGACCAGTTCACCAGCGACCACGGCTGGAGTTTTCCGCTGGACGCCGAAAAATTGTTGCCGCACATCGAATATGCCCATGCGCGCGGCGTGCGGGTCAGCCTGTTCATGGACCCGGTTCCCGAGGCCATGGCGGCTGCCAAAAGCGTGGGCGCCGACCGGGTCGAGCTGTACACCGAAAGCTATGCCCTGGCGGCATCCGGCGCTGGAAAAAACAAGGTGCTGGTCCAGTTTGAAAAGGCTGCGCTGGCAGCGGTGGCCGCGGGCCTGGGCGTCAATGCCGGCCACGACCTGAACCGGGACAACCTGGCCGAATTTTTGCGCGCCGTGCCCGGCGTGCGCGAAGTGTCCATCGGCCATGCGCTGATTGCCGACGCGCTTGAACTAGGCTACGAGGCCACGGTGAAACAATACCTGCACTGCATCGACGAGGCTTTCATTTCAGCATGACCCGCATGTTTGCAATGAAAACGTATCTTTGCCTTGGCAAGTCCGAGCCGCTGAACCGGCTTTGCCGGGCCGCAGTCGGGGCGGTCCCCCCGGGGGGCGGCAAATTGCGCGAAGCGAACGACCGTGGGGGAAAATGATCTACGGCATTGGCAACGACATCTGCGACATTCGCCGCATTCGCGCCAGCCTGGAACGGCATGGCGAACGATTTGCCCAAAAAATCCTCAGTGACGCCGAGCTGGCCACCTGGGCAGAGCGCAGCATGCGCTGGCCCGACCGCGGCGTAAGCTACCTGGCCACCCGCTTTTCCGCAAAAGAGGCCTTCAGCAAAGCCATTGGCCTGGGCATGCGCATGCCCATGACCTGGCGTTCCTGTGAAGTTGCCAAGGCGGCCAGCGGCCAGCCCAAGATCGTGCTGCATGGCGCGCTCAAGACCTGGTTTGAGGCGCGCCAGCTGGTGGCGCACATCAGCCTCACCGATGAAGCCGACTACGCCGCCAGTTTTTGCGTGGTGGAAAAAAAGTAGCTGCTTGCGCAAGCTCCGGCTGCGCATGCAGCCCTGGATGGATTTAACCGTGAACGAGAAAAGATTCCCATGACCCAGCACGCCCCTCTCATCATCGACATTGCCGGCCTCAGGCTCGGCAAGGACGACCGCCGCCGCCTCAAGCATCCGCTGACCGGCGGCGTCATTTTGTTTGCCCGCAACTGGAAAGACCGCCAGCAATTGGAAAAATTGTGTGCCGACATCAAGAGCGTGCGCAAAGACCTGCTTATCTGCGTGGACCATGAAGGCGGCCGGGTGCAGCGTTTTCGCACCGATGGCCTGACGCATCTGCCGCCGATGCGCGCACTGGGCGAGCTGTGGGTCAGGGACCAGCTGGCCGCCACCAACGCGGCGACTGCCTGTGGCTATGTGCTGGGCGCCGAGTTGCGGGCCTGCGGCGTGGATTTCAGCTTCACGCCGGTGCTCGACCTGGATTATGGCGAGAGCAGCGTGATCGGCGACCGCGCCTTCGGCCGCGACCCGCGCGTCG
>JAQGMZ010000125.1 GCA_028292045.1 Polaromonas sp. | reverse complement strand
CGTGGGGCTGACGAGGGTTTGCACTTCGTCCAGGTTGCGCTGATGGCCGGTGGCGAAGTTGTCAAGCCCCACGACGCGCTGGTCAAGTTTTAGCAGGGCTTCCAGCAAGTTGGAGCCGATGAAGCCGGCCACGCCGGTGATGAGCCAGGTGCGGGGCTCAGTGGGCAAGCGTGTTTGAAGAGTGTTGTAGGCGGTCATGTAGGTTGGTTTGTCTGGGCGGCGTTAAATTGCCCAGTTGGCAAGTTGCAGCGCTTCCACGCGTTCGAACTCGCGCAGGTTGTTGGATACGAGCGTCAGTCCTTCGCTGCGGGCATGGGCGGCAATGTGCAGGTCATTGACACCGATGGGTTGTCCCCGCTTTTCCAAGGCAGTGCGAATATTGCCGTAATGCTGCGCCGCCTTGGGTCCATAGGCCAGCACCTCCAGACGGGCACAAAAATCTTCGACTACCGCCAGGGAGCGCGTTGGCGCGTTGCTTTTTTCTGCGCCGTGCAGAAGTTCGGCCATCGTGATCGCAGAAATCGCCATATGGCCTGCGTGTTCATTGAACATCTGCAGCGCCGACAGAGGCCTGCGCTTGATCACATAGATCACGATGTTGGTGTCAAGCAGGTAACGCAGCATCAGAAGGCTTCGCGTTCCGGCTGGTCCTGGCTAGCGCGCGTCTCCATGAAATCTTTTGCCACTTGTGGGCCATTCAAAAAGAAGCTGTCCCATGTCTGACCCACCGGCGCAATGATGCGCTCGCAGCCACGCGCCCGAACATCCACGCGCTTAACGTTGTCAGGTAAGCGTAACTCGGCAGGCAGCCTGATGGCCTGACTGCGGTTATTGGTGAATACGGTGGTCGTTGTCATGATTCGCCCCTTGAACTTTTATTGGGATATCGCAATTGTATATCCCAAAGTAAAATTACAAACGAAGGTCGCTTTCTGCAGCAGGCAACAGGTATTTCAGGTCGTACAGCACATGGTTGGGCTTGCCCAGGGCGCGTATGGCGACAGAGCCCATGGACTTGAACTGGTGGTGGGCCACGGCCACAATGATGGCGTCGTAGGTGCCGGGCTGGGGCTGGGCCACGGGCGTAATGCCGTATTCGTGCTGCGCTTCTTCAGCGGAAGCCCACGGGTCGTACACGTCCACTTCGCAGTTGTAGTCCTGAAGTTCGGCCACGATGTCGACCACGCGGGTATTGCGCAGGTCAGGGCAGTTTTCCTTGAAGGCCAGGCCCATGACCAGGATGCGCGCGCCATCAACATGCACGCGGCGCTTTCCCATGGCCTTGACCAGTTGGGACACTACGTAAGGTCCCATGCTGTCGTTCAGGCGGCGGCCGGCCAGAATGATTTCGGGGTGGTAGCCAATGGCCTGGGCCTTGTGGGTCAGGTAGTACGGGTCCACGCCAATACAGTGGCCGCCGACCAGGCCGGGTCGAAACGGCAAGAAGTTCCACTTACTGCCAGCAGCTTGCAGCACGGCTTCGGTATCGATGCCCATCTTGTTGAAGATGATCGCCAGCTCGTTGATAAGGGCAATGTTCAGGTCGCGCTGAGTGTTTTCGATCACCTTGGCGGCTTCGGCCACCTTGATGCTGGCGGCCTTGTGGGTGCCAGCGGTGATGATTTGGTTGTACAGCGCATCCACCAGGTCGGCCACTTCGGGCGTGGAGCCGGCGGTGACTTTCTTGATAGTGGTGACGCGGTGCTCCTTGTCGCCGGGGTTGATGCGCTCGGGGCTGTAGCCGGCGTAAAAATCCTGGTTGAACGTGAGTCCCGAGAATTTTTCGAGCACGGGCACACAGTCTTCCTCGGTGGCGCCGGGGTACACGGTGGATTCGTAAATCACGATGTCGCCGGGCTTGAGGACCTTGCCCACGGTTTCGCTGGCCTTGATCAGTGGCGTCAGGTCGGGCCGCTTGTGCTCGTCAATCGGCGTGGGCACAGTGACGATGTAGCAGTTGCAGGCGCGAAGGTCCTCCAGCTGGGTGGTGAAGCGCAGGAATTCGGCATCTTGCAATTCTTTGAGTTCGGTCTCCAGCGTGTGGTCGTGGCCGGCCTTCAGTTCTGCAATGCGCTTAATGTTGATGTCAAAGCCGACCACGGAGCGCTTTTTGCCAAATTCGACCGCTAGCGGAAGGCCGACGTAACCCAGGCCGATGATGGCAACTTTCAAGTTGTCCAGGTTCATGGTCGGGATGGAGGCTTCGTTTTTGGTCATAAGGAGGTATGAGAAAAGGAACTATTGGCGGGCATTGCCCGTGCGGCCTGGCGTGGCCAGCTGGAGGGCACAAACCGGTCGAAGAAATTTTGCTATTTTTTTAATAGCTTTTTGCGCTTACTGGGCGTGGACTAGAGGCACTTTTTATTCATAAAAGTACTTGAATCTTCGCCGGCACCCTTAGGCACCAGCCCATGGCCATCCATAGTCATGATTTCTTGAACGCTTCTTGCTGCTTGGCGCGAATGACCGGTTGTGCTTTGCGGGACGTCAAGGTTCGCACGGTCCAGAACCAACGGAATTGCGTCAGCCGCGCGTAGGCAGCGGTATACAGCAGGGCACAGACCACAAAGCCCATTACCAGCATGGTGGTGTCTGTGGACCAGGTCACCGCGATAGCGGCGGGCACCAGTGCGGCCATCCACATGATGGCACCGGTCACGGAATTGCGGACCAGGCTATTGGCATTGGGGAACAAAGCACGCGCCACTCGGCGCTTGACCAGGCTATGCAAGTGCAAACGATCAGGATCGCCAGGGCTCAAATTGCGGCGGCGACGGCGCAGGATGCTGAACAGCACTTCCAGAATCGGAAAGCCGCACACCAGCATGGGCGCCCAGGCCGACACCTCGGCATGGCGGGCCAATATCAACACGGCCAGCCAGGCCAGGGCAAACCCCACGAAGTAGGCCCCGCCATCGCCCAGGAAAATTTTGCCCAGCGGCCAGTTCACCACCAAGAAGCCGGCCACGGCACCCGCCAGGATCAGGCACACCAGCGCCAGATCATGGTCGCCCAGGGCCGTTGTCATGACGCCAAACGCCGTCAGGATGATGATCACGGTGCCTGCGGCCAGGCCGTTGAAGCCATCTACGATGTTGATGGCGTTGGCAACGCCCCCCACGGCAAAGGCGGTGAAAAGCACGGAAATCACGGTAAAGCCCAGCAGCCAGTCCAGACCCGGCATGTTGGCATCGGTGATGGAGTAGCCGGTGATGGCCCAGCCCAGCACGCCGCAGCCCATGGTAGCCAGCAGGCGGGTGCGCACGCTGACACGCTTGGTCATGTCTTCCAGCAGGCCAAAAGCAAAGGCCGGAATGCCGGCCAGAATGAGCGGCCCCAGCAGGGTCTGGCTGCCAATGTTTGCAAACAAGTAGCCGGCCACAACACCCACCGCAATGGCAATCCCGCCAACCCGGGGCGTGGGGCTGGTGTGGAACTTCTGCACACCCTCGTCGCTGTCCATGCTCAGGTGGCCATGCCAGTGCTGGGTGCGCACCAACAGCAGCGCCACCAGCAGCGCAATGCTGCCCGCCACGAGCGCCGAAAGCAGGTCAAGATTCATGAAAGTTTGCATGGTGTCTGTCCGGTTGGAAATTAGCAGGCAATTTGAGAAGCCGAGGCGCCAAAACGGCGGTCACGCGCGCTAAACCATTCCAGTGCGTCGTCAAGCACCGGGGTTGAAAAATCGGGCCACAGCGTGTCGGTGAAAAACAGCTCGGTGTAGGCCATTTGCCACAGCATGAAGTTGCTGATGCGCGATTCGCCGCCAGTGCGAATCAGCAATTCCGGGTCGGGCGCATGGGCCATGCCCAGGTACGGGCGCAGTCCAGCTTCGTCCATACTGGCCACGGTTTTATCGGGATGGGCCGCCTGCCAGGCTTGCACGGCCTGCATCATGTCCCAGCGTCCGCCGTAGTTAGCGGCAATGGTCAGGGTGATCTTGGTGTTGTGCGCCGTCAGTGCCTGCCCCGCGACCATGAGGTTTTGCAGCCGCTGGTCAAACCGGCTCAGGTCGCCCACCACCTTTAGGCACACGCCGGAGGTGTGCATATTGCTGATCTCTTTTTGCAAGTAATGCACGAGCAGGCCCATGAGGCTGGACACTTCGTCGGCCGGGCGCTGCCAATTTTCCGTGCTGAAGGCAAACAGCGTGAGGTAGCGCACGCCGCGTGCCGCGCAGGCCTCAACCACCTGCTTCACGCGCCGGGCTCCGCTGGCGTGACCTAGAGCGCGCGGCAGGCTGCGCTTGGCAGCCCAGCGTCGGTTGCCGTCCATGATGATGGCAACGTGTTGCGGCACAGTAGCTGAGGACAAGCTGGACATGATTTTTTACTGCCCGTCCGCCGTTTTGCCGTACTGGTAGTTGGTGTAGCGGTAGCGGCTGTATTTATAGCCATAGCCGCCGTAGCGCTGGCGGCTGGTGTCCAGGTCGTTAAACACCACGCCCTTGACGGGCACGCCGGTTTGGGCCA